>JAEUVM010000112.1 GCA_016787125.1 Chitinophagaceae bacterium | reverse complement strand
ATCTCCCTTATTTGCCCGGAACTGTCACCGTAAACATGTATAACGTAAATATCATTGTACAAAGCCGCCGCCCTGGCATGGCGCTGAATAAAATCGCCGTTGAATGGTTCCACAGCCCCGGGATACCAACTGCAAAGCCAGAGTATCTTTTTCCTTTCCATCAGGTGATAAAATTAGCTGAATGCAGCCACATGAAAGCAGCGAAACATTTACCCCAAATAATTTCTACATTTGAGTATGGCAATGCTGAAAAAATTCCGCAACCTCAAATCCGTTGAAAATACCGGTTTTGGCACCAACAGCAATAATACCGGTGGCCGCTTCCTGAATAAAGATGGCAAACCAAACGCCATTAAGCGGGGCGTGGCATTAGCCGACCGCTACAGCTGGTATCATACCATGCTGCAAATGCCAAGAGGCAAGTTCCTGCTGCTGCTGCTTTGTATCTACATTTTTATCAACCTTCTGTTTGCCGGCATTTATTACCTCATCGGTATCGATCACCTGGCCGGTGTGAATACCGGCTCCTCATGGAAGAACTTTACAGAAGTCTTTTTCTTTTCTGCTCAAACCTTTACCACGGTTGGGTACGGCCGTATCAGCCCCGTTGGTTTCATGGCCAGTGCCGTCTCCACCTTCGAAGCATTCCTCGGGCTGCTGAGCTTCGCTATTGCCACCGGTTTGTTTTACGGTCGTTTTGCAAGGCCACAAATCCATCTCCGTTTCAGTAAAAATGCCTTGATTTCACCTTACAAAGGCGAAACCGCCCTCATGTTCCGAATGTCCCCGTTTAAAAATAACAGCCTGTCCGAAGCAGAAGTACAGCTTACACTCGCTATTTCAACCGAGGAAAACGGAAAAGTGGTCGACAAGTTTTTCAACCTGCCACTGGAAATAGCAAAGATCAATATCCTTGCCATGAGCTGGACCATCGTTCACCATATCAATGAAAAAAGTCCGCTCTACGGATTTACCAAAGAAGATTTTGCCAATACCGACCTGGAACTGATGGCGTTTATCAAAGCCTTTGATGATGTTTATTCCAACAGTGTTATCGGCCGTACTTCTTACCACGCTTCGGAAATTGTATACGGCGCCAAATTCCGGCTGATGTACCATCCCAGTGAAGATAAAAGAAGTACCATACTGGACCTGGATAAGCTGAATGTTTTTGATCATGTGCCCCTTCCCGCCAGTGAAGCAGCGGCCATCGCTAATTAAGCACAGGTACCAGCCGGAAAAAATCTTTCCTGTTCAGATAATAGAAAAAAAGCAGGTACACGATTGGCAAAAAGCTGATCACCTTCAAAACCAGCCAGCCGGTAAAAAAACCTGTCAGGTACAATAAGGCAAGCGATGCCATGCTGATATACAGTTGCCGGTCGCTCATGGCACAGGATACCTTGAAGCAATAAAGGTGAATGTCTTTATACACCAGCTTCAGCGGGCGGGTAATATGATACCCGTCGGTAATGACGATGCGGGGATTATTTTCTGCCACGGGTATCACCACTGGTTTCGAATCGGGCAAGGGGTATATATGCCGGCCATTTACCACAGCCCTTATCTTCAGGAAGCTGAGCAGTACCTGGTTCTGTCGTTGTAATACTATGTGAAACGGGGGTTGGATATTACTGAGCTGTTATAAATAACCCGAAAAAAAACCACCACAAGATCTATGGTATGTGACAACTTACTACTTAAAACTTATTACTTACCACTTACAACTTATTACTTACAACTTACTACTTCAACGCTTTCATGATAGCAATAAAGTCGCCAGCCACCAGCGAAGCTCCGCCAACCAGGCCACCATCCACATCAGGACAGGCAAACAACTCTGCTGCATTACCTGCCTTTACACTGCCGCCATACAAAATGGGTATTTCACTGGCTGTAATGTCACCATACTTTTCTGCCAGTACAGAACGTAAATAACGGTGCATTTCTTGTGCCTGCTCGGTAGTGGCCGTTTTACCCGTGCCAATGGCCCAGATAGGCTCATACGCTATGATAAGTGTGGCAGCCTTCTCTGCCGGTAAATGGAAAAGCGATTCTTTCAGCTGATTGGCCACATATTCATTTTGCTTACCGGCCTCCCGGATACTGAGCGGCTCACCGCAACAAAAGATGGGGGTGATAAAATTCGCCAGGCACAGATCTGTCTTTTCGGCCAGGGTGGCATTGGTTTCATTAAAATATTCCCGGCGTTCGCTGTGGCCGATCACACAATACTTAATGTTAATGGAGTGCAGCATTTCAGCAGAAACCTCACCGGTATAAGCACCGCTTTTTTTATGATAACAGTTTTGCGCAGCCACATAATAATTCTGTTCATCAGTCTCCACTTCACTTCTCGTCATCAGCAGGTAAGGATAGGGTACGGCAAAAATGGTAAGCTGGTGATCAGCCATTTTCACTTCAGCATCCAGTATATCATCCAGCAGTTTTTCTCCCTGCTGAAAAGTGAGGTTCATCTTCCAGTTGGCTGCGGCAATTTGTTTTCTCATTCGTTGATTATTGTTCGTTTTTAATAATTAAGCATCCGCCGGAAGCGGCTTACCATTTTTCAAATATATAGTTCAAAATACTTTTCTCACCATCAGTAAGCACCTGTCCTTTCAGTTGTTTCCAGTTGGCAATATCTTCCAGCGCCCTGCCGATCTGATATCCGTTTACTCCCTCACTGCCCCAGCTGAAATTGGGTATGTATTTGGGCGTAAGCCCCGAGCCAAACACATTGCAGCATACGCCTATTACCGTACCGGTGTTGATGGAAGTATTAACAGCCGTTTTGGAATAATCGCCCATCATCACGCCGCATTTGGTACCTGCCGGTTTTTCGCCTTTGGGTGTCCATATCTTCACCACACCAGCGTTGTTTTTCAGGTTGGAGTTGGTGGTGCCGGCGCCAAGATTGCACCACTCACCTATCACTGCATCGCCGAGGTAGCCATCATGCGCTTTATTGCTGTAACCAAACATAACGGCGTTCTTTATTTCACCACCGGCCACACATCCGGGTCCCAGCGTGGTGGCGCCATATACTTTAGCACCCATTTTAAGGCATGCACCCTCGCCCATGGCAAATGGCCCGCGGATGATACTTCCCTCCATCACCTCCGCATCACGGCCAATATAAACCGGGCCCGTGGAGGCATTGATGATGCTATGAGAAACCACCGCTCCTTTTTCAATAAATACCTGTGATGGCTTTATCACCTTGTTTGACTTGGGTATGGGCTGCGACTTTCTGTTTTTGGTCAAAAAATTAAAATCCTGGCGGATGGCCCAGTTGTTCAGTTGAAAGATCTCCCATGGAAACTGGATCGTTATCACTTCTTCAGAAAAGCCGATGGCCTTGCCCACTTTTATCTTGTGGCGGTCAACGATCTCATTCTTTGTGATACGATACACGATCCCGTTTCCGCTGCCGGCGGCGATAAACTCACCGTCTTTCAGCTTACGCACCGCCTTTACCAATGAGGGAGTTGGCAGCACATTGCCATGGATCATAAAACAGGCACCCTCACCGATTGCCTCATCAATATTTACCGAACGGTCGAGGTCTTTATAATCATCCTCTTTTTTATCGTATGAAACCAATCCGAGCATCTGCTCCCATTTTTCCCGGATGGTGAGGATGCCCACCCGGATATCCTGCAATTGCCGGGTAAGTGTAAAGGGGTGCAGGTTTTCAGGCTGGCAAAATTCTTCAGTAAAAATGATCTTATTCATACGTGAACAACAAATTTACGAAGGCGGGGCCAAGGGCGGGCTGACTTTAATAAGAAAAGCAGCCAACAATAATTCACGGAAAAAACAGGTGTTTTCGCCCTAAGGAAAAATACCATAAATATGGTAGCTTGGTTATTCTTTACAGCCCAAAAAAAACAGCAACTTAGAGATATGAATTCACCCATTCTCAATTCACCATTCCCCATTCACCATGATTAAGGTACCCCCCTGCCGCAAACTCAAAGGCTATGCCTTCGACCCCAGCCTTTCGCTGAAGATGGACACGGCTTCCATCAACGATCTGTTGTACAAAGTACCATGGGAAAAACTGGACCCCGGGCCGGTTGGAGAGTACGTGGAAGTGGTCGATTACGACCCAACGATCGACCAGTTCTATACCCCGGTAAACCTGGATGACCCCTACATACTGGCGCAGGATGGCCTGGAACCCAGTGAAAGTAACCCGCATTTTCACCAGCAGATGGTATATGCCGTGGTGATGACAACGATAAAGAATTTTGAAAAAGCCCTGGGGCGCAAAATTTTATGGTCACCCCGCAGGATGGATGGGCAGGAATATGAAAAACAGGTATTGAAACTACGGATATATCCCCATGCCTTGCGGGAACCAAATGCCTATTACAGCCCGCTGAAGAAGGCCCTGCTCTTTGGTTACTTTGCCAGTAACCCTGCCGATGAAACGCTGCACATGCCCGACTCCCTGGTATTTACCTGCCTTAGTCATGATATTATTGCCCATGAAACAACCCACGCCATTCTCGATGGTATTTATGGATTATACAATGAACCGACCAACGTGGATATGCTGGCATTCCATGAAGCCTTTGCCGACATTGTGGCCCTTTTCCAGCACTTTACCTTCCCGGAAGTATTGAAACACCAGATCGCTAAAACCAAGGGTGATCTTGCAACGGAAACCCTGCTGGGACAACTGGCACAAGAGTTTGGCAGCGCAGTAGGCCAGTACGGCAGCCTGCGGGATGCTATCGGCAGCAAAGACAAATCGGGAGTTTGGAAACTACAAAAACCCAGTCCCGATGATTACCGCAACGTAACCGAACCACATGCCCGTGGCAGTATACTGGTGGCAGCAGTATTTGAAGCATTTGTAAATATTTATAAGAGCCGTGTTGCCGACCTCATCCGTATTGCCTCAGAAGGCACTGGCATCCTACGGCAGGGAGAGTTGCACCCCGACCTGGTGGGCAGATTGGCCACAGAAGCAGCGAAAGCAGCCGGCCATGTGCTGCGGATGTGTATCAGGGCGCTGGATTATTGCCCGCCGATCGACCTTACATTCGGCGATTACCTCCGCGGTATCATTACAGCCGATGCCGACCTGGTGGCAGATGATAACCGCGATTACCGCCTTGCCTTTATTGAAGCATTCCGGCGACGTGGTATATATCCGCAGGATATAAAAACACTGAGTGTGGAAAGTCTGAGGCATACGGTACTAAATCTTGGCTATAAACATGGGGAAAAAGACGATCCATCGAAGAAAGACGATTCGCTCGATGATAATACAATAGAGATGCTTGGCCTGATCAATACCGAGTTGCGCAATTATGCAGAACTGGTAAAGTATGAAAACAGCAGGGAGGAAATATTTAAGAAGACCCGGCAGTATATCGGCGGAGTAAGTATTGCCGATCCGCCAGGTACAACCAGGCGGAAAACCAAACAGCCCGCCATTGTGGCAGATACAAAAAAAGAAATACCCGGATTACATGAGAGACTGAATAAGAAATTTGCCATTTCTAAAGATTTTGCCCGTCTTACCGGACTTGCCTTTGTTGGCAACTCCGACGCAGCCGGTGTAAAAATTTCCAAAAAATACAGCTTACCTTCCTTTGAGGTTACCAATCTCCGGCTTATCAGCCGTGTAGGGCCAGATGGCAATCAGATCAACCAGGTGGTGTTCTCCATTTTACAACGAAGCGGCATTGTATTTAAAAAAGGCGAATTTGCCGGCCACTTTGACCTTAATGCCCCCAGGCCCAAAGACAAAAAAGGAAACCCCAAACCGCTTCCCGATGGCCATTTTGAAATGCGTGGAGCCTGTACGTTGATTTTTGATCTTGACACATTAAAACTTAAATATGCCATCAGCAAACCGCTGCTGGATGTGGAAGCACTGGAAAAGGAGAATAAGGTGAAAGTTAATATGAAACGGGTGCAGACGCAGTATGATTTTCAGTATGGGGAAGACAGCGAAACAGGAAATGAATTTGCAGCCTATTTCAGTAATGGTATGCATACAACCGGCGAACCATTTGCCTTTTTACATCAGCATTAAAATAGTTGAACTATGGCAAAAGCAGCAACAACAGGACGTATCACGGAAGTAAGGGCAAGAATGTATTGCCTGGGTACAGGTGATTGTTTTGTGTATAAATTTTACAGCGGAAGAACCCATCGTTTCACCATGATGGTGGATTGTGGCAGTTGCCAGGGTACTAAAGACGACTTTTTACCCTACCTGGAAGACCTTGCCACCTATGTTGATAATACTATTGACCTGCTCGTCATCACGCATGAACACAATGACCATGTTAATGGCTTCCATAAATGCCCTGAAATATTTGAAAACAAAAAGATGACCATCAGGGAAGCATGGTTTGCCTGGACAGAACACCCCGATGATCCCGGAGGGCGTGCCAAAGACCTGCAGGAAAAGAAGAAGAAAATGAAACATGCATTTTCAAATGCGCTGGCAGCGATCAAAAGTAAGGCTGGCGATATAGAAACTAACTTATCCGGAGATAAAAACAAAGTGAGGGCTCTCAATAACCATGATGCTTTTGTAACCGGGCTCAATACGCTGGCCGATGTAAACCTTGGCGTGGCAGGCAATCCGCTGCCTGGCATGACAGCCATTAAGAATATACTGGAGGTTAAAAAAACAAAGATCCAATACCTGGAACCCGGCGCCACTATAAAGATCAGTAAACTGCCAGGTCTTAAGTTTCATATTCTCGGGCCTCCTTTTGATACAGAATCAGTTTACAAACATGAAAAAGAAGGCACGGATGTGTTTCAGAAAAATAAAAAATCAGGATTCAGTTTTGGCGACTTTTCAATGGCTATCAACGCATTTTCCTCAATTGGTACAGAAGCAGGAGAAAAAGATATTCCATTCCACGACAGGTACCTTGTTCCGAAGGAAGAGCAGCAAAGCAGGCAGATGAGCATTCAGACAACCATTATGCGCCAAACCACTTACAATGAGGAAAAACAAAAGCCGGCAGTAACCGACCAGATTAATAAGGCCACCAGGGACTTATATTTTGCTGACGGAAATGAATGGCGAAAAATTGACCTTGACTGGCTCAACAGTGCCGGTTCGCTTGCCCTAAGGTTGAACAGCCATATCAACAATACCAGCCTGGTACTCGCGATAGAATCGGAAGGTCCGGGGAATAAAGTGATGCTCCTGCCCGGCGATGCCGAATTCGGCAGTTGGCAAAGCTGGTATGCTATCGAAAAGTGGAAGAAAAAAGGCCGGAATGAAAAACACCTCGTGGAAGACCTGTTGAACCGCACCGTTTTTTATAAAGTCAGCCACCACCTCAGTTATAACGGTACGGCGCTTGACCTGGGTTTCAATAAAATGGAAAGTGATGAACTGGTGGCAATGGCCACGCTTGACCGCAAACGGATCGCCAAAAAATGGAAGGGCACCATGCCGAATAAAAAACTGCTGAATGAACTGATCAAAAAGTGCAAAGGGAAGGTGTTTATGATGAACGAATTTGATGTGCGGGACGCCCCCGGTAAAACACTGCCAAGGGCATCATTGCCCAAAACAGAGTTTGAGTCACTTGAAGAATTTGACCAGAAAAAATATCCCGGCAAAAAAGGCCCCGTCTACCTGCAGTACAATGTAAAATTGTAGGGCCCGCCTTAGAAGTGATAGCGATTACAAAATGGTAATAAATAAATAACCCCCTGAGGAATCAGGGGGTTAAAAGTATAGCCATGAAAAACAAAACTCCTCCCCCGTTTTACCGGATTTGGAGCAGTCGGCTAAAGATAATACTATTCTGCTTTTTTCGCATATTTCTTTTTGAACTTATCAATACGGCCCGCCGTATCAACAAGCACATTCTTACCGGTAAAGAAAGGATGGGAGGTATTCGAAATCTCCAGCTTGATCAGCGGATATTCATTGCCATCTTCCCATTTGACGGTTTCTTTTGAATTGGCTGTGGAACGGCTCAAAAAAGTATGGCCATTACTCATGTCTTTGAAAATAACTAACCGATAGCTATCGGGATGGAGTCCTTTTTTCATAATACTATGATTTTTAAGGCTGCACGGATTTTGCCGTACAGATGAAAAGATAATTTTTTACCCCGGAGGTACCAGCCTGCCAAGGGGCGGCAAAGATAAGACGGGAATGTGTAAGATTGAAGATTGAAGATTGAATATTTTTCCGACAGTTTGGGATGAGGCTATTGAAAACTAAGTCATTTATAATCAACGGTGAATGGTGAATTGGCAATCGGAAACCGGCAATGGACAATCGGGAACGGGAAATTGCCAACCGCGAATCGGTAGCTGAGGTTGAGGACGTTGTATTGACTATTGCCCATTGCCCATTGACTATTGCCCATTGACTATTGCCCATT
>JAEUVM010000106.1 GCA_016787125.1 Chitinophagaceae bacterium | reverse complement strand
AGGGCGGCAAAAAGTACCCTATTCATCTTATCTTTTTTATACCGTCGTATAAAAAACAGACCGTTACGGGTGTAATAATACTGAGCCAGGAAACCCTTGCCTATCACCGTACTGATCTTATCATAACAAACAGCCTCACTGCATACCGCGAGGTGAATGCCGGCCTGCTTCGCCCGCTGGCACCAATCTGTTTCTTCCCATACAAGAAAATATTCCTCCGGTAACAGGCCAACCACGCTGAAACAGGACAGATGACAAAAAAGACTTGCACCGGATATATAATCGAGATTTGCTGTGCCGGCTGCTGTAACCACCTCCGTTACTGTAGCAGTATTCCAGTTCACCTTTCCTCCGCCATACATGATCGTTTTATTTTTATCCTGCCACGATTTAACCAAGGACCCGGTTACAGTAAGTTCTTTTTGCTGATCCGTAAAAGCAATAAGCTGCTGCATTGTATCCGGAAGAACGATCATGTCGGGGTTCAGCAGCCAAACCCAGCCATCCTGCGAACGTAAAGATGAGATAACAAGATTGTTGGCGGCGGCGAATCCTGCGTTATGCGAATGTTGTACAAGAAATATGCGGGGTGGATTTGACAAAACAGAAAGAGAAATAAGTTCTTCACTGCCAATAATACTTACAGAACATTTCTGCTCCAATGCCTGTCTAAGGTTTTCGATGGAATGGTTGCCGGAGCCATTATCAACGACAACAATAGTAAAATTGCGTACTGTGGATTCCAGCAGCGACATTGCACATTCAAGTGTGTCCTGCCAGTTGAGATAATTAACAATGATAACCCATGTATGTCGCCCCAGGGTCATGTGGCCACCACCAGCTTATTTTTCAGCAATCGGCCGAGGGTTACCATTGCCATTACAGTAATTACAAGTTCGGTGATCAATATAGCGGCAATGGTACCGGTTTCCCTGTACTCACTGGCCAGTACCAGGTTGGCAAAGAGTGAAATAATCACCGCAGAACCGTAGATCATAAAGTACTGCTTCTTCCGGTTGTAAGCCAGCAGGGCAAGACTGCCTGGTATATTCAGGCAAACCACCGGCAGCACTATACAAAACATTTGTAAAATAAACACGGAAGTAGGATTAGCCTCCTGAAGGAAAAATTCAATGATATACGGGGCCATCAGCGCCAGCATAATACTTCCGGCAACTATTAATAAGAAGAATGGAATAAATAATTTTCTGACAAATATCTCCACCTGTTCGGCGCCACCGGATGCCAATGCGCAGATACGGGGATATACCGCCTGCGAAAAAGCGACCAACAGTTGTTTTACACTGAAGAACACCCGCTCTGCCACTCCATAATAACCGGCTGCGAGGTCGTTCGTAAATATCCTGAGTATAAAAAGGTTGCCGTATTGGATAATGTTCATCGAAAGATTGGAGGCCACCACCTGCCAGCCCTCTTTTAATGAGCCATAAATATCCCTGAGGCTGGTGGAAACAAGCTGAAGTTTATACTTGCGGAAGACAATGACGTTGGTAATCACGCCGGCCAATAAACTGGTACCGCCAAGCAGGAAAATACATAGATCGGCATGACCAGCGTTTTTGATCAGCAGAAAAACCAGTGCTACAAATAATATCCTTGACAATAAACAGGCCAGTGCCATCCATCTCATTTTTTCCATTCCCTGCAGAAACCAAACCGGCATGGAGGAAGCGCCGGGTACATAAATAAACGCCATACAATACAGCAGAAAATGATGACGGATGAAGGGAAGCACCAGTGAAAGCAGGAGGATAAAGGCAAAAGAAGCGACACAAAGAAATAACTTGGTGTAAAGCACCCGGGAAAAAACCTGTGAAAGCAACCTGTGATTGTTCCGGTTCAATGATACTTCCCGGGTAGCAGTCTGATTAAAGCCATAATCAACAAACGTTGAAAGATAGATCATTACCACCTGGGCCACCACCACCACCCCATAATTTTCCACACCGGTTTTCGACACCATATAGGGAACCACCAGCAGTTGCGACAATGAAGTAAGTATCTGAACAAAGCCCAGTGACAGGAAGTTGGTGAACAAAAGTCTTACATTGAAGAGACCTATCATGCTAACGAAGTTAAGGATGCCATTGCAGGTTACGACATAAATCTGCAGTACATTTATTCACGAAAAAAGGCAACCGGTAACGGGTCGAAACCGATTAGTAGAAACTTTTTCCTACTTTGCCGGAGCTCGCAAAAAACTGCAGACTTATTTCAAAGATTCATTTCAGTCTATATGCCTAACGAACAAAACAATCACCCCGCCGACCAGGAAAACATTGATCTTTTATTGCTGGCAGAAAGATTCCTGCAGTTTCTGAAACGATTCGGCAAGCTGTTCGCTGCCGCTTTACTGCTGGGTCTTACGGCCGGTTTCCTGTTTTTCAAACTCACTCCCAAAACATACAAAGCCCGGTTGGTGCTGCACTCCTCACTACTCTCCAACCCGGAACAAATTCAGATTGTTGAAGGCTGGAACCAATTGCTGAAAGAACAAGACTATAAAACACTATCGGCACAATTCAACTGCCCGAAGGAACTGCTGACACACCTGAAACAACTCAAGGCAAAAGAAATTCAGCAGGTGTTCACTCCTAATAATCCAAACGGTTTTACAGTGGATGTATTTGTATCAGACAACCAGGTGCTGCCCGCCTTACAACAGGCAATTATAACCGGGTTTGAAAATAATGAATATGCAAAGGAAAGACTGGCTGTGAAACGCTCCGGTTTTGAACAACTTATCACCAAGACTGAGGCCGAAATTGCCAAGCTCGACTCGACAAAAGGAATTATAGAAAATCTGCTGCGGGGCAATAGCCGGAGCGCTTCCCAACTGATTGTGGACGGATCAAGTATTAACCGGCAGATCATTGAAATGAATGAGAAACTGCTCGGGTTTAAAGAGAATCTCAAATTCACCAAAGCTGTTCAGTTGCTGAAAAGTTTCAGCCCTTCAAAAAAAACCGCAGGGCCGGGAATGAAAACCTGGATGGCGATCGGCGCCCTTACATTTCTCTGCCTCGCCTGGATTGCTGCCACTCTCTTTTCAGTAAATCAGAAACTGAAGGAAAGGAAATCAGAACGCCGGCATCGCTAAACTGCAATACAGGCGCCACATGAATCAGTCCAGATCATCACTCATCTCTTCCCGGCTTATATTGGTGCTTTATGGGGCCCTGCTCATCAGCCTTGTCTTTTCATTCAGGGCGGTGAACAGTATTGCCGCCGGGCTGCTCGTACCAGCCACACTGCTATACAACAAGTACAAAACCGGGCGATTTTTCTCTCCGCCCAAGCCCGGATTACTTTTTTATGCCTGCACTGCCTTTTTTTTGTATACCTGCCTATCATTGCTGTTTCACCCGGTAACCCCCGATGACTGGCGGCAACTATTGCTGAAAACAACCCTGGTGGTGGTACCTTTTGTCATTTGCTGCTCGGACTTTCTTGCTACGGAAAACTGGAAAATTTTACGGGTAATATATACACTTACCGTTGCAGCCGGGGCCATTTATTGCTTGAGTGTTTCAGCCGGTAATTATTTCAGCACCGGCGATGATTCAGCACTTTTCTATCACAAACTGGTAAGCCCGCTGAAGCATCATGCCATATATTATTCCCTGCTGGTCTTTTTTGCCATTCTCTCTCTTTTAGAAAGTGCCGGTCCGGGCAAATGGGTGGGCTCCAAAGCCATTCACATTATCGTCACGGTATTCCTCGTTTTTTTTCTCCTGTTACTATCCTCCAAACTCATCATCTCCTGCTTTATTTGCTACCTGCTGTATATGTTGTTTTTTGTAAAGACTTTATTTAAAATCAGCCGTTCCCAAAAGGCAATCGCTGCTGTATTTATTATAGCCGGTTCAGGCCTTATTCTTTTTACAAACAACCCGGTAAGCCGCCGTTTCGCTGATCTTTTTAAAGGACAAACCGTGCTGGCCGACAGGGAATCCTATCAGCCCGGAGATTATTTCAACGGCCTCCAGTTTCGCCTGCTTCAGTGGAAGCTGGTGCCTGAAATGCTGACTAAAGAAAATGCCTGGATTGGAGGAACCGGGGCCGGACGTTCACAATCGTTACTGGCAAAGGCATACATTGAAAAAAATATGTATACCGGCAACGCTGCCGCTAATCAACATGGTTACCTGCTTTATAATACCCACAATGCATTGCTGGAAACCCTGCTTAAATATGGAATTCCGGGCATGCTGCTCTTTATTGGCATTTGTGCGGCGATGGTACAGCTGGCACTTCATAAAAAAAGCAGGGCCCTCACCGTTTCCGTAGTGCTTCTGTTACTTTATTCATTTACAGAAGCGGTACTTGAAACCCAGTTTGGCATCCTGATCTTCACGTTCTTTCCACTTTTCTTTTCCAGGAAATAAGGCAGCCAACGCTTGTTCCTTTTTTTGCGATATAATTACACCGCGGAAAATGAAAGCACTCTCAGTTGTCATAATCACCTTTAATGAAGAAGCCAATATTGGCCGCTGTATTTCGTCAGTAAATACTATTGCTGATGAGGTGATCGTGCTGGACTCATGGTCGACCGACCAAACGGTGGCCATCGCCCGCAGCTACGGGGCTACTGTGTACCAGGAAAAATTCAGGGGATATATCGGACAGAAGAATTTCGCCATGCAATTGGCAACGAATGACTTTATCCTGAGCCTGGATGCTGACGAAGCCCTGGACGAAACTCTGGTACAATCAATTGCCATAGCTAAACGATCCGGTGATGTATTTGCTTATAAGATGAACCGTTGTACTAACTATTGCGGACGGTTTATTCACCATGGATTATGGTATCCCGATCCGAAGATCAGGCTGTTCGACAGGCGAATGGCCCGTTGGGGTGGTCTAAACCCTCATGACAAGATAATACTTGACCCTCCTGTTCCAACCCGGAAGCTTAAAGGAAATATTTTGCACTACTCTTTTACCACACCGGATGATCTTGTCTGGCAAAATAACCGGTTGAGTTCTATTTCCGCTGCATCATTGTACGCATCCGGAAAAAAAAGCAATTGGTTTAAGATTCTGCTGCGCCCCGCCTGGGCCTTTTTCAATGGCTATATATTACGCAGGGGCTTTCTTGATGGTGCCGACGGGTTTGCTATCGCAGTAAACACTTCTTACCAGGTTTTCCTTAAATACAGTAAATTATACCGGCTTCAGCAGGCTAAACCCAAAAAGGCCCCTCCGGTGATTATTACCCCGGCAGTGGCAGAGAAAAAATCAGTTGCCGGTGAAGGCTGATCAAAAGACATTGATATTACTATTGCCAGGCTTCCCCAAGGATGAAGATGATTCTGCCTGCCTGCCATTCCAACTCTCATTTGCCAGGTGTATCAAAAGAAATTATCCGGGGCTAAACGTTCTCGTACTTACCCTTCAGTATCCGTTCAGCAAAGGAGATTATTTTATCGGATCACTTCCGGTTTACAGTTTCGGCGGAGGAAATAAAGGTGGCCTGGCAAAACTTTGGCTGCGCAAAAAGATTGCCCGTAAACTCGAAAGTATCCGTAAAAGAACCGGCATCACAGTCATCATCAGCTTTTGGTTTGGCGAAACGGCATTGGCAGGAAGCCGGTTTGCCAAAAAACATCCCGAAATAAAACATTACTGCTGGCTGATGGGACAGGATGCCAAACCGGGCAATCCTTACTTCAACAAAATCAAACCGCATCCCGGCGAGGTAGTGGCTTTATCTGATTTTTTGCAAACAGAATTTGAGAAAAATTATAACTGCAACCCTTCCACGGTGATACCACCCGGTGTAAATCCTTCGTTATTTGGCAACGAACAGCCGGTCCGGGATATAGATATACTTGCAGCAGGCTCCCTCATCAGCCTGAAAAGATTTGACATTTTTATAAATGTGGTTTCGAATATCAAAAAAAGCAAGCCGGATAGTAAAGTAGTTCTGATTGGTGATGGTGAAGAGAAAAATAACCTTCTGCAACTGATCAGGAATTTAAACTTACAGGAGAATATCAACATTACCGGAGAAATTCCCCATGCCACGGTATTGCAACTTATGCAGAGAAGCAAACTGCTGCTACACACTTCTTCCTATGAAGGATTTGGAATGGTTTGCCTCGAAGCATTGTTTGCGGGAGCTCAGGTGATCAGTTTTACAAAGCCCTTAAAAAATGAAATTGCCGGCTGGCATTTTGCCGAAGACGAAGATCAGATGTGCAAGATGGCAACAGAGATAATTACAAGCCCATCTTCATCGGCTGTACCGAAGCCAGAATGGAGCATAGAAAAATGTGTTGACCGCTTCATTGCACTTGCTGATCTTGCCTGATAATAGCGGCCTCTATCTTTTTTGCAATGGCATCAAATGAAAAATGCTCATTGAATTGCCGGAGAACTTTATCTCTTTCTTCCGGAAAATCCTGTTCACCCGCCTTTCTCATTACAGAAAGCAATGATACTTCATCCCCTGTTTTAAACTGATATCCGCAAACTCCATTACCGGTCAGTACCCTGAAAGGTGGAATGTCGCTGAGAATCGGAATACAACCGCAGGACATGGCTTCCGTGGCCGAAATGCCACCCCCCTCATAATGTGAGGCTGAGATAAAATAATCCGCCGCATTGAACCAATCCTGCAACTCCCCATGCGGCACTTTGCCGACCATGATCACAGAGACCTCCATTTCCTTCTCGAGAAGGAACTTCTGTATTTCAGCAAGCAATTCTTCTGAATGATAGATCATGTATAATCTTGCTTCCGGCCTGATGGTCAAATAACCGGAAAAAGCCCTGAGAACCGTCAACGGGTCCTTATTGGTGTCCAATCGGCCCACCCATAAGAATACGGGCGAGCCTGATACGGTCAGCCGGTCCCTTGCCTGCTGTTTATCAGCCGGCCGGAAAACTGACGATCCATGAAATGCTTCGTAAATTTTATTTTCACCGCTGATGATGCCTTTCTCCACCCATTCCAGTCCGGCAGTTTTGGAAGGGAACAGGTAGCCTTCTATAAATCTGTCGCACCATCGCTGAAGAATCTTTCTTCTGTTGCCTGTTGGTTTCTCTGCCTGGTTAATAACAATTATTCTGCTCCTTTTCCCAAGCACAATACGCAACTGAATCAGTTGAAGCGGAAAAACAAAACCGTTTATAAAAACCACATCTGGTTTCAGTTTCCTGATCAGGCGGTGAATACGAAACGGAAAAAGAACAGTCCGCTGAAATTGTTTCACAAAAAAATAATGAACGCCCTGCTGTTTTTTTTCTCCTGCATAGTTTATTCTTTCAATACTGGTAACACGATGGTTTGCCGCAAGACTTTCAAGGATACCGGTGTAGCCTTCAATTCGTTTGAGCCATTCATCCGGGTTTGAAAATTCCGGCGCTGCTGCATAACTGGTAAATAATAAGTGCATGCAATAAATCAGAATATATCTATATCAGCAAATGTGAATTTAATTTTTTCCTTAGGAACCGGTGAACCAAAATCCTGGAATAACACCGGGTATGAAGGCTGAACGGGAAAATGTGAGGCAAACAAATCATGCAAGCGGGTTCCGGTACTGCAATGAAACTGTATCTGCGTTTTCCCAAACCGGGAAGCAATACGCTTCAAACCGTTCATCACTTCCGAAAAATTGGCATCAGTCACCCCTTCCATATCACCGATCATCAGGTAATGCCGCAGACTAAGCCAAACTTTTACGCCTGAAATATTAATCACCATCGTGGGGCTATATGTTTTATACTCCAGGTAATCACCATCACGGCAAACACCTCCGTAGCCATCACTGATCGATGAGTTTTGCACGCCTTTTTCATCGAGAATGAAATTCTTTAGCACCCACCTGCAATATGCTTTGTATGTCTTTTGCAAAAACCCATATCGGTTGCCCAACCTGGCCAACAGCGATGCGTTTACCGGAATGATAAAAAAACTCATCGTATCAGTCTGCTGCCAGCCGAGCTTATTGACTGCCCCATGATAGGAATGCTGGTTGGGAAAACCGAAAACAAGGTGTATACCTGAATCTCTGCAAAGGGCAAAGGTCTGGTTGGAAAGATCAACGAACAGTCCTTTATACCGGTGCTTTGGATGCGTCATTGTATCGGCCGACTGTGCTGCCAGGTATTTTTTTCCATTATAATTGACAAAGCAGGGTATCACTCCGTAAAACCCCACCGGTTCTTGCTGATCATTATAGGCAATCACACCTACATACTCCACACCGGTAAATGCAGTGTTATATTTCTTTGGAAAAAAATCTGGCGAAACAGCCTTGCCATACACGGCCAGGTGGAGACGGGCCAAGTCAGACAGGTTTTCCTTATTAAGCCGGACTACGGTATATGATTGTTTATCAGTATCAGTCATAATGGCCTTTGATTGTTGCGTGCAATTGGTTGACAGCAGAAATATATGGATTGATGGTCAATCGCTCCCGCATTGCCTCATCCTGTAACTGTTCATCGTTGTTAAACATTCCGGCCAATAACTGTGTAAAGCCTTCCTTTTTGGCCAGTTGCACCGTGGAGTTTGTGTACGACCCGTAGGGAAATGCCAGCGACTTTACCGGTCTATCACAAAGCTCTTCCAGGTATCTTTTCACCTGTTGCAATTCATTTCCCACTTTGTCAGGCGACAATGCTGCCAAATCATTATGATATAATCCATGTGCGCCTACGGTCACCCATTTATTGGCGGCCATGCTCCTGATCTCATCGGTGGTGAGTTGCAGCCAATAATCTGCCGGCGCTTTCGCCTTGCAATCTTCCAGCAAATGGATCAGTTCTCTTTTTGTATCAAAATCCTGCAGGCGCAACTGTTCAGCCAGTTTTGCTCCTGTGCGAACTGATTGGTATATCCCTTCTTTGTTTTTGATAAAAGTTTCTCCTCCTGTTTCGATATTGTGAGGACCATACTGCCGGGCTATGGCCAATGCATCATTCCACAAAATGTCATACCCTTCTTTTCTCACCCCGGTAATAAAAAAAACAGCCGGCACTTCATATTTCTCCAGCAGGGGCAAAACGTACTTGTGATTGTTGGCAAATCCATCATCAAAGCTGAGACATACATTAAAACGATCTTCACTGAATTTGCCCGCATAATACTCATCAAGCGACAACAGGTGAAAGTATTCCTTAAATAACTGCAACTGCCGCTCAAACATTCTCTGTGTGACAAACAAGGTATTGAACCGCAAATGATCCTGCTGGCAAACACCATGATATACAAGAATGCGTTGACCTCTTGCCTTTCGAAAGAAAGTTTTTGTGTGGCCAGTAAGCATTCCCAGTTCACGACCAGCCCCTTTCAGCTTCCATCGCCATTGTCGTATGGTATTGCGGATATCAGGCATTCACTTGCCCGTTTATTTCAAAAGGAAGATGTAAACCCGGATAGTAACTCATTACCTCCTCAGCCAGTGAAGTGATTCCTTTCTTCACCAATAGAGGCTGCCCGTTAAGGATGATCCTGTCAAAAGCGTTTGCCTGCAACCTATTCAACCGGTCTGCTTCGCTTTCGTTTATAACCCTTGCTTCTCCGGAAACAATCACCATCTCAAATGGTTCTTTTTCAAAGATGTCTGTCCCTGATTTTATCAGCAGGTCTGCATCCATTCCTTCTGATATGGAGCCTTTCTGGCGAAGCTCCCAGCTTTTAGCTGCATTTTCGGTGAGCATATCAAGCAATTCGGTTGCAGTGACCATGTCGCTACCAAGGGCATCTGCAAAATGATCAGCCGCTGCCCATGAAGCAGTCAGCGTTGAATCTGTACCAAAGAGCACCGGAACGACCTGCTTCAGTTGGTTCACTGCAGCTGTTTTGCCTAACAGAAAAAAATTGGACGACGGGCACCACACCAATGCATGCAATCCGGCCGCCTGTTGTTCATCCATCGCCACTCCGTGCACGGCTGTTATTTTCCTGCGGAAAAAATTTGCCTTTATCACCCTGCTGATCTCTTCATGCGCTACTGCATTGGTTCCTTCTCCCATATGCATCACCACAGTTTTCTTTTTACGAAAAGGCAGGTTCAATTTAGATCGCCAGTTCTTTTCAAATGCAGGAGAATGCAGGCAATCGCAATCCTGGTAAACATGAATCAGCTCATCGCTTACCGGAAGCTTTTTACCGTGATTGACTACTGTGGTAAATCCGCCTAACAGGTTCTTATACAAACCCCACTTTATCCGTAAAGCCGGAGGTATCATTTCAATTTCCTTTATCACTGCCGCATTTGCTGAATGAATATCCTTCCCCCACGCAGTATAGTCTTCGTATATCCTGTTGCCCAGTTGCGGATAACAATTGAAATCAAGATGATCGTGTGAATTGATAAATCCCGGTAAAACCCTGGCGCCATCCAGCTCAATTACCTGTTCATCATTTCCCGGTTGCAGTTCCTCCCTTTTTTCAGCAATGCGATGGATAAGCCCGTTTTGCAGGTGCAGATGTTTATATCCGGGTTCATTTCCGATGCGGGCATCAAATAGGATCATCTGCTTTTATTAAATGTATGCCGTAGATAACAGGTGTGCCTTTGAATTTTTCAAACACATCTGTTGCGTTTTGGTCTTCGTAGTATTTCTTCACGTTGTCATCGATCAGGCGTTCTGTAAATCGAACAACTTTCCACCCAAGTTGCCCCGCCTGCCTCCTGATCTCCTCCACTGAATGCACATAACTTTTCACCGCTATTGTTTTGCCCTGGAACCTGAAAGTACGCTTACCGCCTTTTGCAAGCGTGGCCGGATGATAATCGGTCAGAATAATGTTTCCCCCGGGGAGTAAAATCCTGTCCCACTCTTTTAGTGCAACAGCAGGCTGCGGCATATGTGCCAGCGCCAGTGTGGATAATACAATATCCACAGACCGGGTGGTTGTATCAGTCAGCAATTCCCCTTTCGGGATATACGTTTCTGCGCCGGGATATTTTTGCTTTAGTTGCTCCAGCATGCCTGGTGATACATCATAGCCGATCAGCCTGGCGGGTGACTGGGCATACAGTTTCGCCCAGTGTCTTCCGGTACCACAGCCAATGTCAGCGATTGATTTTCCTTCAATACTGATTGGCTTCAGTAGTTCAGTAACCAATGCTTCATCAAGGTCCAATACCAGGTTGCCCGGCTGCTGGTCGTATGCCTCCGCCCACAGATCATAGGCTGTCCGGGGATCTTTTTCCCGAAGGGGATTAAATAGTTGTTTCACCCGGTTTAGAAAAGACATCGTAACTTGATTGTGCATTAAAAGTAGGAAGAATGAGGTATTAATCAGGCAACCGCTTTTTTGTAACTATCGTTTTAGAAACCAATGAATAAGGTGCTTTTATTTAATCCCCGCAGTGCCGAAGTCAAGCACAGGGTGCCCAATGCCATTCTCAGCATTGCCGCCTCGGTAAATGGCTTGTTCGATTGGGTGATCGTTGATGGTAACTGCGAAACCGATCCATATCAAAAAATAGCTGAATACCTGCGCACCGGGCAATTCCGCTATATCGGGTTTACGGTAATGCCCGGTCCGCAAACAAAACAGGCCATTCCTTTTGCCAAAAAGATAAAAGAAGAGTTTCCCGGCACCATCATGATCTGGGGTGGCTACTTTCCGACCAATCATTATAAGCAGGTAATGGAATCGGGTTTTGTGGATTTTGTGGTGAATGGCCCCGGCGACCATGCTTTCCCGAAACTGCTTGATGCACTGGAAAACAACAAACCGTATGAGCTGATCAAAAACCTGGTGTATGTAAGCGATGGAAGGATCATTAAGACCAGTAAGGAAGATCTTTTTGACCAAGACCCGCTGCCAGCCCTACCTTACGATAAACTGAATGAACTGTACCCGATCGACCGGCACTACCTTGGTAAAACATATCTCGGTAATAAAACACTGGCTTATCACTCCAGTATCGGCTGCCCGTTCACCTGTTCCTTTTGTGCCGTAGTACCCATTTTTGAAGCCCGCTGGAAAGCCAAATCGGCTGAACTGGTGTACCGCGATGTAAAATATATAAAAGATAAATGGGGCGCTGATGCAATCGAGTTTCACGATAATAACTTTTTTGTATCGGAAAAAAGGGCGGTGGATTTTTCAACACTCATCATACCAGAAAAAATGAACTGGTGGGGAATGGCCCGGATCGACACCATGGATAAATTCCATGATGAATCACTGGCCCGTATCCGTGAAGCCGGCTGCCGGATGATATTCTTTGGTGCAGAGAGCGGGAATGATGCCATCCTGAAGCAAATGGATAAAGGCGGAACGCAGAGTGGTGAACAGATCCTTCGCTTTGCGGAACGGATGCGAAAATTTGATATCATTCCAGAATACTCATTTGTGCTGGGTACGCCGGCACCCACACCTGAACAGGTGATGGCGCAAATTGATTTCGATATCAATTTTATTAAAAAAGTTAAAGCAGTTAATCCCGCTACTGAAATAGTTCTTTATACGTACAGCCCGGTGCCAACCGAAGGTTCAGAACTTTTCAATAAGGTGAAAGAAACCGGCTTTCGTTTTCCTGAAACACTGGAAGACTGGATGACGCCGCAATGGGAACGGTTTGACCTCCGTAAAAATCCCCTTACTCCCTGGCTTACACCAGATATGACCACTAAGATCCGCAACTTTGAAGCGGTGCTGAACGGGTATTACCCAACCGTATCTGATATACGGCTCAGTGGTGTAAAACGCAGGATCATTAAAACCTTGTCAGGCTTTCGATACAAAACCAATTTCTATCGCTTTCCTTACGAAATAAAACTGCTCCACCGGCTTTGGAAATACCGTCAACCTGAAATACAAGGATTCTGAAAAAAGCATGTCAACAGCACTGACGATACCAGGTGATATTTCGGCCACAGGTGGCAATACATTTCAGTCCTTTGAACAGGACTACCTGGCGTTGCGGCAGGCAGAGCACAGAATATACACTGACGATGAATTGCAGCAACTGCCTGACGTGGCCGCTTCACATCCGCACCACCGGGAATGGATAATACGAAAGAGATCGGCTGATAAACTTATAACATGGCTGACCGCCAAAGCCCGGCCACTGAAGATACTGGAAGTAGGATGCGGCAATGGCTGGCTAAGCAAGCGGCTGTCGGAGATACCCGGAAGCAATGTCACCGGAAGCGATATAAACTATTCTGAACTGCAGCAGGCGGCGGCGGTTTTTGCAAATGTACCCGACTTGTACTTTGTGTACGGCGACATCCGCGGCAATCTTTTCAAAGAAGCCAGTTTTGACGCTGTGGTGTTTGCGGCGAGCATCCAGTATTTTCCTACGT
>JAEUVM010000065.1 GCA_016787125.1 Chitinophagaceae bacterium | reverse complement strand
CTTACTCCTTGTACTTCAGCTACCACCAACGTTCCTGTGAACGTGGTACAACCTGCTGTGCTGGCTACCAGCCCGGCTAACCGTTCTGTATGCGTTGGCGGAAGCACAACATTTACTGCTACAGCTACCGGCGGTCCGCTGACCTACCAGTGGCAGCGCAGCACAGATGGTGGTTTGACTTATACTAATATCACCGGTGCCACCTCATCCACATTGTCAGTTACAGGTATTACCCTGTCCATGAACGGTTACCGTTACCGCTGTGTAATTTCTGCAGCACCTTGCGCAGGTTCAGTTACCTCAGCTGCTGCTGTTCTGACTGTAAATGCCCTGCCAGTGGTAACACTGTCATCTCCTGACCTGCTGATCACTCCCGGTTCATTGAACGAAACCTCTGTTACAGCTACCAGCTCACCTGCTGCTGCTGCCGGCGGATGGGTTTGGACTTACAATGGCAATGTGATTACAGGTAATAACACCAACACCGTAAGCGGTATAGGTGTGGATGAACTGGGTACATACCAGGCCACTGTTACAGATATCAACGGATGTTCTGCCACTTCAGCACCGATCGTTATCGGGGCAGAAGCTTCAGATAAACTGTGGATCTACCCGAACCCGTCTGAAGGCCAGTTCCAGGT
Source organism: Chitinophagaceae bacterium (assembly GCA_016787125.1). Lineage (GTDB taxonomy): Bacteria > Bacteroidota > Bacteroidia > Chitinophagales > Chitinophagaceae > JJ008. The sequence goes on along the minus strand of JAEUVM010000065.1, from coordinate 1,206 downwards.
ACGTCTGTACTACGATCCTTCAACTACCGCTGAGCTGCGTGGTGTTTACATCTACAATGCCCAGGGCCAGCTGATCGAGAGCAGGGAATTTGCCCTCACTAACAGTGCACCATATCTCCGTATGGACTTCGATCTGAGCCGCCAGGCCGATGGAACCTATGTGGTGAAAGTGGTTCACAAGTACACTGGCAAGATCAAATCTGGTCTGCTGGTGAAGCAAACCAATGACTAATTCGAAATAGCAAATTGCTTATATCAAAGCCCCCCGATATCCGGGGGGCTTTTTTTATCACCTTACTTCATTTTTTATGAAATAAAAAAAACCGGCAGCAAGCCGGCTTTGAAAATGTTTTCAGCAGAAGATTATTTGGTAACCAGGAGCCGGTGGTGCAGGGGTTTGGCTCCATTCGGCATTTCACCTGGCAAGGGTTTACCCGGGAAATTGCTGCCCGGTATTTTACCAACTGGGCAAACATTTGGCATAATAGTAAAGGCAGACATATCTGTGATAATAACGGGCATCATTCCTGGTGCATATACAACCGTATCGCCGTCAGCCAAACTATATTTCAGCATCGGAGCCGGAGAACCCGGAATCGTCTGATTTTGCAGAGAGCAATAAGGCGCAACTGTCTTTCCAGGAAATGTTTTCTGCTTACTTTGTTTCTGCAGGTGCCTGTTAATATCAAAAATATCCTGTTGGGCAAATGCCCCGGTGCCTGCCGCCAGCCCGAATAGCAAAAAGACTTTCTTCATAAGCTGAACTTTATATTACTAAGGCTACTTTTATTTTTTCATTTTCTTCCAGGCGTTGATGAGGCCATTCGTGGAAGAATCATGTCCGGTCACCGGCTTTGTATCCTTCAGTTCCGGAAGTATCTTATTGGCCAGTTGCTTGCCCAGTTCCACACCCCACTGATCAAAGCTGTAGATGTTCCAGATAACTCCCTGCACAAAGATCTTATGCTCATACAGGGCAATGAGTTGTCCGAGTGTGAATGGCGTTATTTTCTTCAGCAGGAAAGAGTTGGTGGGTTTATTACCCGCAAATACTTTGTAGGGCAGTAATGCTGCAATATCTTCATTGCTCATGCCCGTTTTTTCCAGTTCTTTCTCCGCTTCTTCGGCTGATTTGCCATTCATCAGCGCTTCAGTTTGCGCAAAGAAGTTGCTCAGCAGCTTTTCGTGATGGTCGCCAACAGGATT
>JAEUVM010000064.1 GCA_016787125.1 Chitinophagaceae bacterium | reverse complement strand
GGCGGCGCTGAAATAGCGGGTATTTTACAATATCACAAAGTGGATTACCTGGGCGTGGCCTATGCAGATGAAGGCGTGGAACTCCGCAAGGCAGGTATCACCTTGCCGGTGATGGTGATGAACCCTGACCTGAATACATTTGAAGCAATAACTGAATACAACCTGGAACCTGAAATGTATTCGTTTGAATTGCTTACCGCATTTGATAACTACCTGCAGCGGGAGGGCATACAACATTATCCTGTACATATTGAATTTGAAACAGGTATGAACCGCCTTGGCTTCCAGGTAACAGACACGGCTGAATTGATCCGTTACCTGAATACCACCACTTCATTCAAAGTACAATCAGCCTTTTCACATCTCGCTGCCAGTGAAGAACCGGGACAGGATAATTATACGGAACAGCAATTCAGTTTATACAACCAGGCAGCCGGCGAACTGGAAAAAGGGATTGGTTATAAGTTTATCTGCCATATCGCCAATTCGGCGGCTGCAATACGGCATCCGCAAATGCAACTGGATATGGTGCGGCTGGGCATTGGCCTGTATGGTGTGGACAGCGCAGCCACTGGCAGACTTGACCTGCACACGGTGGCCACCTTACGGTCAACCATTGCACAATTAAAAGAATTAAAGAAGGGCGACTCGGTAAGTTATAACCGTAAAGGTGTTGTGCAAAAAGATTCCCGGATCGCCACGGTGCGGATCGGTTATGCAGATGGCTACCCCCGGCGGCTGGGCAATGGTATCGGCAGCGTGTATATAAATGGAAAGCTGGCGCCGGTAATTGGTACTGTTTGCATGGATATGTTTATGATAGACGTAACTGAGCTGTCCGTACAGGAAGGAGATGAAGTGGTGCTGTTTGGCAAACCATTGCCAGTACAACAGATGGCGGAATGGGCCGGTACCATCCCTTACGAGATCATGACAGGCATTTCGCAGCGGGTGAAAAGGGTGTATTACGAAGAATAACTTTTAACAACAGGCCATAATCCCTCCGGCGGCAAAACTGTATATTTGCCCTTTGTATGAAGACCTTAAAGCTCAAATATGCGGTATTAATTATAGCCGCAGTAATTGTGGTTGACCAGGCCTTGAAGATCTGGATAAAGACCACTTATCCCACCGGCGATACGAATATTTCAGGGCTATCGTGGTTCCGCCTGCATTTTATTGAGAACCCGGGTATGGCATGGGGCTGGAAGCTGGGTAATGAAACGGGTAAGATGATACTTACACTGTTCAGGCTGGCTGCGGTGATCTTTGGTACATGGTATCTTGGCCGGCTGGTAAAACAACAATACTCAAGAGGCTTTATTATTTGTGCAGCACTGATCTATGCAGGAGCACTCGGCAACCTGATAGACAGTATGTTTTACGGAATGATCTTCGATAAAGGGCTTCACTTCGATCCCAGCATCGGTGGAGGTGGCGATTATATCAGCTATTCAGGTATTGCGCATTTTTCTTCCGATGGTTATTCCTCTTTCCTGCACGGCAGCGTGGTGGATATGCTTTACTTCCCGATATTCAAGGGACATTTTCCATCGTGGTTCCCCTTTGTTGGCGGTGATGCGTTTGAATTCTTCAGTCCTATCTTCAATATCGCAGATGCATCTATTTCTGTTGGCGTGATAACCCTGCTGTTGTTTCAGAAACGTCTTTTCAGAAAGAATACCCAACAGCAGGTACATCCTACGGTAGAAACCAATTCAGAGATCAGCGATAAGGTACAGGTTTTATAACAACATCATCATTTAGTACTCTTCACCACACGACGCTGGATCACTTCATCACCCAGGCGAAGCCGCAGGTAATAAACTCCGGCAGCAAGATTGTCTGTTTCAGGTATTACCAGGCTGTTTGTTCCAGCAAAAATGTCGATAGGTTGTAGTCTCACAAGTTTCCCGGTTCCATCTATCAGCTCTGCCTCTGCCTTACCCGTGCGGTGCGATACCACGTCAAACGCAAGTTCATTGCCGAAGGGATTGATCACAGAAATAAAATCAAATGATGCGCCAGCCGGAGAAAGCTGTATGATCCGGGAGTACTCCGCCTGCCCGGAAGCATTTTTCATTTTAATACGATAGAAAACTTTGCCGGTTATAAAAGCCGGATCGTTGAAATGGTAAGTACTCTGTGGTGTACTGTAATCATTATTGCCTGGTACTTCGCCGGTCTTTGAAAAATTGGTGCCGTCAAAGCTCTTTTCTATCTCAAATATCAACGGCTCGTTTTCCCCGGTGGTGGTCCATTGCAGCGAAGCCCTTTCATTCACCAGTTTGCCGGTAAAGGATATCAGCCGGGCATGCAATATGTTGCCGCAATCTATAACGTTAAGTGTAATGCCAACAGGCTCGGTAAAACGGCAGGTTGTGCTGGACAGGTTGGCAATAGTGGTAGCCACCACCAGGCGGTAAAGATCACCGCTATTGGAAAGGTTAGTGGCAGAAGGAGGTATGGTATAGGCGCTCACATATTCCCAGGCAGTACCATTCCAGAAAGGAGTGGCAGGGCCAAGGGCGCCGGTCACATCATTCCAGGTGGCGCCTCCATCGGTACTTCGTTGCCATTTGTAATAAACATAGTTATTGAAGTAGGATCGTACAGTGTCATAAATGGTAATGGAATTGCTGTCACACACTATCGGGTTGATAGGTATTGAATACTGCATATCCGGCGAACAGGTGGCAACAGTTATGTCATCCAGCGCCCAGTCGTTACCGCCACCGCCAGGAGAGTTATTATAAAAGCGCATGGTAAAACTTGTTTGTGCGGGACCGGTAAGAAAAGTAAATCCTTTTTTCACCCATTGCCCGTTGTAAACAAGGTCGCCTCCGGTATAGTAGTCCACCCCATCCAATGCCATTGCCAGGTTGGGTCGCACGCCGGATGAATCGCCGGGTGCACTCGGAATGTAACCTCCGCCGCTGGCGCCTACGCCATTTGAATCACAACCGCATTTGGAACAGATATTCCGCATCCAGCAGGATATTTCATAATAGGTATTGGCACAAAGCCCGGTAATGGTATGCTGAAAGGCAGAGTCGATACGATAGGCAGCATTGATCACCAGCATATAGCCGCCGCTTCTTCCGCCGGTGGTATCAGTAGCAGGATTACCCAATGTGGGTGAGGCGGCACCGGTGTGATCTCCGATTATATCCCATAAAGTAAACACCCGGTGAGTGGTAGGAGTGGCGCTGCAGGATCCATCCGGCTTAGGCCATGCGTTGGATGTGGTATAAACGCCGCCGCCGGTATTGTTAGCAATGCCGTAAAAATAATCTTGCGGCATTCCGCAGGTAAATGCAGCGTAGGTATATCCAACCGGTACATTGGCGGAGGTACCCCTGTTGCGGGGATTGCCACTGCCAAAAGTGCCGTTAAACTCAGTACCCAGTGAATTCACACCGATCGTATTGGCACAGATTCCATAGTTCGGATATACTGCCACCACCCGGGAGGGATAATTAAATGTATTGATTGCCGGCGGAGCGGTGGTATAGGTTATACTGCCACCGCCAACGTTGATGGTGCTGCCGGTGGCGGCTGTTACCTGCACACGGTATGATGCAACCATAATAGTGGTGCTTCCGTAAAAAGAGGGTTTATGTCCGTTATTATTTCTGATGCGTCCGCGACGGTAAACAGAGGCGGGCCAGTCAACCGAACGGTAACCCATATTAATGGTAATATTTGATCCGCTGATCCATCCTTCATCATTGGCCGCATCAAACCGGGCATCGGTGAATGATTTATAGGTTTTGCCTTCGTTGGTGATAATTTTTAGCGACCCTGGTATGTATGTGGTGCCTGCGGGTACTACGTCTGTGAAAGAACAACTGTCAAAGGAGCCAGCCCTCACCACTACGGAGGCCCGCATTTCCAGTATATCATTTGTTTCTACCGTGCCACCCGTGGGCTTACTGGTATTAATATAGCTTTTACCAAAATCAATTTGCGGAGTTACAATTGCGGGATGTGTGACACAGATATTAAAACCGGCATTGCTGGTGAGTACGGTGCCGCCGTTAGAATAGACCCTTACATAATAGGTGGTGTTTCTGGCCAGCGTGGTGGAGGTGATACTGGTGGTGCCGCAAGCCACATGTACAAGTCCGGCGCAGGTACCTATAAATAATTGCATCCTAGGACCTGAAGTATTGAGATTAGCACCTATACTGCTTAGTGTGATGGTATGATCTGTTGAAACGGTAACAAACCTGTACCAAACGTCGTCATCAGCAATACCGGTACAAGGTGCCACCGGGATACCGGAGTTGGTGGCGTTCTGAACGGTTCCGGCTGTATTGATACAAGATGTGTTTGATGTAAGAAGCACCGCACCTGCACAGTTATTATTGGCTGGTTGTGCGAATGCCTGGGCGCCAGCAAGCAGTAATACTGCTAAGAAGATTAAAAAACCAACTCTGTGTTTAGAGAGTAAAAGTTTTTTCATAGTTAAGGATTTTCAGATTCACGGGTCAGACTTTGAAAATTAAAAATAGCTTAACCGGACAATCTAATCAATAGGAGTTTGACCTTAAATATTAAATAAATCCCTATGTGGTTTTTCACGGAAAACCACTATTGACAAAGGTTGTGCAGTATATTACTTTTATATACAGAAATCCGAAATTCACTCCCTATGAAAAAATTACCAGCCATTACGGTATTGTTTATTACTCTGTTATATCCTGCACTTCTGCAGGCGCAGGGTGAACCATTTACATCCACCCAGCTTGTTCCATCCGGCACTTTCAATTTCCCTTACGAGATTACTTACGGTAGTAATGATTCTTTATGGGTTACAGAGCGTGTAGGTAAAAGAGTGGTGGTGGTAAGCCCGGTAAATGGTGGCAGGCGAACTGTTCTCACACTTACCACGATTGTGTATCAAACCGGCGGACAGGATGGGTTGATGGGGATGGCCATTCATCCAAATATGGGAAAAGGAATGAATGAAGACTATGTTTACCTCGCCTATACGTATGATGCTGATCCCACAGCCGGTGTATTGAGACGTACCAAAATAACCCGCTATACTTACACCATCGGCACCACCTGGGTACTTAATCCGGCATCTGCATTGGATATTATCAGCGGCCTGCAGGGAAGCGTTGATCATAACTCAGGCAGACTGAAGATAGGGCCCGATAATAAATTGTATTATACCATCGGCGACCAGGGCAGCAACCAGTTTGGCAATATGTGCAATATCATCCGGGCTTTAGATGTACCCACGGCAGCCGAAGTATCAGCCAATGATTATACCAAGTACCAGGGAAAAATTTTGCGGATGAATCTTGATGGCGGTATTCCTGCAGACAATCCCTTGATTGATCCTGACGGAGGCGGACCACAGGTGGCTGCCAGGAGCCATGTGTATTCATACGGCCACAGAAATCCGCAGGGCCTGGTATTTGCCCCAGATGGTAAATTATATGCTGATGAACATGGACCCAAAACAGACGACGAGATCAACCTGATACAGCCGGGTAAAAATTACGGATGGCCAAGAGTTGCAGGGTACAATGATAATATGGCCTATGTGTATGGCGAATGGGGTTCTTCTTCACCAACACCATGTGGCTCCCTTTCATTCAGTGATTATACTTTTCCCGCATCAGTACCACAGTACCAGGAAAACACCTACAGTCATCCGGATTTTACGCCGCCTATTCAAACTATTTATACTGTGCCAACGGGTTACAACTTCCAGGATCCTTCCTGCACCGGCAATTATTTTATCTGCTGGCCCACAACCGGCCCTTCGAGCCTGGATATTTATACAACAACGAATGGCGGTATCCCCGGATGGGCTAATTCATTACTTATCACCAGCCTGAAAAGAGGAAGTGTATTACGCTACAAACTCAGTGCAGATGGGCTTGCCATATCCGGCAGCCAGATCGAATACTGGAACACCAACAACCGCTTCAGGGATATTGCCATAAACCCTGCAGGCAATGAATTTTATGTGATAACGGATAATTCAGGAGCCACCTCCGGACCCAGTTCAGGGTTTATCACCACCCTTGATAATCCTGGTACCATCATGCGGTTTACCTACCAGGGGCTTTTGTTGTCACTGCAGGATGCTCCGGCAAAACCCAAACGTGTAAATGATATCGTCAGAATATATCCCAATCCCGCAGGTGATGTGATAACTATTCAGGGTAAAAAGGAATTCAGAAAGCCGCTTCGCATCCAGCTTTGTAATCTTGCAGGTGTGGTATTGAAAGAAGAGACCAGTTTCCGCAACCAGTTCCAGGTAGATATCTCAGGTCTTGTGCCGGGTGTGTATGTGCTGAAATTGTATGATGGTAATGAAATGGAAGAACAGATTGAAAAGGTCATTAAGCAATGATAAGGACGGTGAGGTAAAACATGCATGAAAGACAAAACCCCCAACCGGGGGTTTTGCTTTTTCAGGAAGTGCTCAAGTGGTTATTCCATTATTGAAATAAACAAGGGCATTATTTTCTCATCGAGGCGCTTTCTTTGATGTAACGGATCGCTGCATCCCTGTCAGCATTTTCCATTGCATAATGGCTTCCGGAATTGATAAGCCGGGTGGCGCCTGACAAAATCGCTTTTAAGTAGGGTGAAAGGTTGGGTTTTGCAACTGAAGCCTCTTTCTTTTCAGGCTGAGCCTGTGGAGAAAAGTAAAGAGATGCGGTGGCAGTACTTTTCATAGCGGATGATTTAGTTTTAAAGGGATTGGATATACTCTATCAAGATAGAACGTAAATCAGTTAATTGCTATGGTAAGGGCGTAAAAAAAGAGAAGAACCAGTATGTCTTCTCTTTTTACGTAGTAATTCTACTATTTTCTATTTCTTCAGCTTAGTTTCCCAACCATATTGGCCGGTACCACCCATGCATCAAACTCTTCGGGTGTTACATATCCCAGCTTAACGGCCATTTCTTTTAAAGTGGTTCCTTCTTTATGTGCCTTTTGAGCAATTTCAGCTGCTTTATAGTATCCGATCTTTGTATTGAGGGAAGTAACCAGCATCAGGCTGTTGTCAACATGCTTTTTAATATTTGCTTCAATAGGCTTTATACCCACAGCGCATTTGTCATTAAAGGAAACACAGCCGTCGCCAATCAGTCTTGCACTATGAAGGAAATTATAGATCATGACCGGCTTGAACACATTCAGTTCAAAATGACCGTTGGAGCCACCAATACTGATGGCCACATCATTGCCCATTACCTGTGCGGCGATCATAGTAAGCGCCTCGCATTGTGTGGGGTTTACCTTTCCGGGCATGATGGATGAACCGGGCTCATTGTCAGGAATAAAAATTTCACCAATACCGCTGCGGGGACCGGAGGAAAGCATACGGATATCGTTGGCGATCTTCATCAGGCTTACCGCTACTGTTTTCAAAGCGCCATGTGCTTCCACAATGGCATCATGTGCCGCGAGGGCTTCAAATTTATTGGCAGCCGTTACAAATGGAAGGCCGGTAAGGCGGGCAATATGTTTAGCTACATTCTTTGCATAATCCGGCGGTGTGTTGATGCCGGTTCCCACAGCTGTGCCGCCCAATGCCAGTTCGCTCAAGTGCGATAAGGAATTTTTAATGGCCTTCATTCCATGATCAAGCTGGGCTACATAGCCGCTGAATTCTTGCCCAACAGTCAGCGGTGTGGCATCCATAAAATGGGTGCGGCCGATCTTCACCACCTTCATATACTGCTTGCTTTTTTTCGCCAGTGTATCACGAAGCTTTTTGATACCGGGGAGAGTGGTTTCCACCAATATTTTGTAGGCCGCAATATGCATGGCAGTGGGGAAGGTATCGTTGGAGGACTGTGATTTGTTCACATCATCATTTGGATGGAGAAACTTTTCTTTATCCGTAAGCAGTCCGCCTTTCAGCACATGGCCACGGTAAGCCACCACTTCATTCACATTCATGTTGCTCTGTGTACCACTGCCCGTTTGCCATACCACCAGCGGGAAATATTCATCGAGCTGACCTTTCAGTATTTCATCACACACTTTGCCGATAAGGCTTGCCTTATTTTTAGGCAACACTCCTGCTTCCTGGTTGGTGATGGCAGCAGCTTTTTTCAGGTAAGCAAAAGCACTTATTATTTCCTTCGGCATGCGGTTGATATCCTGGGCGATTTTAAAGTTATCAATGCTGCGTTGGGTTTGTGCGCCATAGTAGGCATTGGCGGGCACTTTCACCTCACCCATGGTGTCTTTTTCGATGCGGTATTCCATCATTTTATGTTTAAAAATGGAGGTAATGATTTGGTGCCGCAAAGGTAGGCTAAACAAATATTACGGGTACCCGTTTGAAATTGTCTTTTGAAGATTATCTTTATCAGCCATCCCGATTTACCATGAAATTTTACCTGGTTCTGCCCACCTTCCTGCTGCTTGCTGTGCAGGCTTTTTCTCAACGAATGGGTTCCGTGCCATCCAAGGCCCAGCTTGCCTGGCATGAAACCGAGTATTACCTGTTTATGCATTTTGGCCCCAATACGTTTACCGGAAAAGAGTGGGGGGAAGGAAAAGAGGCCGCTGACATATTCAATCCCTCTGAACTGGATTGCCGTCAATGGTGCCGTATTGCAAAGCAGGCAGGCGCCAAAGGCATCATCATCACCGCCAAACACCACGATGGTTTTTGTTTATGGCCAAGTAATTATTCCACGCATACCGTAAAACAAAGCAAATGGAAAGATGGAAAAGGTGATGTGTTGCGGGAATTGTCAACAGCCTGCCGCGAAAGCGGACTGAAGTTTGGAGTCTATATTTCGCCGTGGGACAGAAATCACCCGGACTATGGTACGGATAAATACAATGATGTTTTTGTAAATATGATGAAGGAGATCTTGCTCAGTTATGGCCCCGTGTGGGAACTGTGGTGGGATGGTGCCAACGGTGAAGGCCCGAATGGAAAGAAACAGGTATATGATTGGCGCCGCTTTGAGAATACGGTAAGACAGTACTCGCCGCAAACCGTCATCTTCAGCGACATTGGACCGGATATTCGTTGGGTGGGCAATGAAAAAGGTATTGCCGGTGATCCTAACTGGAATTTTTTGGATACGGCCGGGTATAAAAGAGGAGAGGGTGCGCCAGCAACTGATACATTGAATCATGGAAATTATGCCGGCAGACAGTGGATACCGGCAGAATGTGATGTAAGTATCAGACCGGGCTGGTTTTATCATAAAAATGAAAACGAAAAAGTAAAAAGCCCGCAGGAGTTGTTTCAATTATACCTGAAATCAGTTGGCAGAGGTGCCAACCTGTTGTTGAATGTACCTCCCGATGAACGGGGACTGATCCATGCAAATGATTCAGTGGCATTAGTGGGATTCAAAAAATTGAGAGATAACAGTTTTGAGAATAACCTGCTGAAAGACGGCACCACCTATTACGAATTCAGCCAGCAGGATCTGAAAAGCAGTCAGCTAACCCTGCGAAGCCTGGATGATGAGGAAACCTATTATGCAGCCAATCTGCAGAATTTTGTAGCCCGGCTGTCACAACCGCAACTGGTAAATTGTATTGTACTCCGGGAGGCAATACATAAAGGACAAAGTGTACGCAGTTTCCGCATCATGCTGTACAATGGAAAAACTCAGGTGGGTATGGTGAAAGGAACAAGTATCGGCCGAAAACGTATCCTTACCTTCCCGGCGAAGAAGATCACCTCCTTTCGTGTATACCTCGATGATGCAAAAGGCCAGGATAATATCAGCGGTGTGGCCGCTTACCTGGTTGATGAACAATTGCTGGAAAAGTAAGGGGGGTTATTTGCCGCTGAAATTGGCTTTTCGTTTTTCAAGAAAGGCGGTTACTCCTTCTTTCATGTCATCTGTATCAAAAGCATTTCCGAATTCTTCTATCTCCAGTGCATATCCATCTTTGCTTTCATCATAAGCAGCATTTGCTGCCTTGATGCAACCGGCAATGGCAAGCGGTGCTTTTGAATTAACAACTTCCAGTATTTTCCTGGTATGATCCAATAATGTTTCGGCAGTGGTGACGTAGTTTACCAGTCCAAGCTGTTTTGCTTCATTAGCATCGATCATATGGGCACTTACAAGCAGCTCCATTGCTTTACCTTTTCCGATAAGCTGTACCAGGCGCTGAGTGCCTCCGTAGCCGGGTATGAGGCCGAGGTTTACTTCGGGCTGACCGAATTTTGCATTTTCACCGGCAATGCGGAAATGACAACTCATCGCCAGTTCGCATCCGCCGCCGAGTGCAAATCCATTTACAGCAGCCACGATGGGTTTGGAAGAATTCTCAATACGGGCAAAAATGTCCTGGCCTCTTTTGGCCAATGCCATAGCTGCTTCTTTATTCAACCCGCCAAACTCTGTTATATCAGCGCCAGCTACAAACGCTTTTGGTCCGGCACCGGTGATGATCACCGATCTGATTTCAGGGTTTCGTTCAATTTCATCCAGTGCAGTATTGAGGTCGGTAAAAACATCTTTATTAAGTGCATTCAGCTTATCCGGCCGGTTGATAGTGATGGTATAAATGCCGGCATCCAATGAGGTGAGCAGCGTGGTGTACATGGAATATTTTTTTCAAAAATAGCAAAAGCTCGTCAACCGTTGAAGGTATTAAGGCTGACGAGATTCATACTCCTATTGCTGTTGCTGCATTTCCATAAATCTCCGGTACGAATTGTCAGTCACACCCGGATTATGCACATGGTATGAAAAAACAGGCGTACTCTCTTTATCGTCTGTTTTTGGTGCTCCATTTTCTATCACCACCGATACTTCAAGTGTATGTTCCGATGAACCTTTGTAGGTGCCTTTTACCGGTGTGCAGTCTGTAAAACTACGACCGACGGCCAGCCGTACATGCCTGTCGCCGGCGATGCAATTATTAGTTGGATCAAAGCCTGTCCAGCCATGAAACGGAATAAAGGCTTCCACCCAGGCATGTGTGGCACCTTCACCACGCAATTCATGATTCTTCGGACAGATATACCCGCTTACATACCGTGCGGGAATGCCGGCGATCCGGAGCATCACCAGCAGCACATGGGCAAAGTCCTGGCAAACACCAGCTTTCAGTTGCCATATCTCATCCACTTTCGTTTCCACACTGGTGATGCCTTTTTTATATTCAAAATGTTCATATACATAAGCCGACATGCTACGTGCAGAAGCAAACGGACCTGCATTGGCGTTTACTATTGCTGTTACAACACCCGCTATCTCATCGTGTGCCTCACAACTTTCCTGCAGCATAAAATCCATGTAGGGAAATTGCTCCCGCACCTGTGCAAGATTATCCCACTGTGTTTCAGGAGATGTATTATCCGACGGCAACTGTGTTTCTTTTACGATCACTTCAATCACCGATTCGATGGTCAGTTCTGTATGAGGTTTTACAATGGAAAAGATACCCACCTTGTTACCAAAATAATCAGTGAATACTTCTGTAGCCGGCTGGTGACTGATGATGAGGTCATGTTTCTTCACTTCCTGCTGTTCATCATCGAGGGGAAAGAGCATTAGCTGGTTGGCGCTGTCAATAACAGGTGATGGATAACTGTAGCGGGTGATATGTTTTATGCGGTAGTCAGGCATGGGTGCAAAGTTGGATCAAATCAGGAATGGCCAAAATAATATTGATTAAATGCAGCAGCGATGGTGATCAGCTCCTTCCGGATATGGAATAGAAATTCCCTGAGGCCATTGCTGTCGGTGGTATTGACAGCACTGTATTTTACACTGTTCATGGTACGGCCTATCAGGAATTCAAGTTGTTTATAGCTTTCCGGCAGGCTCTCCGGCTCCAGCCGTTCGAAATAGCGGAGCAATTGCCTCAGGCAATAGGATACGGAATGCGGAAAGTTGTCGTTGTACAGCACCTGCTGCAATACCTGGTCGGCACTGAAATTACCCCGGTGTGTTTTCAGGTAAAATTCATAGCCAGAAAGGGAATACAGCAGGTAACGAAGTGCCGGCACATCCACCGGTTGCTGCAGTTTGTACTGTAATTCAGTCAGTTTGATATTCAGCATATCCACGGAAAGCACAGCCCGCTCAAGAAATTTACCGATATTAAGATAGTTGAATCCTTCACCCCTTGCCATGGTTACATCCACAATACCGTGGTAAAGCATGCCATGATGCACCAGTGAATCAAGTGCGGTAACAGGATCGCCGTTTATTACCTGCTGCTGAATTCCTTTTTCCCGTATCAGGTGGTAATAATCATTCAGGCATTGCCATACTTCCTTGGTGATATGGTCTTGCACCGCACGGGCATTTTCCCGTGCACGGGTGATGTTGTTGATCACCGATGCACCGTTGTGGCGGTCGAACAACAGGTGTTCCAGTACTTTTATAGAATGATTACCGATAACCTCCATTTCATCTGGCGGTGCATCTGAATAATTGCGCAGCAGGGTATGCCAGTCAAAATCCTTCACTTCATCCTGCGAGGAAATATAGTTGGTGCGAAGGATGCGCAACATCCCGTTGGTCCGTTCCATGTAACGGGCCATCCAGAAAACAGAATCAGCAACGCGACTCAGCATATTTTAGTCAGTAATTTTTTAAAATAATATCAATGTCCTGAGTTTGCTCCTTTTATTCCAATACCCAGGTGTCTTTACTTCCTCCGCCTTGTGATGAATTGACCACCAGCGAACCTTCTTTCAATGCTACACGGGTAAGCCCACCCGGAACGATATCAATTCCATCCGGGCCATACAAGGCATAAGGGCGCAGGTCAACCCGTCTTGGCTGCAGCACTCCATTTATATAGCAGGGCGAGGATGAAAGACTGATGATCGGCTGCGCAATAAAACTCCGTGGGTCGGCCTCTATTGCTTCCTTGAACTCTTCCATCTGTTTTTCAGTGGCAGCACTGCCGATCAGCATACCGTATCCGCCAGATTCATTTGTTTTTTTGATCACCATCTGGTCCATTTTTTCAAACACCAGTTTGCGGTTACCTGCATCAGCCAGCTGATAGGTGGGGACGTTTTTTAGTATAGGCTCCTCATTCATATAATATTTGATCATATCCGGCACATACGAGTACACTGCCTTATCATCTGCCACACCATTACCCATAGCATTTACAATGGCCACATGACCGGTACGGTAAGCGCCATAGATACCGGGTACACCCAGCATACTATCGGGGCGGAATACAAGCGGATCAATAAAATCATCATCCACGCGGCGGTAGATCACATCCACCTGCTTCAAACCAGTGGTGGTTTTCATATATACCTTATGATTATCCACCACCAGGTCGCTGCCTTCCACCAGTTCAATACCCATGAGGCGGGCCAGTGTGGTGTGCTCAAAGTAAGCAGAGTTGTATATGCCGGGTGTAAGCAATACTACTGTCGGATCACTTTTTTGGCGGTTGGCCAGTGACACGAGATTTTTCAATAACAGGTCGGGATAATCTTTTACAGACCGAACATTATTCTTTGGCAGCAGATCGGGAAAAATGCGGTA
>JAEUVM010000053.1 GCA_016787125.1 Chitinophagaceae bacterium | reverse complement strand
GTCGCCGGAAAGTATCAGCACATAATCACTGTCGAACGGTTCGATATGGCGCAGGCCCTGGCGAACGGCATCGGCCGTACCCTGGTACCAGGCAGGATTGTCCGGCGTTTGTTCAGCCGCCAGTATATCCACAAATGCTTTACTGAAAGCGCTGAAGTGATAGGTATTCTTGATATGCCTGTTCAGCGAAGCCGAGTTGAACTGGGTAAGTACAAACATGCGGCCGATACCATTATTCAGGCAGTTGGAGATGGGGATATCCACCAGTCGGTATTTACCGGCAATAGGCACGGCCGGCTTACTGCGGCTGGCTGTGAGCGGATACAACCGTGAGCCAGCGCCGCCACCAAGGATTACTGACAGAATTTCACGGGAATGGGTGATTGTACGTATTGCCATAAAATAAGATGATAGAGGTTAGATTATAGATGATAGTTTCTTACTGTACATCAGTAGTTTTTTATTGTTTCTTTTCACATAGTAAAGAAAGTTATTGTCAGTTACTCACCTTTACCTTAGCTGATTCATTAGTACGGGTCGTTTTAATACTTGCAATCAGCATCTTAAGCAATTCAGTGGCATCCTTGCTTATTGATTCAAACATTCTTTTGTCAATATGGCCTGTGGCAAACAATAGCTCGATCCAGAAAATTGTCTCGTTTGCCTCTTTCAGGCCAATGCTCAATTTATGTGCAAAATCCTTACGGCTTGAGGCATGCTCAGCCTCTCTTACCATTGCACCAATCGCTGTTCCTGCCCTGAGAAGCTGGCCTGCTAATTCATAAGCAGTATTATTCTTTTTTAAGAACTTGTACAGATTAACAACCCGTACTGCAAATTCGAAACTTTTCACCTTTAACACACTGTTCCGGCTCATAAACGCTCCTGATTTTAAAATTATTAAAACATAATCCGGAGTGTTTACTTTGTTTACCTTGTCAATATAAGATTTCTTTTGTCTGAAAACCACTTTTTCCAAATACCTGGCATTTGCAGAATGCAAGGATTTTTACAGGCGTTGAACTATCATCTAACCTCTATCATCTATCACCTACTTCAGCGCTTTATAGATATCAATATACTGCTGCGCACTGCTGTCCCACGAGTGGTCTATCTCCATCATGTGGCCACGCATCCAGTTGTAAAGGTCTGGTTTATTCTGATACAGGTCAATAGCCCGGCCAACGGAATAGGTGATGTCCCA
>JAEUVM010000051.1 GCA_016787125.1 Chitinophagaceae bacterium | reverse complement strand
CAGGGGCTGGTGAAGGATATGAATGTGCCTGCGAGCCGCCGCCTGATGGAGATCTTGCTGAATATGGACCGGATGCGCTGGTTGCCGCAAAAGCCACAGGGTCACCTGATCATTGTGAACCTGCCGGAGTTTATGCTGCATGTATATAATGGTAAGAGCAAGGTTTTTGATATGGTGGTGGTGGTGGGCCGTGTGGGCAACAACACGATGATGTTTAACGGCGATCTGAACCAGATAGTTTTCAGTCCGTACTGGAATGTGCCGCAGAGTATCATCAAAAATGAGATCATGCCGGCGATAGCCCGCAACCCGAACTATCTTGCTAATAAGAATATGGAGAAGGTGGGCAGCGGTATCCGCCAGAAGCCGGGGCCGGGTAATGCGCTGGGTAAGGTGAAATTTATTTTTCCCAACAGTTTTAATATGTATTTCCATGATACACCTTCGAAGAGCCTGTTCAGCCAGGACAAGCGGGCGTTCAGTCATGGTTGTATCCGGCTGAGCGAACCGCAGAAGATGGCGGAGTGGCTGCTGCGTGATTATCCGGAATGGCCGAAGGAGAAGATCGTATCGGCAATGAACCAGACTTCGGAGAAGGGGGTGAAACTGAAAGAAGCTATTCCTGTATTCATTATTTATTATACGGCCTGGGTGGATGATGCGGGGCTGCTGAATTTCCGCGATGATGTGTACCAGCATGATAATGACCTGATCAAAAAGATGTTTGTGACGAAGTGATTGGCTGACGGTGGGCTGACAATTACTGTTGATTTATACCGTTTATCCCTGTTATGGGCTGTTTGCACCAGTAATGCAGCGATACGGGGGATGGTGTTGCCTATTGCATACCGGCTGTTGTAAACCAAAAACTGTATGCATTATGGTAAGGTATTACATGTCTTTCGCTGTACCGGAAGGCCGGCAACAAACCGCACAAAAGATCATTGATCAGTATTTTGACCAGCTTTATAAAAATGGTCCGGGTGGCATGCGCAGCCAGTGCTATGCTGATACTGATGATGACCGCACGTTTATCCACATCAAGAGTTTTAAAAAGGAGGCGGTGGCGAACCAGCATTTTAAATCTTCTACTTTCCGGGATTATGTACAGAAACTGGCGGAGCTATGCGGCGAGCGGCTTGAGTTTTCGAGGTTGCTGCAGCAGCAGACGTTTGAGTCGATCTATTAATTTGAAGATGGGTTGATTTGAAAATTTGAAGATGGTTCATGGCTGATGGTTCATAGTTCATGGTTCATAGCTCATGGTCCATGGCTCGAAACTCGTAACTCATAACTCAAAACTCATAACTCGTAACTGGCAGTTCGGATTATTGCATTAAATTTATCCTTTGAAGTAAACCAATCCATTCATGCACCGGGTTATTATTCCTGTTGATTTTTCGGAGACCTCTCTCAATGCGGCCCGCTTTACGGCCCGTATGCTGGCGGGTAATAAGGATGCGATGGCGATATTGTATCATAATTATGAGTCGCACGATGATATTGACGTTTCGCATAATTTCCAGGAGAGCCTGAAAAAGGAGTTTATCCGGGCGGGTGTTGCCAATGTGGTTTGTGAAAATGAGATGGGCGGCGACCTTGTGGATAATATTGCCCGGATGGCGCATACGATCCGTGCCACATTGATTGCCATGGGCATCACCGGTAAATCGGCGATCCGGCAGGCGCTGGTGGGCAGCAATACCCTGAAGCTGGTGGATAAGAACCTGTACCCGGTGATGATCATTCCGCCGGATGCTATATATAATGGTATCAGTAATGTGGCATTTGCTTCCGACTTCCGCAACGTGGAGAACACCACCCCTGCCCCGCTGATAACGTCGGTGCTGGAATTGTTTGACCCGAAACTGCATATCCTGCATGTGAGCCGGGAGCCGTATGCCGCGTTGCCGGCAGAACTGGAGGCGGAGAAAAACAGCCTGCTGGAGATGTTCAACCGCTTTAAAACGGAGGTTCACCTGCTGGCGGGTCATGACTTTTATAAGGCGGTGGATGATTTTGTGAAAGATCATGCCATTGATGTGCTGATCACCATCCCCAAACACCAGAGCAACTCCACCTCTATCTTCAAGA
Organism: Chitinophagaceae bacterium; assembly: GCA_016787125.1. Taxonomy (GTDB): domain Bacteria; phylum Bacteroidota; class Bacteroidia; order Chitinophagales; family Chitinophagaceae; genus JJ008. The sequence goes on along the minus strand of JAEUVM010000051.1, from coordinate 1,328 downwards.
CCACGCATACCAAGCACCTGGCCTATCACAGTCATATACCTGTGCTGGCGGCGCATGAGTAAGGCCGATCTTCGTACATTTGCCCCTGTAAAACAAAAACCAATATGCAAACCGTTATCGTTCCTGTGGACTTTTCAGAAACCTCACTGAATGCGGCCCGTTATGCCGTTCAATTGCTTACCGGTCATTATGGTGTGAATATGATATTGCATCATGTGCATGATAAGTCTGTTTCCGCTGAGGAAGCTTCCGGCAAGCTCGATCAATTGAAGGAAGAATTGCGGGGTATTGGCATTGTGAAAACTGAAGTGCTGGCTGAAACCGGCGCTGATTTTATTACGGAACTGGAAAAGCTGGCCCGTCACCGCCAGGCCGATCTTATTATCATGGGTATTACGGGGCGTACCACTATCGGGCAAACCTTTATCGGCAGCAATACGCTGAAGATAGTGGAGCGCAAAGTGTGCCCGGTGCTGATCATTCCTGCTGAAGCCAGCTACCGGGATGTGAAGAATGTATTGCTGACCTCTGATTTTAAAAATGTGGTGTCTTCCACGCCCTCTGTACCTATTAAGAAGGTATTGAAAACCTTTCACCCGAGTCTGCATGTGATGAACGTGGACAGTGAGCATTATGTGGCGCTTACGGAAGCCTACCAGGCGGAAAAGGCAAAGCTGCAGGAGATGTTCAGTGATTTCAGGCCGGAGTTTTATTTCCTGGGTATGTATAATGTGGATGAGGCGATCAACCAGTTTGCCAGCGACAAGCAGATCGATTTTATCATTGTGATACATAAGGAGCAGAGTCTTTTCTCCAGGCTGTTTGTGAAGAGCCATACCAAGAAGCTGATCTATCACAGTTCTATCCCTGTGCTGGCGCTGCATGAGTAAGGGATCTTTTGTTGGGTGTTTGTCTTTCTTTGGATAAAAGGTTTTTTGCTGCGCAAATGGTGTTTCCCACGAAGGCACAAAGGTGAAAAGGAAATAGCATCATTAGAGCCTGTTGTATTTCCCGGGTTTGCAGATTGTTTTGGAGTATAATGAGTGTTCCTATCCACCCACGGATGAATCCGTGGGCTTTGGTGGCAAAAGCCTGTGGCTGCGGAGGATGCATATCCTTTTTTTTGCTGCGCAAATACAGTGATTATCAAATTCCCTGTTTCAGAAATCGCGAAAAATACCTGCATCCCTTTGTGCTTTTGCGGGATATTTTCTTCTTCCAAAAGAAATCAAAGCTGGCGGGGCTGGTGAGCTGTTCCGGAACAAAAAAACAGGATAAAAAATTTTTTTATTATTCTTGTCCTAACTTGCGACCGCTGAAAAGCCGGC
>JAEUVM010000038.1 GCA_016787125.1 Chitinophagaceae bacterium | reverse complement strand
GTGCCGCGGGTGCCCAGTTCTCCTTGAGTAAGATCGATAATGCCGGCTTTTTTCCCGGCCTTTATTTCATTGATAAGGGTACCGGAACAACTCAGTTCCACATCATCAGGGTGAACGCCAATAGCGAGTATGTCAAGTTTCATGATAAAAAATTACAGGCAGTGCAGTACAGGTAAATGAGGCGATAAAGATAGGTATTGCATCGAAATGGAGAGGCAGGTATTGGAGGAATGGATATTTACCGGCGGTAGGAGTTGTTATACCAGTTGCCGTCTATTTCTTTTACGATATTCTCTATATCCCGGTCTATTTTATTTTCGGCAAGGTTCCATTCCTGCTTCAGGTTGCCGCCTACAAACCAGGCTACTGTCTGGTAAAACCGGGCATTCAATCCGCCTTTATATTCCTTGATGATCTCGTAGCAGTTGTTGCCTGTCTGCCGGTTGATCAGTTTCATCAGGATCTTTCCCTGGTACACGGAAAGGTTGGAGAGCGGGTCGCTGAATCGGTCTTTCAGTTCTTTCTCCCGTGATTTAATATACTTCTTCCTTTCTTTCTTGTTTTCCACTCCTTTTAGTTGGGTGTTAATATCATTGATGGTGGCGCCGGCCAGTCGGGCATAGGGATAGGTAACGTAAACGGCATTGCGCAGCCTTGTCCATTCTTCGATGAATTTGGCCAGTTTATCAGCGGGTAATTTTGATACCCAGGCCATTTTTTCTTCCTTATAATTAATGATCTCGTTGTTGTAAAAAACAGCCGGTAATACAATGGTATCGTTTGGCCCCCATTTCTTCCGTTGTTCTTTCATGTATTTCAGGGCCAGTTCGCTGGAATCAACGGCAGGTTCAGGTAAATCCGTTTGTGCAAATCCGTGCAAGCCTATACAGAGGAACAGGGCAAGGAGAAAGGTAAGTTTGTATGTTGAATGGCTATGCACTATCTAAAATTAATCAATCCGGCTGATATATCCTTTCTTCAGGACAATACCGCTGGCAGAAACGCTGTTTCGACTAAAGGTTTACGACCGGTTTGCTTCTTTCCGGTTTAAACGTATACGGTGTATCATACTGAGCAAAATACCTATCGCTGTGATGGCCACACCAATCCACAGGAAGGTGATATAGGGAAACCGGTAGGCCTTCAGCGTAATATATTTCATAATTGTATTAGGCTCACGGAAACCAAATTCCACCGTATTATCCGGCCGCACATCCTGCAATTGAACGATCAGTCCTTCCGAAGTAATGGTATCCGGTATGGCCATGGGCTTGCCCTGCGCTACTGCAAACCTTGAAGTGAGGGTGTATGAAGTACCGTTTTTGGAAAATACCCTTACCGGTGCTTCATACAGGTGCCCGTCTTTTCCAAAAAGATTTTCTGGCAGGCTGTCCCTGCTTTTTTCGGTGATATCGAGCAAGACCATATAGCCTTTGGAATAGAAAAGTGAGTCGCCTTTCTTCATGGTCTTGGTCTGGAAGGAAGTGGTATCCTGGTTCTTGGCCGGGTCGGGCAATGAAGTGATATAAGTGTACACATCATGGTCAAGGTAATGGCGTGATGCAGGTTCGGGTTGGATGCCTTCCCTGCCACGGGCATTGACAAAGGCGCTCGGACTTAGTCTGAATTCTTCCTTACCGTCTTTTCGCTGAAAATTAAGGTGATAAAACCAGCGTGACTTATTCGGCTGCTGTTCTTCTCCTTCATAAGTTACCCAGTACCTGCCCATGTCTGTCTTTACACCTTGTACCAATGTCAGGTTTTCTCCCGGGTCTTCTTTGCTGCCTTCGCCAAGGTTTACAAAAATGCCACTGGTGTTTCTTGAAAGTACTTCCTTGTTGGAAGAGGAAACCAGGATGGCCAGCATCACCATTCCAAAACCCACATGCGATACGGAACCGCCGGATAACATCAGTTTGCCCCTGATACCGATCCAGATATAAGAAGCATTTGCAATGATCGTATACAGGCTGCTTATCACTGCGATCCAAATAGACGTATGGAATACAGGCCCTTTTTTGATATACCGTATATCACCAATTGCCAGTATCACTGCCGAAAGAATAACTGCGGCAAGGGTGGGCAGCCATATCTTTTTGCGGAAATAGGCAAACGGTGTTTGTTTGTATTTCAGGTATTGGGTAACAGCTGTAAGCACCGCCACAATGATGGCCACATAAACATGGATACTGTTGTAGGAAAACTCGGGGTCTTCCGGGGGCGCTATAGTGGTGCCGAATATTTTATTGAAAACAGGCAGTGATGTTTTACCCGTTATCACAATGGCTGATAAAAAGAAGACCAGGGAACCGATGAACATCCAGAATTCACGGCTGCTGGTATTCTCCTCTTTCTGAATAGTGGGGATATTCCTGTAATGAGTAAAGTACAATACCAGCGAGGGCAACACAAACATCAGCAAGAACGCAAGCAACTGCCAGTTCATGCCAAGGTCAGTAAATGCATGCACAGATGTCTCACCCAGTATGCCGCTTCTTGTGAGGAAAGTTGAATACAGGATCAGTCCGAAGGAAAGAATAAAGAAAAGGAAAGTGGGGCGGAGTGAGTGGCCGCTTTTCTTGTAAATAAGTAAGGTGTGGATACCTGCCACCAGTACCAGCCAGGGTACAAGGGAGGCATTTTCAACGGGGTCCCAGGCCCAATAACCACCAAAAGTGAGTGATTCATAAGCCCACATGGCACCCATCATAATACCTACGCCCAAAACAGCCGCCGTCCATAAGGACCAGGGCAGGGCAGGTTTTATCCAGCCGCTGTAATCCTTTTGCCAGAAAGCGGCTATTGCATAGGCAAAAGGCACAATAGTGGACGCAAATCCGAGGAAGAGCACCGGCGGGTGTATCACCATCCAGTAGTTCTGCAGCAATTCATTCAGGTCGTTCCCATCTTTGATAAAGCTCATATAATCCGGCCGCAGGGGCTGGGTGATATCGCCATCCAGGTGCAGGGCGGGGGCATTATCAAGGATACCGGAATCACGCAACAGGATAAAGGGGTTGGAGCCCATCTTCCAGTTGAAGATATAGATACCGGCAATCATGGTGGCCAGTGCCAGCTGCGCAAAACTCACCACCGTCATTACGGGTGCTTCCCATTTTTTGGCAGTCTTCATCAATATCAGCCCCAGTACACAATGCCAGATGCTCCACAAAAGGAAGCTGCCTTCCTGTCCTTCCCAGAAGCAGGCCAGCAGGTACTTGAATTCAAGGGTGCGGCTGCTGTGCTTCCAGGCATAATGGTATTCAAAAAGGTGGTTGTGAATGATGTAAAACAGGATCGCAAAAATGGAGAACACCGAGATCACTTCGGTGATAAAGGCCAGTCTTGCCAGGCGTTTCCAATACCGGGCCGATTCTGCATCCCTGCTCCAGGTGGTCTTTGCGTAAGCAAATGTGGCAATAAGAGAGGCGACTAAAGAAAGTACGATAAAGAAGTGGCCCAACTGGCCGGGTAAAAGGTTTTCGCCTGTATAATCCATCCCGGGATATTCGTTTATAAGTTAATAAGACTGAAAATGATCACATCCCGCCGGTGGCTGCATTATGCTGGGCGTTCTTGCTGGCCGCTTTGGGATCATCCTTATACTTGGAAGGGCATTTGGTCTGCACTTCCTTGCATTCAAATTGTCCGGCTTCATAACGTCCTTTCAGCACCAATCGTTCACTGATAGCAAGATTTGGTATTTCTCCCTTGCGGTACACCACTTTCATACGTTGCCCGGTACTGTCAACCGCCTGGAAACTCAGGTAGTTGGAATTTTTCAGCGGATCGAACTCCACCGGCACGGCTTTGTCCATTTTTACAGATACATGCACAAATTTGCCGGGATTGGCCTTTGCCTCGGCAATACTGCTGTAACTGCTGCCCGTGTCGAGCGAGGAAATGAGCAGAGCAATAGCCGCAGCAATAAGAACGAGAAGCGCTATGTGTATTACTTTCATACGGGAAATTGTTTGCGGGGGCAAAGTTAGGCCAAAAACAAAACTGGCTGTTGATAAATTACAGGGATGGGGCTGATTAGTTTCATATCACTGCCATTTTTACTGCCAGCCGCCTTTGCCCTTATCTTTGCGCTCTCAGCGATTGCTGCAACTGCTTTTACCAAAATAATCATTCCAATGACTTTCCAACTGACTGAAGAACAGCTGATGATCCAGAAGGCTGCCCGCGACTTTGCCCAAACTGAATGCCTTCCCGGCGTTATTGAAAGAGATGAAAAACAGCAGTTCCCCCGTGAGCAGATCATGAAACTGGCCGACCTCGGTTTTATGGGTATGATGGTAAAACCTGAATATGGCGGTGCCGGTATGGACACCATCAGCTATGTGCTGGCCATGGAGGAGATCAGTAAGGTGGATGCCAGTGTAAGTGTGTGTATGAGTGTAAATAACAGCCTGGTGTGTTACGGTCTGCAGGAATACGGAACTGAAGAGCAAAAACAAAAATACCTGGTGCCGCTTGCCCAGGGCAAAAAGGACGGAGAATTGTATATCGGTGCCTTTATGCTCAGTGAGCCGGAGGCCGGCAGTGATGCCACTTCCCAACGTACCACGGCAGAAGACATGGGCGACCACTACCTGCTGAATGGAACCAAAAACTGGATAACCAACGGAGGCACCGCATCTGCCTACCTGGTAATGGCACAAACCGACCCCGCCAAAGGATCCAGGGGCATTAACTGCCTGATAGTGGAAAAAGACTGGCCGGGTGTGGTGGTAGCCGCCAAGGAAAACAAACTCGGCATCCGCGGCAGCGATACTCATACTGTAATGTTCAACGATGTAAAAGTGCCCAAGGCCAACCGTATCGGTGAAGATGGGTTTGGTTTCAAATTCGCCATGAAGACCCTTGCCGGCGGCCGTATTGGTATTGCCTCACAGGCCCTGGGTATTGCCAGCGGGGCATACGAACTGGCGAAAGAATATGCCAAGACAAGGAAGGCCTTTGGTACGGAGATCATGAACCACCAGGCTATCGCCTTCAAACTGGCCGATATGGCAACCAAGATCGAGGCCGCAAGATTACTGTGTCTTAAAGCCGCCTGGGAGAAGGACAGTCACCAGGATTATACCCTCAGTTCTTCCATGGCAAAAGTATTTTCATCTGAAGCGGCCATGTGGACTGCCGTGGAAGCCGTTCAGGTACACGGTGGCTATGGTTTTGTAAAAGAATATCATGTGGAAAGGCTGATGCGTGATGCCAAGATCACCCAGATATATGAAGGCACCAGCGAAGTGCAGCGTATAGTGATCAGCCGCTCCATACTCAAATGATTCCCGGCAAAACACACCCATGCCTGTCAACAAGGAAGCATATCTCACCATAAAAGAAGAACTGGACAAACAAGGGGTAAGCCTGGTAGCGGTATCCAAGACCAAACCGGTGGAGGATATACTGGCTTTGTATGAATTGGGCCACCGCGACTTCGGCGAAAACTATGTGCAGGAACTTACATCAAAAGCCGGGCTTCTTCCCAAAGACATACGATGGCATTTTATTGGCCATTTGCAAAGCAATAAAGTCAGACAGATTGCTCCTTTCGTACACCTGGTACACGGAGTTGACAGCCTGAGCCTGCTGAAAGAAATAAATAAGCAGGCCGCAAAGAACAACCGGGCGATCAGTTGCCTTTTACAAATACATATTGCAAAAGAAGAGACCAAATTTGGCCTTGATGCAAAAGAACTGGACGCATTGCTGACCTTGGTTGAAAAGGATGCTGCCCTATACAGCCATGTATTACTCCACGGGCTGATGGGTATGGCGTCTTTCTCCGATGATGACAACCTTGTAAGGTCGGAATTCAGGGGTTTAAAAAATCTGTTTGATAAATGCAGGATGGAAACAACCACAGGCCGTTCCTTCAGCATCCTGTCAATGGGAATGAGCAGCGATTACAAAACAGCGGTCAATGAAGGAAGCACAATGGTACGTATCGGCAGCCTGCTGTTTGGACAAAGAGGGTGACGTATCCGGATTTTGATAACGGCGGACAGGTAGTTTTCTGAACAGGGTTTTGGAATTTGTTATCAGGAATCTCTTTGCCGTAAGTATTTCTTCGTATTTTTCAATTTTAACCATAGATGCGCTACCTCGTACTTCTTCTTACCACTGCAGTTTGCCTGCAGGCCAATGCCCAGCAAGAAAGGGATTCAGCGATGAAGCGCTGCCCGGTTGCTATCACGGATACCGTCAGTTCCAACAACTTCTTTATTGAAGCGCTGCCTGCCACCTTAAAAGTGTACCGTGTTCACGGAAAACTGACGATCCAGGTGCAGCAGAAAGACCAGTTCTTCACCTTGTTCTTTCATGGCAAGCGGCTTAGTGCAGGCAAATACACCATTGCAAAAGGTTCCCGCGGCAAAAGCGAAGTGGAAGCCACGTATTCATTCCGCTCCGGCGAGCAGGTTTCCTATATAGAAGTGGCCAACGGGAAAATCGAAGCCA
>JAEUVM010000723.1 GCA_016787125.1 Chitinophagaceae bacterium | reverse complement strand
GCCCATTCGTACACCACCCATTTCGTGAATGTCCAGACCGGGCGCCTGCTTAGTATCCCAGGTGTTCACTTCCTTTACCCCGGCCGCTTCCATCATCGCTTTGCCCTGCTCCAAAAAATCTTTCAGCATCTTCTCATCATTGTCATCATAGTCCACCGAAGTTATGAGCAGCGGAATGCCCCATTGATCTTTCTGGTCTTTGCTCAGCCGCACATGGTTAGATTCTTTGGCTATCGTTTCGCCCTGCATATACATATACACACTCCAGCGCCCGGGCTGGCTCAATGCTTCTTTGAAGGAAGCTCCCAGCGGCGCCGTTGCCTTATGATCGCTGAGCTTCTCCCGGCTGGCGCCGGAGTAGATCACATATCCTCCATAAAAATCTGTATCTCTTTTTTCCACGTTGCGGAAGTTGGCAATAATGCACTCCGCCGGCTTGGATACTTTATAATACCACTCTTCAAACCCTTCCACATAGCCCCACATACCGCCGCGATAGTTATGAAAGCAGATGTATTTGCCCAGCAAACCACTGTCATTACCCAGGCCATCCGGAAAACGGTTCGATGTTGAATTCAGCAGGATCAGGTTGGAGTTCAGCGCCGAAGCATTGACAAAAATGATGTCGGCAAAATACCCCGTCGCTTCCTTCGTATTTGCATCTATCACCCGCACGCCGGTGGCCTTCTGTTTTTGCTCATCATATATAATGGAATGCACCACCGAATGCGGCCTCACTGTCAGGTTGCCTGTTTTGGCAGCCCAAGGCAGCGTTGAGGAGTTGGAACTGAAATAGCCACCCAGCGGACAACCCCGCATACACAGGTTGCGGTTCATACAGCCACCCCGGCCCTGATCAAGATGTACCTGCTTCGGTTCGGTGATATGTGCCCAGCGGCCCGACACATAATGCCGGTTAAATTTTTCCTTCAGCACCTGCTGAAAATGTTTTTCCACCGCATTCAGTTCGTATGCCGGTAAAAACTCGCCATCCGGCATGGATGGAATGTTGTCGTAACTGCCACATACGCCAATGAATTTTTCTACATAACTGTACCAGTCTTTCATCTCCGCATATCCCAGCGGAAATGATTCGCCATAGCCATACCGCTTCGGTGCGGTAAAATCATATTCACTCCAGCGGGCACAGGCCCGGCCCCACGTCAGCGACTTGCCTCCCACCTGGTAGCCCCGCACCCATTGAAAAGGTTTTTCCTGTACATACGGATGGTC
>JAEUVM010000679.1 GCA_016787125.1 Chitinophagaceae bacterium | reverse complement strand
ATTGCCCAACCCGTCCCGGCCATCCGGGATTCACCATTGCCCATTCCCCACTACCTTCGCAGCAATGAAAGACTTCAAATCATTGCGTATCGTATTTATGGGCACTCCTGAATTTGCCGTGGCATCATTGGATGCACTGGTAAAAGCAGGTTGTAATATAATAGCCGTGATCACTGCCCCTGACAAACCTTCGGGCCGTGGCATGAAACTGAACGAAAGTGCTGTAAAGAAATATGCCGTTGAGCATAATATAAAAGTATTACAGCCGGTAAAACTGAAAGACCCGCTTTTTCTAGATGAATTGAAAGCACTGAATGCCGACCTCCAGGTAGTGGTGGCTTTTCGCATGCTTCCCGAAGTTGTTTGGAATATGCCGCCGATGGGTACCGTTAATCTTCATGGCAGCCTGCTGCCGCAATACCGTGGTGCAGCTCCTATCAACTGGGCGGTGATCAATGGGGAGAAGAAAACCGGTGTTACCACCTTCAAACTTAAACATGAGATTGATACCGGTGATATACTGCTGCAGGAAAGTTTCCCGGTAGGTGAAGAAGAAACCGCCGGTGAAGTGCATGACCGGATGAAAGATATCGGGGCGGCATTGCTTGTTGCTACTGTAAAAGGATTGGCCGAGGGCAGTATTAAAGAAGAAGCTCAATCAGTATTGTCAGACCGGGACGGTCAGACAATACTGAAACATGCACCGAAGATCACCACCGATACCTGCCGTATCAACTGGAGCGGGACGGTGGAGGAAGTGTATAATATGGTAAGGGGATTAAGTCCCTATCCTGCTGCATTTACCGTACTGAATGAAAAAATGCTGAAGATCTACAAAGCAAAGAAAGAGATTATTGCTCCCAAACATATACCAGGTGAATACGACACCGATGGCAAAACCTTTCTGCGGTTCTGCTGCTCCAATGGCTACCTGCATGTGCTCGACATCCAGCTGGAAGGAAAAAAAAGAATGCTTACACAGGAATTCCTCCGTGGTTTCAGGGGCCACACCTGAAAACCCGGTTTTTTTTAATATATGAACCGTTCATTTTGAGTATTTACACTCATTATAGAAATATTGATTTCCACAATACGGTTTTATGCCTAAAAAATAATAAACTTTACATCGTCGCCGGAATAAAACCGGTGCCTGTACAAGCCACCCTATTTAATAACCTATGATACATTAGTTCAGGAGAAAAACTGCTGGATGATGACCGGACCGATTACTCCCAGCTTCACTGTTATTGACCTGGTGTTCAACATCCGCTTCGGATCGTTTTACAGAAGCCGGGATGGAGAAAAGACTATTCCCGGTACAGCATCCCCGAATCACCAACTGCTCAATGATCTCAGCAATGAAAGGCAGCCTGTTTTTCTGATCATCCTAACCCAAAAATGAATTCTATGAAGAAAACAACAATCGTTGTGCTGGAAGACCATAAAATGATCAGGGATATGTGGAGAAACCTTTTCAGGGGAAATAATACAGTGGAAATTGTGGGCGAAAGCGGAGTGTTTGAAGAAGGCCTCACCCTTGTGGAACAAAAAAAACCCGGTATTGTGTTCCTTGATATAAATTTTCCCGATGCTTCAGGTTTTGATGCCGTGCCACGGATCAGGGAGTCTTCACCAGACACCCGTATTATTGTGGTATCAATGCATAACCACCCGCTGCTGGCAAAGAAGATGTTCAAATTGGGCGCTAAGGGATATGTGACAAAGAATTCCGGTCATGATGAAATGCTTGAAGCGATACGGGTGGTGAATGAAGGTGGTACTTACGTGTGTGCTGAGATCAAGAACAAACTGGCCGATCTGGCATTTGAAGAGGAGAACAGCAGGCAGAACATTGACAACCTGTCGGGCCGTGAACTGGAGATCGTTCACCTGCTGAAAGAAGGGTGTTCTTCAAAGGACATTGCGGAAAAGCTGAATGTATCTTTCAATACAATTGAAGCTCACCGGCATAATATTCTGAAGAAGATGGGGGTAAAGAATACGGCTGCCCTGATTCACCTGATCAAATCACAGGACCCTTCCTTCTGATGGGTGGCAGGATAATGGCGTGCCATTAATGCAAAACCCGCAGGATGAATTTATCATCATCAGCTATACCGAGGGATGCTGCCGCTGCATTACTGATACGGATATTGAGGCCTTCATTCTGGCGGATGCCGCTCATTTCTCCCAGCACTTTGGCATAAATTGCTTTATTATTGGATGGATTGATGATCTTGATGATGGTGCCGGGTGCCACTGCATCTATCAGCAGGTAATATTTACCATCCTGCCATCCGCTGGTGGTTTTGAAGATACCAGCAGTAACCGTTGCATCTTTTGTAAGCGGTGATTTTTTCACCTGCTGATCAAAATGTGATTTGAAAAAGCCCTGGTCGCTGGTATTGGAAGGCTGCACCACCAGTTTGGTATCCGGTTGTTTTGGCTCTTCCACCGGTTTAGTGTCAGGCTTGGTATCAGGTTGCTTAGGTTCCTCCACCGGCTGGTTTACCGGTTTGGTATCCGGCTGTTTGGGTTCTTCCACCGGTTTTACTTCTGGTTGTGCTACAGGTTGCTCGGGTGAAACCGATGGGGTGATGGTTACCGATGGCATTTCTTTACTCAATAAAAAGCCTATAATGAGTTTGGTGTCCTTTTTCAGTTCATCGCTGGTGAGTTTGTTCCAGCTGCGCAGGCTGGAAAGGAGCACATCCCGGTTGGCCTTGCTCACTTTTGACAGTCCTTCCTTATCGCCTACCTTGTAATATACCGGTGTGCCGCTGTTGCCTTTCTGGGTAAAGTTGGTATCGGTAAGGGGGATGCGGAGTTTCTGATCGATCTGCAATCCCTTATTAATATCCAGTTTATTATAAGAAGACAAAAACCGGGGATGCACATTATAAAGCCTTCCTACGGAAAAGAAACTTTCTTTAGGCGCCACTTTGTGTTCAAGATAAAGTCCTTTATCGCTTTGCTTTACCAGCAGATCCTTACTCTGGGCAGCAGCGAAGAGACTGGTAAATACGAGCAGTGATAAGGTAAAAAGTATCCGTTTCATGAGCATAGAATTCTGTGCAAAGATGGGGAATCTGGAAGAGATTTCGAGATGCGAGTTTTGAGTTTCGAGTTATGAGTTATGAGTTATGAGTTGTGAGTTACGAGATCGTGGATTCACACACTTTCCCCCCTATCCGGAATTTCCGCATTGCCGATTGCCCATTGCCCATTGCCAATTGCCCTATTCCCTTTCTTTCAGGATGCGCAGTTCTTTAGGATAATAATTATTGATCCGGTTAGGAAGTTTGTTGACCCAGCCGAGCGGGTGACCATTGTACGATACGGTTTGCCAGCCTGTCGTCATATCATCGGGGAGAAAT
>JAEUVM010000658.1 GCA_016787125.1 Chitinophagaceae bacterium | reverse complement strand
TTATCTCAGCGAAAAAGGATTTCATTAACCAGTCAGCATGCCGGGAACAATCACCGTTTCATTACATAAACTGATCTTCCGTGCTTATCATGGATTATATCCTGAAGAACGGAAAACAGGGAATGATTTTGAAGTAAACCTTGCTGTCCAGTATGAGCCTGCTGATGAGGTGGTAACAGCCATTTCTTCCACCATAAATTATGCAACGCTGGCCGAACTGGTAAAAAAACATATGCTGCAGCCGGCCGACCTGCTGGAAACATTAGCTATGCAGATTGCAGATGATATTCACCAGGAATTTCCGCAGGTAAAACATATTGACATATCTATTGCAAAACTTCATCCCCCGATCATTTCTTTCCAGGGCAATGTATCAGTAAGGTATACCTGTTCATATTAACCTCAGATCACCTTATGCTTCCACCGGTTACTGCGGAGGTACAATAAAGAAGGTATAAAAATAGACAACCAGTACAGCCACTCACTCATCCACCCGATCGCTACCGGCAGGAAATAATGCTCCACCACCAGGTAAACATATGCACAATAAAGTATAATGGCCAACAACTCGATCAGGAACGTAACCCTGGTATTGCCAGTTCCCGTTACCGCACTCAGGGTTATAATAGAGAACGACATAATGACCATCGCCCCTGTTACCACCCGCAGACAGGGTATAGCGGCCGCAATAAACTCTTCACCCTGCCCGAATACCGACAGGAAAGTACCCGGCAGCAGGTTCAGTACAATACAGGTGGAAACTGAAATGATCATACTCAGCTTCACGATCTTCTTCAGCAAAAGCGGCACTTCATTATGCCTGCCCTGCCCGATCACATTACTTACCATAGCATTGGTGGTGGCGGCAAAAGCCCAGGTTACACACCCAAACACACCAAAAATATTCCGCATTACATTGGATACTTTTAACGCCATATCGCCATGATGTTCCGTCATCAGGAAAAAGAACTGCCAGCTGATGATACTGATGGCATGCTGAAACATCAGCGGGGCCGACATGGAGAAGATCAACCGGCTTTTTTCTTTATTCCAGGCAAATTGGCCAAACAGGCTGAACCGTTTGCTGATACCTTTCCACCGTATCACCAAAAAGATCACGAAC
>JAEUVM010000600.1 GCA_016787125.1 Chitinophagaceae bacterium | reverse complement strand
ATAAAAACAATATAGTAACTGAGTATTATCACTTATATATGTGATAAAATACATTTGTGCAGCCAACACATCTCCTATACCACAGGTTAATTACAACATTCTGTTTATAATTTATTATATGTGAATTGATATTCATTATTTACAATTAGATCCTTACCCTTCTCAAGAATTTGTAATTTGTTAGTTGGATTTTCTTCTTTGGTATTTGTGATTTCCCATTTACACAAACAGGGTCTCCCTCGCCCACTTTAGGGAGTAAACACTTTCCCCTCCATAGGTTGTGGCCGGGGTTCTCCTTGCCCAAAGGGCATCAACACCAATAGCCCCGGGTAAAACCCGGGTACTCTCCGCATCAGCACGCCCCAACCCCGGAGAGGTTGAAATGTACTAAATCAACGGGAAAACAGTTACATTAAAAAACGCCTTTAAACGTCTCAGGAAATACTCTGCAATATGATTCATATTGGCCCTGCCGAATAAAAAGTTGTGGAAATTTCGAAAAGTTGAAAACACGATAAAGAAAGAAACTACGATCTGTTTTTTTTGAAAAAGCCAATTCGTTTTTTGAAAAGAAAATCGGAGTGTATTTAGATAGCTTTGTTGTCTTTACTTCTATAAACCTATCACTCCCGTTTTCGTTCTTCGAGAGTATGTCATACCCAGTCCCATCTCCGTTATCACGGGAAACCCATTCTACTTTTTCGGATAGCAATTCCTTTCCCGCCCTAATTAGCCTTGCTTTTTCAAAACGAAAAACAAACTCTTCCCCCTTTTCCCCTATTGCCCTGTTGTTTTGTTCCTTCTTTAGATAATTAGTTTTTATGGGAAGGAAAGAAGGTTCACGTTCAGATATTTCAGTTGGTTCGGGAGGGTCTACTAAATGACGATCAATATTCTCAAATATTTCTATTTGCGGCCTGCTTTCTATTGATTTGGAAAAATTATCAAATAGAGCTTCCACTTCGGCCTTGTGTTCAGTAATATAGTTGATGATTTCAGACTCAAGTAATTGCTTTTGATAGTTTATTGCAGGTTTGTATCCTTTTATTCCCGGCAAGCCCATATTGTTTAAGGCAGCAGTGATATTCCTGTGCTTATATTCGAGAGAACTTCCGTTTCTGTTTTTTAATAGAGTAAGTAAACGATTTCTATGTTCTGTCTTACTATAAGACAGGTTTTTTAATTCGGAAGTTAACATCCTGAAATAATCATCAACAATGAGTTTGACCTCGTCTGGAGACCAATCGGCATTCATGGTTAAATAATAAAATAATTACGGAAGTGGCTTAAAAGCAAATGTAAGTACTAAACATTTTCCTACCTTGTATTTAGATTTAAACCACCCCATTACTATGAAAACTCACTACAAGCCCACCGCAAAAGGCTACTTCTCCGGATGTGGAGGAATGGAATTGGGACTATCCCTCGCCGGAGTAACGCTGATTCAATCCCTTGACCTTGACAAAGATGCTATTGAATGCATGAGGCAAAACAGTCATTATTTTTCTCATGAAGTACTTCATGCTGATATAAAGGACAAAACCGTTCTTGAGCAACCGCCCTCTGATATTATTGTAGGAACATACCCCTGTACCAAGTATTCACCTATTGCAGATATTCATGGAACAAGAACCGGCGATGATTTGTTCTTACATTTCTTCCGGCATATTGCTATTGGAAAACCTGAAATGTATGTGGTGGAGAATGTACCCGGAATGAAAAAGTTTAAAGTGGTTATGGAAGCAATGACAAAACTCCCCGATTATTACATCAACATCTTTTGCCCGCTCAATGCAGCTTTGTGGCTCCCCCAAAAAAGAGAAAGACTCATTTTAATTGGGACAAGAAGAAATTTCATTATCAGTTCTCCAACGGAAAAAAGAAAGAAGCCAACAATTAAGAATATTAAAGAAGAAAACCCGCTTGTTGATATGTCCGAATATGTTATTAAAAGATTAAAGGGCCATTACAGAGATTTACCCATAATTGTAGATCCGGAAGATTCAAAAGCTATTGCACCAACCTGCGTAGCCCATTATTCAAAAGACTTAAGCACTAGACTTATTAAGGACAAAGCATCGAAATATGGTGTAAGACCCTTTTCTGTTAGAGAATATGCGAGACTACAAGGATTTCCTGATGATTTTGTATTCAAAAATGAACGCAGTTCGTATAAGCTAATTGGAAACGCTGTACCAGTATCAATGGGAAAATGGATAGGGGAAGAGGTTGTTAAATATTTTAATCAGAGGCCGAGATAATAGTATCTCACCTTTTAAATTCTTTGGCTCCAAAAAACTCCCCAAAACTGCTCTTCAACCCCTTAATCAACCGCTCCAATATATCCACCGACACGTTCCGCCTCCCATTCTCCACATCACTCACATAAGTGCGGTCCACACCGGCTTCCAGCCCAAGGGCCTCCTGGGAAATACCGAGCTCGGTACGTAATTGCTTAATGCGCTGACCAACCTTTAGTCTGATATCC
>JAEUVM010000588.1 GCA_016787125.1 Chitinophagaceae bacterium | reverse complement strand
GTAAAAACCCGATGAGATCCAATCCAATGAATGCCGGTTCGATGAAAACCATTCTTGAAACCTAAAAGTAAATGCATGTAATGAATGGTACTCTGTTGTAAAGCCGCCTTCGGGCGGTTTTGCTTTTTTATACGTCATGTGTAATAAATACAAAAACCCCGGGCATTACCGGGGCTCCTGTTTTGATAATAAATTGTCTTCAGATTACTTCACCTCGTTTACCACCACCTGGTTTATGGTTTGGGTGCTGCGGTTTACAACATATTCCACCGCTTTCTTATTGTTCTTACAGAAGACAGTAAAGTAGAGCGTCTCATCACCCAATTCCTCTGTGTTAAGAAGAAACTTCTTCGAAAAGGTTTCGGCCTTGATGTTCTCGCGGTAAAGGGAGTTACCATATTCGTCAGAAATAATAATGGTAACATCATTCTGGTTTTCATCTCCGTTAAAGTTCAGCTGAAACAATGGCTGATTCTTTACATGGCCAAGGAAAATAAGCTGCACTGGAACCACAGGGTTCTTTTCACCCGCCATGGCAGCGGGTGCGGCTGCCACCGAGAACATTGTCAAAAATGCAATAGCAACGATACGGTTGTTACGAAAGATCTTTTTCATAATTAAAGTTTTAATGCCCTGCGGCCACAGCCGGAAGGACGGTTTACAAAAGGGGTCAACAAAAAAATCATTGATGGGGCAACCGGGTGACAGCAATTCGTGATGGCAAGAAGGCAAGATTTTCGTTTGGCAGACAGCCTGTAAGTTTTCAGGCTAAGTAACTGCCAGTCGGTAAAGCAATGTAAAAGTAGAACGGCATGGTAATGGGACAAAACCAGCTTTTTGTCAGTTGAAGTACAGCCAACGACGGCTTAGGGGTGATAAACTCTTGAAAAACAACGGTAGCGATAGCCTTTACCGGTTTATCTCCAACCACTTTTGTACAGGAGGAAGTGACGTCGAATTTTGGCCTGTTTTGACAGGCACAGACAAAAAAGACGTATCATGGAACAGGGAAAAGGAAACGATAGTACAATATATTTTCATTCTCTAATCCCTTGGTTTTCAAATCCGAAATTTGGTGTGAGGAAAATATTGGCAGGCAGATTTGGCCGGGCTGGGAAATATCCTATCTTCAGCCGGTTCAGTAACCGGACGGATTGGCATAACTGCCTTTCCTTCAACTAAATGGCTGGCTATTTGTTATAAGACGCAAGGGCTGAAGTTTAATAACAACCAAGAAGCCCAAAAAAGGAGAATAAAATGGCTTTTAAAAAAGACGATGTAATCATTATCGAACCCAAGGATATATTCGTGGGTAAAAAAGATGCCCCTGTTACCCTCACTGAATTTGGTGAGTATGAAAGCGAGGAATGTGCTAAGGTAAATGAGGTGGTAAAACAGTTGCTGGAAGAATATGAAGGAAAGATAAGATTCCAGTTCAGGCATTTTCCGCTTACATTAATACACCAGCGCAGCCTGAAGGCGAGTGAATCAGCCGTGGCAGCCGCACAGGAAGGTAAGTTTTGGGAAATGCACAATGTGCTGTTTGCCAACAGGCGAAACCTGGGTACCACCAGCCTTAAATTATACAGCAAGGAAGCCGGTGTGAAGAATAAAAAATTTCTTGACGATCTTGTAAATGGAATGTATGGCTGGCAGGTACAGGATGACATTAAAGAAGGACATAACAGGGGAGTGAAGGAAATCCCTGCTTTCTTTGTAAATGATGTAATGGTTACCGCACGCCCCACTT
This sequence comes from Chitinophagaceae bacterium, assembly GCA_016787125.1. Taxonomy (GTDB): domain Bacteria; phylum Bacteroidota; class Bacteroidia; order Chitinophagales; family Chitinophagaceae; genus JJ008. The sequence goes on along the minus strand of JAEUVM010000588.1, from coordinate 530 downwards.
TTGCTAACCTTAGTGCCGCCATTGACCAGGCATTGAAGAAAAGCAAGTCGAAAACAACAGCGAAGAAGCCTGCTGCAAAGGCAAAGCAAAGGGCCTGATAACCCTGATCGGTTATGGGCGAATTCAAATCCGATTTATATCATTAAAAATAAAAAAAGGGACCACTTCGGTCCCTTTTTCAATGTCGGAGAAATTGCTTTGCTTACCAGCGGCTGTTGCTGTTAGAATAAGCAGGCTTGGAAGTACGCTCTTCACGGGGCTTGGCCACGCTTACTTTGATAGAACGGCCATCTACAGTGGCGCCATCCAGTTCTGCAATTGCTTTTTTAGCGGCTTCATCATCGCTCATTTCCACAAAACCGAAACCTTTGCTGCGGTTTGTGTAACGGTCCATAATAACTTTTGCAGAGGTAACTTCACCGTAATCTGCAAAATAACTTCTCAGGTCTTCGTCTGTAACAGCGAAGCTCAGGTTTGAAACATAAATGTTCATGTACTAATAATTAACTATGTAAAAAAAATACTTGAGG
>JAEUVM010000518.1 GCA_016787125.1 Chitinophagaceae bacterium | reverse complement strand
AAACAGGTCTGTAGAAGTTGACAGGAAGCCAATGACTTTCCTGGAAAGCATTTATCTCTGGAATATCCTGAAAGGGATGGGTATCACCATCAGTCACCTGTTTAAAAAGAAGGCCACCATTAACTATCCTGAACAAAAAAGGAGTTTCTCCAAAGTGTTCAGGGGGCTTCATGTGCTGAACAGGGATGCGGAAGGCAGGGAAAATTGTACAGCCTGCGGTCTTTGTGCGGTGGCTTGTCCTGCGGAAGCTATTACGATGGAAGCAGGTGAGCGGCTGCCGGGTGAAGAGCACCTGTACCGCGAAGAGAAATATGCGGTAAAGTATGAGATCAATATGCTGCGTTGTATTTTCTGTGGTTTGTGTGAAGAGGCTTGTCCGAAGGATGCGATCTATCTTTCGCAGACTTTTGCGCCAGCCAATTATGGACGAAAGGGTTTCATTTATAAAAAGCAAGACCTGCTGATACCACACCCGATCGAACAAAAGGAAGCATATGAGAAAGCGCTGGGTGATAAAAAAGCAAATGCCTGAGCCGGGTTGCTGATAAAAGACAAGAAGAACCGAGACCTTAAAAGCTTATGTCGATAATTCAAATATTATTCTGGTTTCTTTCGGTGGTAGCACTGTTCAGTGCCCTTATGGTGATAACCAGTAAGAATCCTGTGTACAGTGTGTTGTGGCTGATCGTTACATTCTTTGCTATTTCCGGTCATTATATATTGCTGAATGCGCAGTTCCTTGCGATCGTAAACATTATTGTGTATGCCGGCGCTATCATGGTGCTATTCCTGTTTGTAATAATGCTGATGAACCTGAATAAGGAAACGGAGCCGCAAAAGAACCGCTGGCTGAAAATGGCCGGGGCTATTGCGGGCGGGTGCCTGTTGCTGGTACTGGTGGCAGCGCTGAAAGATGTGGGGGTGAAGGAAAAAGATACCGCACTTGTATACGAAGGCGGTATCGGCCTGATAAAGAACCTGGGTAAAGAACTGTTCTCCACCTATGTGGTGCCTTTTGAGATAAGCAGTGTGCTGTTTCTGAGTGCCATGGTGGGGGCAGTGGTGATCGGTAAAAAAGAATGATAATTATAAAAGACTGTTTAGAAATATACGATGCCAATTAACCTGTACATATTATTAGCTGTGGCCCTTTTTGCCATCGGCATTATAGGCGTACTCACCAGGCGCAATGCGATCATCATTTTTATGTGTATAGAGCTTATGCTGAATGCGGTAAACCTGCTGCTGGTGGCATTTTCAAAAATGCACCACCTGAAGATGGCAGGCGTAGACCCGCGGATCGGTACAGACGGGCAGATATTTGTATTCTTCATCATGGTGGTGGCCGCGGCAGAGGTAAGTGTGGGTCTGGCGATCATTGTGATGATGTACCGGAATATTCATTCGGTGGATGTAAACTTTTTAAACAGGCTGAAACATTAATTAAAGTAACGGGTAACCGGTTGCGGGTTCGCAGCTCATAACGCAAAGCTCAACATTGAAATGAGTAATAAGTTAGACATAGTGTACTTGATTCCCCTGCTGCCGCTCATTGGCTTTTTGATCAATGGGCTGGGCCGTAATTATTTGTCAAAAACGCTGAGCGGCATTATTGGCTCCGGCGTTATACTTGGCTCGTTTGTACTAAGCATCTGGGCTTTTATGCAGGTAAGGGAGGGTAATGCGGCTGATGTACATTACTTCGATTTTATCAGGGTGGCCGGCGTGCATATTCCTTTTGATTTTAAAATTGACCAGCTTTCGTCACTGTTTCTGCTCATCATCACCGGCGTGGGTTTCCTTATTCATGTGTATTCCACTGCCTACATGCATGAAGAAAGAAAGGATCATTTTGCCCGCTATTTTGCCTACCTGAACCTGTTTGTGTTTTCGATGCTGCTGCTGGTAATGGGCGGCAACTATGTGATCATGTTCATCGGTTGGGAAGGTGTGGGCCTTTGCTCCTACCTGCTTATCGGGTACTGGTTCAAAAACCAGGAGTACAATAAGGCGGCCAATAAAGCTTTTGTGATGAACCGTATCGGCGACCTGGCCTTCCTGGTGGCCATCTTCTGGATCATTTCAAAAGTGGGTAATGCCAACTACAATGATGTATTTGCTTATGCAAAAGAATTCTCAGCTACTGATATTACCGTGATCACTCTGCTGTTGTTTGTGGGTGCCACAGGTAAAAGTGCACAGATACCGCTGTACACCTGGCTGCCTGATGCGATGGCCGGTCCCACACCGGTATCTGCATTGATCCATGCGGCCACGATGGTAACTGCGGGTATTTATATGATTGCCCGGAGCAATATCCTGTATTCACTTTCACATCTTACGATGGATGTGGTGGCCTATACGGGACTTGCCACTGCTTTGCTGGCTGCCACGATTGCCTTGAAACAAAATGACATCAAGAAAGTGCTTGCATATTCCACGGTAAGTCAACTAGGCTTTATGTTCCTGGCGCTTGGTACGGGTGCTTATGTGGCGGCTGTATTTCATGTAATGACACATGCTTTTTTCAAGGCCCTGCTGTTCCTTGGCAGCGGCAGTGTGATACATGCCATGAGCGGCGAACAGGATATCCGCAACATGGGCGGGTTGAGTAAAAAACTGAAGTGGACCTTTATCACCTTCTTGATCGGTTGTATTGCCATAGCCGGCATTCCGCCATTCAGCGGTTTCTTTTCAAAAGATGCCATTTTGCTGGCTGCTTTTGAAAAAAGCCCGGTATTGTATGGCATTGCCCTGTTTACAGCATTGCTTACAGCCTTCTATATGTTCCGCTTATTATTTATCACTTTCAGCGGTAAGTTCAGGGGCACACATGAGCAGGAACATCACCTGCATGAAAGTCCGCCGTCGATGCTTCTTCCCCTTATCATACTGGCTGTATTATCCATTGCGGGCGGATTGGTGGGTATACCGGAAGCCATTTCGCATGGTGGCGATAAACTGGCAGCCTTCCTGTCGCCAGTGGTGCAATCGGTAAAACATGATGCGCCTGTATCACATAGTACCGAGTATATGCTGATGGGGCTTTCAACAGTGCTTGTGCTGATCATGATCATTTATGCCTGGTTCCGTTTCAGGAATTACCAGCGTAAGGAAGAAACCGGGTTTGGTAAGGTGCTGGAGAATAAATGGTATGTGGATGAGCTTTATGAAAGTATTATAGTAAAACCGCTTCACCGGCTGGGTGGTTTTGCAAAGGATGTATTTGAGAAGACAGTGGTGGATGGCCTGGTAAATGGTGTGAGCAAAATGGTAAACTACGGCGGCCGCCAGTTGCGCCTGTTGCAGAGCGGCCAGGTAGGCGCCTATGTGTTGCTGATGGTGATAAGCATGATATTGATTTTTGTGATACAGTTATTTGTGCGGAAGCAGTAAAGTGGTAAGAAGAGAATTTTTATTTACAATAAAAGAAATTAAATGCCCTGAAAAGGGCTGCGGGTTTTTATGATTCCTGTTTTACTGATACTGATCCCGTTACTGGCCGGCCTTGCTTCTTTTTTTATAAAGAATGAAAAGACTGCGAGGGCATGGGCTTTGCTTGCGGCCATTGTCACACTTGGCGTTTCGCTGCTGGGCATTACTGTAATAACCGATGCCCGCCACCTACAGCATGAATGCCGGTGGATGGAAAGTATCGGCGCCAGCTTTTCTGTAAAACTGGATGGTATGGGTCAGTTGCTTTGCCTGCTCAATGCAGTGGCATATCCTGTAGTGCTGCTGGCCACCTGGAAAACGAATTACCGGAAGGCTAATAACTTTTTTGCGCTGATGCTGCTTGCGCAGGCAGGTATGATGGGTGTGTTCCTGGCTATGGATGCGCTGCTCTTTTATTTCTTCTGGGAGCTGGCCCTTATTCCGATGTATTTCCTTTGCTCACAATGGGGTGGTGAAAGAAGAATAGCGGTCACATTCAAATTCTTTATCTACACGTTCATCGGTTCATTACTGATGCTGGTGGGTATTTTATATATCTGGTCGAAGTCGGCCGATCACTCCTTCAGCATCAGTTCGTTTTATACGCTGTGGGTAACGCCTAAAGAGCAGCTGTTCCTTTTCTGGCTGTTCTTTGCTGCCTTTGCCATCAAGATGCCGATCTTTCCGCTGCATACCTGGCAGCCTGACACCTACGAGCAGGCGCCTGCCGCCACCACGATGATCCTGAGCGGGGTGATGGTGAAGATGGGTGTATTTGGTATCGTTCGCTGGCTGATGCCTGTGCTGCCTTATTCTTCCTTTATGTGGGGTGATATGGTAACTGCTTTCGCCGTTACTGGTATGATCTACGCTTCATTGATCGCTATACGGCAGGATAGCCTGCGCAAACTTGTGGCGTACTCATCCATTGCGCATATCGGGCTGATGTGTGCGGCGGTTTTTTCAGAAACAGAAAGCGGTGTGCAGGGAGCCATGATACAGATGTTCAGTCATGGTATCAACATCATCGGTCTCTGGATAGTGGTGGGAATAATAGAAAGACAGTTTGGGGTAAAAAAGATATCAGAACTTGGAGGGCTGGCGCAAAAAGCACCTTCCATGACCATTATGTTTGTGATCGTTGCGCTGGCCAATATAGCGCTGCCGCTTACGAATGCATTTGCCGGTGAATTCCTGATGTTCAATGGAGTGTTTAATTCACTGGGTTCAAAATACCCGGTGCTGCTCACGGTGCTTGCAGGTACCAGTATCATCCTGGCGGCCGTATACACGCTGAATATGATCAGGAAAGTGTTTTACGGCCATACAAATGAACTGACGGCTACCATAACGGATTTAGGGCTTACGGAGAAAATTGCACTGGGCGCCATCGTGGCTATGATCTTTGTGTTTGGTGTATATCCGCAGGCGCTACTGAACCTGACGCAGGAGTTTACAGATACTTTTTTATCCAAAGTGGTATTGGTCAAAAAATAAGCAGGTATAACAGGTTATGAACGCATTAATAATAGCAGCAATTCTTGGAGTGGTGATGATGTTCAGCAGTTTTTTGCTGAAAAGCAAGGCATCTGT
>JAEUVM010000559.1 GCA_016787125.1 Chitinophagaceae bacterium | reverse complement strand
TTTCTTCATACATCGGTTTTTTGATTCTCTGATTCCTTTTGAAAACCGTGCCAAAAAGCCGGTATGTGGATTATTTACTGTCAGTTTTTCGTCAGGCCCCTCACCTGTTTTGAATGATAAATACAGCCGGTACCGGTCGTTGTCCTTCTTTATCAGACGGTTTGATGGTTTCTTTCCCATTTACCAGCATACAACTGCTGCCGCCACCATCCAGGTTGAGGGCTTCCACACAGCCCAGGTCTCGCAGTATTTCGGCTTCCAATGTAAGACTGGCACCTGCGGCATTTTTGTTTCTGCCCTCAATCACCAGGATAATGAGTTTGCCATCTTCTGTATAGCCCATGGCCGTGCGGGGATGTTTATCGTCAATGGCTTTGCCGGTAAATTTTAGTTCCTCATTATTGGTGATCATTATTTGACCGTCCTGTACCAAAACCGGTCCGCCACCTACAGCAGTTTGCATTTTCCAGCGTTTCGATTCTACATTTCTAAGCGAAGCCATATTTCTCAACATAGGTTTAAGGGGATTATTCTGATAAATGCTTTTCAATGAATCCCTTTCTGCCGCCACGGCCTCCTGATACGCAAAAGCATACCGAAAAGCTGTATCGGCATGTAACCAGGCTATATCGGCAGTCCGTTTTTTAGAAATGCCGATAGCGCTTCCAAATGGGTGACGGTAAGTGAGTGTATCTTTTCCACGACCGGGTATGGTGTGTACATTGTAGCTGACCAACTTGCCTTCTTTGATCACCACATTCAGATTCTGGTTGGTGGCAAAAGAAAAGAAAGTGGTGTTGACCACGAGCAGGGGTTTATCGTTTTTCTCATAAAAAGCAGCAGGAGTAAGTCGCCTGTTCTTCGAAGTGTCTGTGGTAAAGGTCAGCCGCTTGTCGTTCAGGTCTGCTATTACATAATAAGCCCGGAAGCCGCCTGTATCATTAGTCAGGGATTGCTTATCGCCCATGAACACATGAACGGATGACGGAAGCGGCTGAAAAAGTGAATCAACATTTTTCCAGTTGACGAGTGAGGGGTCAAAGACCAGGGCTTTGCGTAAAACCCGGTACTGATAAATGTCAAAGAAAGGAACATAGCGTGGTCCTGCTTTTTGCGGACCGCCACGGTCCAGCACCTTTGTTACAATACCTCTTACCTGGAATATATAAGTAAGCCGTTTTTGTTTTTTGCCAAAAAGTTCAGTTTCCTGTTCCTGGCTGATATCTATCGTATGGGCCACTTTTTGTTCATCACCTTCAGGCATGATAAGAAAACCGGTATCAATATCAAGCGACCTGGAGCCGGTGCACTCACAATGGTAAACGGAGAGTTCGGAAATGGCTGCACCTGCAGGAATGGGCTTGAGGGTTTTCCATCCGTTTTGCGCCCTTCCGGTAAACGTGAAAAGCAAGAAGGAAATGAAAAAAGTAAGTTTATACATCAGGTGCAATTGCGATACCTGAAGATACTAATTGAATACGTTTGAAAGATCGGGCTTAATAGTACAATTATCTCCGAGGTCAAAAAAATAAGATGAAGCTGAGGTAACAGGCTTATACACTTTACCCTTGAGCTCAAAAACCTCCAATGTTTTCTTCGCAGGATCAGCTATGATATAGTACTTTACCTTTTGCTGCTGATAAAGTTCGTACATGGTGTGCCTGTCTTTCAAAGCGGTTGAGAGTGACAAAATTTCAACTATCAATGCAGGAGCAAAATCTAGATACTCCTTTTTTAATTTACCATAAACAATCAAAATATCTGGAATAACGATTGTGACCTCATTTATTTTGTAATCAATGGGATTGTAGGCCTGATAATTCTTACAACCTGAATCCCTCAAAGCAATTACAAACGCTGTCCTGATAGACGCACCAGCGAGTTGATGAGCTGGGTCTGATGATGGCCTGATCGAATAAGGTAATCCTTCAATTAGTTCCCAAGAATCCTTCCACATTAGCCTATCCTCATATTTATAGTGAGGTAAGACTTTGTTCATTAGTAACATAATGGCAAATTAGGAAATCCGGCTGGCTTTTTCCTTCTCCCACGCCGTCTTGCCGTATCCTGCTATCACATGCCTTTCACTATGATAAGACGACCGTACCAGCGGGCCGCTTTCCACATAATCAAGGCCAA
>JAEUVM010000521.1 GCA_016787125.1 Chitinophagaceae bacterium | reverse complement strand
TGTTCTTACGTCAATGGCGTAGCAGAGCATGAACATTCAGTATTGAACGCAGGAAATACTTTACCCTGTATAAGCCATACAAACATGACAGAAGAACAAATTAACCGATCAATCGAAACAAAGGAACTGAAAATGGGGCGGTGGCGCATGTTTAGTCATTATTCTATTTCAATTCTGTTTTTATTCATGGCAGCGGCAATGCTGTTTTACTTTTTAAATGACATCCTTACCGGAAGGGATCCAAAGGTGGGAAAGACCTGGCCTGCCCTTGTGTTATTCATGGTTGTACCGTTCATCCTTGGTATTGTGTATATAAGAATCCAAAGGAAGAAGCTTAGGTTTTATACCGTGACCACCACCCAAACAAGAGAGCAGCTGAAGAAGATTATTCGATCGCTGGCTAAAGAACAAAATTGGCAAGTCAGTTTTTCAAACGAGAAAGCAATAGAACTGAAGTCATCACCGGGTTTCTGGTCAGGCAGTTGGGGCGAACAGATAACCATACTGTTTGATAAAGAAACAGTATTGGTAAACAGCATTTGCGACCCTGATAAAAGAAGTTCAGTAACTTCCTATGGGCGAAACAAGAAAAATATTGCGCTGATAGTTGAAGAAATTGAAAAAGCCAGCCTATTAGATTGAGCAGGGAAAGCGGGAAAAGATACTCAGGGATTCAGTTGATGCCTATGCCTTTGTTAGTATTCATAAAGATGGCCACACACTATTACCGGCACCCATCCCTGGTGACTGATAAGTTGTAACTTCATTCAGCAGGGATTATTTTCACAATTAGCTGTAACCATTAATACGACAGTATATGAAAGGGTTATTTTCTTTCATGCTTCTGTTGCCGGCAACCGGCATCCTCTTTACCTCCTGCCGCAAGAACGAAAACAGCAAGATCAACCATGTGCTGAGTGTGGAATGTGAATCGCCGGTGCCACAATGCGGCAACGGGCCCGCCATCCGTTTTAACGGAGAGAAACTCGGTATCTGGATGGAGCCATCCGGGAAGCCGGGCAACTTTGTCCGGGTGCCTTATCATTACCTGGTGTGCTGCGAGTATATGCCCGGCCTGATCGATACACTGAAAAAAGCACATGCCCTGCGATTGAAAAGCATCGAAGAAAAACCAGACGAAACGGATAAAACCTATGTGCTGGATGATAACACACGGGTAAGGATACTTTATAAAAAACACTTTATCGACGACAAGGAATTTTCCACCCTGTGGTTTGGCGAGGGCACAGAAGGTAAAGTATTTTACATCAACCTGAAAGAGTTTGACGACCTGATAAAAGATATAGAAGAGCGATACAAGACCTGCTGCCTGGAGTGAAGGTGGAAAGTGGATGCTTCGTCCGCTCAAAGGACTGGAACCGGGTACTTTTATGTAAATTACCCACCATACACATCATCCAGCCTTAAAAAGTATATGTTTATAAATACCCTTTGCTGCTTTCTGTTGCTGTTGGCCTCCGGTTGCAAAACGAACCCCGGCTTGGCTGCTTCTTTTTCCGCAGCCAGGGAAGTGGCTGCAGACACCCTGCCGGCTTTCCCCAACTTCAAGACAGTACAGAAAAAGTATAAAACACTGCTGCCCATTCGCGACGGGTTGTTTATTACCTACGACAGCTTCGACTATAAAACCTATGTGCAACGGATAGAAAGTTACTTTCCCAGGGTGAAAGGTGCTAAAGACAGCCAGCACCTGAATTTGCCTTTTTACGGAAGCGCCATGGCAGAGCCCAGGGCATTGAAATGGGGTGTGATAGATAGTGCCGGTAAGATCGTGGTACCTTTTATCTGTGATGCGGTGCGCCAGTTGGATTCCACCAGGGGTGTTTTGTCTGTTTACCAATCCAGTTATTCGCTGAACACGGGTCTGCCCCGGTACCGGTATTCGGGCATCTGTTTCTTTTTTGACAAGCAGGGTATCACAGCAGAGAAAGGCGTACCCTTTTCCATCACCACGATATTTGTGGCAGATTTTCACCGTCATGAATTTGTGATTGAAAACGGTAACACCTTTTATTTTCCGGCACCTTATTACCTGCCGGATAAAAAGTCGCGGGGCAGTGTGGGGGCGTATTAGTAGCGGTATAAGCGGGAGGCAGGTGACGAAAATAAATTTTCCTAACTTTATACAGATGGCAACGCTGAAACGATATAAAACCTTTAAAGGCTTAAAGAAAAGCTCCTCCCCAAAGGCAGGAAAAGCAGCCAGTTTCAGAAAAAGTGCAACCACAGAAACGGAACTATTTTTTCAATTGCTGAAAGTAAAGAAGGCCAAAAAAGCTTAATTACCAGGTGGATAAAAGTTTAACGGAAGAAATCCTGCGGATTTGTCAGATTCTTAATAAAAATGCCGTTCAATATCTGATTGTCGGGGGTACCGCAGTTGCCTTTCATGGATATTTCCGATGGTCGCTTAACCCATCAGGTAAAGCGTCGGAAAAGTTCGATTTTGATATTTGGTACAATCCCACCTACCATAACTATTATAAACTTTTGCATGCACTTGCTGACCTGGGCCAGGACGTTAAAGAATTTATGAACGAACAGGCACCCGACCCCTTAAAATCTTATTTCAGATTTGAGCTGGATAAATTTACTCTTGATTTTCTGCCAAAGCTGAAAGGGCAAGGACGCTTCAGACAATCGTACGATAAAAGAGATATTATAACTGTAAAAAAAACTGATTTGCCTTTCATTGGCATTGACGACCTGCTTAAGGAAAAGGCTGTTAATTCACGACCCAAAGATTTAGCCGATATCAAACAGTTAAAATCAATCAGAAAGAAAGAATAAAACTGACCACAATAATTCAGGAGGGGAGTGGTGCAAAGCCAGGTAATGACCTGAAAATTCTATTTCTGGGTGAGACATACTTGATAGCGAAGGAATTTTCATTTGAATTGGTATAGCAGTAACCCGGATTCACCTGCGCCTTTGCCACATAACAAAACAAAATGACATTCACCCCATACATAACTATTTATCATGAAGGTGTGACAGACCCAAGTTGGTTTGGAGATCATTCCACCAGGGCGGTCTTGATATTTTCCAGAAATCTTGAGTATCAAAAAGCATTCTACAGGAAAAGAGTCAACATTCATATGGGAGAGGAGGAGAGAACTGATACACATGGCCTGGTTAAATCAATATGGTTAAAAAGCATTGCCACTCATCCCACTGAATTAGATGATAGGGGTAAAATAAATGCATTCATTTATGTAATCTGTCATTCGCTGATGACGATTGCTGAAATGGAAGGCTGGGATAAGACTCCGTTTGAAAAAGCCTGTCAGCGTTCGCTGGCCGACAACGGTGATTTTGTATGGTATTCCCCTTTCAAGACCAATAAAAGCCGTAGCCAGAAAGGAAGAATCAGGTTATTTCTGGACAATAACGGGAAAGTGCCAATTGTGGCAGAGATCACCGATAAGAAAAGAAACAACCTGACAGATATCCTTATTATTGACACTTTTTTACCTATTGTAATCCCCGGAGGATCATTCCAAAATCCAACCTGGCTAGACAATGATAAGTTCGGCTTTACTTTTCTCAACTCACAACTATTGATTTATGCAGATACCAGTTCAGGAAGATCAGTTACAGTTATTGAAGAAAAAGACCTTAGCCGGGCCGAAATAGAAGGATGGCTTCGGCAACTTACCTACCAGCATTTTGAAAATGATGCTGAGTTGAAAGATTGGGCGAATAAATAGACTGTACATGAAACAACGGACATTAATACTTACAGCCCTTGCCATCCCGGTATCCTTTGTCCTATTGGTGTTACTCAGGCAGGTGCTTGAGGATAATTTCAGGTTTTCAAAGCAATACCGGTACATATATTCTTATGGAAGCCAGGTTACGTTTTTGCTGCAACTGTTGCTGATACTTTGTTCCTTCTTGCTTGGGTTTTATATTCTGGTAAGCGGAAAACGATATTCGCCCGTGGTAAGGTATGTTACGCTGTTTGCCGGATTATCAGTTTTTTTGTATTTTATGACAGGATTGGTGGTTGCTTTTACCAGGTAAGCTATTTCTTTCTCCCGGGCCATCACTTGGGCCCAAATCGCAATCCTGAAGATTACCACATCAGCACATTTCCACACCTGTCCCGGCCATCCGGGATTTTCACACCTGTCCCGGCCATCCGGGATTTTCATATTATCGCATTTTCAAATTAGCACATCAGCACATTCTCCCTACCTTCGCAGCCGCCTGATGAAACCTATACAAGAGATATATCCTTTACTCAGCACCCCCCGCATGGTGGTGATCACCACGCACCAGAAGCCGGATGCCGATGCCATGGGCTCGTCACTGGCGCTGTATAACCTGCTTAAAAAACTGGGGCACAGCGTTACCGTGATCTCACCGACCAACTGGGCCGGATGGGTAAACTGGATGCCGGGTGTGAAAACAGTCATGGATTATGAAGCCGACCGGGAAAAGGCCCAGGCTGTACTGAACGCTGCCGAATGGCTGTTCTGCCTCGACTTCAACATCTTTCACCGCACAAAGAACCTGGCAGGCCCGCTGAAGGAACTTACCTGCACCAAAGTGCTGGTAGACCATCACCAGGAGCCGGATGCCGCCTCCTTCGACTATGGCATCAGCGATACTTCCAAAAGCTCCACCTGCGAGATGATCTACGACCTTATCATCGGGGCCGGGTATGGAAACCTGATTGATGAAGAGATTGCCGAATGCCTCTATGCCGGCGTGGTGGGAGATACCGGTTCTTTCCGCTTCCCCTCAGCCAGCGCCGCCGTACACAAACTTGTGGCCGACCTGCGGGAAAGAGGACTGCAGCACAGTAAGGTGCACGACCAGTTGTTTGATAATTTCCTGGAAAACAGGCTCCGCTTTACCGGTCATGTGCTGCTGCACCGGATGGAAGTGTTTTATGAATATAATACCGTGCTGATCGCCATCCCCAAAAGCGACCTCCTGAAATACCATATCCGCACCGGCGATACCGAAGGGCTGGTAAACTATCCGCAGTCCATCCAGGGTATCAAACTGGTGGCGCTGGTGATAGACAGGGATGAGGAAAGAAAGTGGAGCTTCCGCAGCAAAGGTGA
>JAEUVM010000520.1 GCA_016787125.1 Chitinophagaceae bacterium | reverse complement strand
AATAAAACGCCAGATAGCATAACCGGCCACAATACAAACAATCGGAGCAATCCAGGAGATGGCATTGCTACTTTTCTTGGGCTGAACCGAAGTAGCCTTAACAGATGCAGTTGGTTTAATCTCTGCCATGATCTTAGTTTTTTAGTTTTTTTAAAAGTTTGGTACTAATCCTTTTTCAGAGTTACAATGCTAAGAAAAAAGTTTTTACAAATATCTCCGCCCCTCAACTTTTTAAGGCGGGCCTTCAAGTTAAGGATTTTTTTATACGGAACAACTTTAGGTGCCTTTATTTGATGAGAATTTCATGGACAAAACAACTGTTGGTATTTACTGAGGCACAGTTGTTTATTCGTACCGGAGGGCCTCAATGGGATTGAGCCTTCCGGCCTTCAGCGCAGGATATAATCCCGCCAGCAAACCAGTGATGGTACATATTATGATGCCGCCAAATACCCAATTCCACGGCACCACAAATCCTGTTTTTAAAACAAGCGAAAAAAGATTGCCCACAAAAACGCCCAGCACGATGCCAAACACAGCACCCAGCAGGCTGATGATGATGGCTTCCAGCAAAAACTGGCGGCTAACCATCCGGCTTTTACCCCCGATAGCCTTTATCAGGCCCACCTCCCTCGTTCGCTCAGATACAGATACCAGCATTATATTCATCAGCCCGATAGCCGCACCGATAAGGGTGATCAGCCCGATCACCGTGGCCGAAATGGTCAGAAAACGCAAGCTGTTCATGGCCTTCTCAGCTATGCTGTCGCTCCTGTCCAGCACAAAATTGCTCTCTTCCGTGGTGCTCAGTTTACGTATGGCCCTGAATGTACCCTCCGCCTCACCCATTGCCGTATTCACCTGCCGCAGGTCAGGGGTCATGATGCCAATTACAAATGAAAAGCCGGAGGAATAATTCCTGTCCACATTTGTATACGTGGTGATGATCACATTATCACGGCTCATACCAAAAACAGACCCCCTGCTCTCCAGCACACCCAGCACCCGGTAGGGAATACTGTTTACCCGTATCACTGAATTGACAGCCCTTTCCACCCCTTCCTTAAACAGCTTTTTGGCCACATCATTTCCAAGAATGCAAACATTACGGCCGGTCTGCACATCCATCCGGTTTATGTTTCGCCCATACCGGATCGTCCAGCCATTCAGCTGCAGGTAATTTTCATCCCCGCCAAACATGGTCACATTAGGACTGGTCTTACGGCTTTTATACGAGGCTATATTAGTTCTGTTGCCAAAAATGGAAATACTGCGGGTGGCCGGAAAATTATACCGGCGGATAAATTGCTCTGCTTCATCTTTGGTGATCATCTTTCCCAGGCTCGATTTCTTGGCCTTCCGCTTTCCCTTTTTGGAAAGCCGCAACTCCTCCCGGTTATCTCCAAAACGGATATTCCTTTCCTTATAACGTATGGTAAATCCATTGGCCCCCATCGTGGAGAAGCTCTCGTTAAATTTCTGGTTCATGGCCGTAATGGCGGTTACGATTCCCACCAATGCCATAATACCAAAAGCGATTATTGCTACTGTAAGACCGGTACGCAGTTTATTGCTGCGGATAGTGCGGAAGGCCAGCAAGAAAATATCCCGGAACCTCATACACCGAAATTACTGAAAGAAAGCCGATGTGCTGATCAGAAATACATAAGGCTGGTAAGCAGGTCGGGATATACACCCAGCAGTATCACCAGTGCTGCCAGCAGCACCAAGGTCCACCTGAATACAGGTGTTACTGATACAGTGCCGGGTTCACCTTCTTTAAAATACATGGCCTGTATCACCCTGAAATAATAATACACACTCACCGCGGCCATCAGGATAGCCACGATCACCAGCCAGAGATTACCGCCTTCAAGAAGAGCGGCTTTCAGCATATAGAATTTAGACAGGAAGCCGGCCGTAAGCGGAATACCTGCCAGCGACAGCAGGAATATGGTAGTGGTGGCTGCCAGCAGGGGTTCCTTCCTGGCAAAACCGTTAAAGCCATCAAAAGTATAATCGTCCATTTTGATCAGCACTGCAAAGATGCCGATGGTGGCAAGACAGTAAGCTGCTGAATACAACAACAGGCCTTCCTTAGCATCGGCATTCATGCTGAAAAGCGCCATCATCATAAAGCCGGCCTGTGCGATGCTGGAATAGGCCAGCATTCGCTTCACACTTTGCTGGAACACGGCGGTGATATTTCCGATAAACAGGGTGGCTACCGTAATGATACCAAACACCATTCGCCAGCTCTTCTCCATCTTGCCAAAGGCATCATCAAACAGCCGCATGAAAGCAATGAATACCGCCACCTTTACAATGGTGGCCATAAAAGATGTGAAAACCGTTGGCGCTCCGTCATATACATCCGGCGTCCAGAAATGGAAGGGGGCAGCTGATACTTTAAATGCCATGGCAAAAAGCAGCAGCAGCATGCCGCAAAGCATCAGTGTATCAGGTTTGGCGCCGCCCATCTGGATAACGGTGTTATAAAAAGAGCCGGCAGAACCATAGATCATCGCTATACCCATCAGCATCAGCCCGGTGGAAAAAGATCCCAGCAGAAAATACTTCAGGGAGGCTTCATTACTCTTCAGGTTCCGCTTATCACTGCCGGTAAGGATGTACAGCGGTATGGAAATGATTTCAATACCCAGGAACAGCATCATCAGCGACCGGAAAGAGGAGGTGAGTGAAACACCGCAAAGAATAAAAAAGATAAGGGCAAAATATTCGGCATAGTTCACTCCCACTTTCTCCATATCCCTTGCTGATAATACCAGGTACAACAATGTTGATGCAAAGATGACCGAATCAAACAGCAGGGCAAAGCGGTCAAAATGGAGCATGTCCATTGTATCAATATTGAAAAAATGCCAGCCGCACATTTCCATCGTATTCACCACCAGCAGCAACGCCATACCTGCAATGCCGACACTGCGCACAGATGCCTTGCTTTTCAGCAAAAAACTGCTGAACATCATCACCACTCCAAGAATTGCTGCTATTATTAATGCGTTCATAACCTGTTATACCTGCTTATTTTTTGACCAATACCACTTTGGATAAAAAAGTATCTGTAAA
>JAEUVM010000484.1 GCA_016787125.1 Chitinophagaceae bacterium | reverse complement strand
TTCACCAATCCTTCCCGGATAAAATTCCAGTCGCGGCTGTCGTAGCTGGTGCTTTCCCAAAAAGTATCTTTTCCGTCTTTATCTGTGATGGGTGTTGACCAGGTGAAGTTGAGCAGGTCTTTATAGGTAACGGGCATTTTTACTTCACGCCCCCGCTGACGAAGATAGTTGCGCAGCCCGTCACTCACCGGGTACATCGGTTTTTTCCGGGAGGGTTTATCGCCGTGATTGGTCTCTCTGTCGTTTTGATTTTCGGTAAAACGCATTACTAAAGATAGATGATAGATAATAGATAATGGATGATAGTTTGGTTCACTATTAACGACTTACCACTTACGACTTATTACTCACAACTCACAACTCACAACTCATAACTCACAGCTCACAACTCACAGCTCACAACTCACAGCTCACAACTCACAGCTCACAACTCACAACTCATAGCTCACAGCTTCCCAAAATACTCCGGGGCGTGAAGCAGGCGGCTGCCGTACCAACTGAATAGTTCACCATCAACCAGTATTACCTCTTGTGCAGGGAACAGGGCTATTATTTCATCCCGGTGCTTTTGTTTGAAGGGGAATGGCTCGGATGATAAGAGTATATATTCGGCTTCGCTGGCAGCTATTTCGTCCGGTGTCAGTTCCGGGTATCTTTTTTTATGGGTAAAAACATTGGCAAAGCCCGCTGTCTCCATCATGCTGCTGATAAATGTATCACCACCGGCACACATAAATGGTTTTTGCCAGATGAGATAAACAGCCTTTCGCAAAGTTCGTTTGGGAAGGGTGGCGAAGTTGTCTGTGATCTTTTTAACAATGGAGGCAGCTTCCTTTTCTTTTCCGGTGATCAGGCCAATAGCTGTTATCATTGCCAGTGCATCAGAGAGATTACTGATATCGCTTGTCCATACCGGGAAGGATTTGGCAAGTTCTTCGATCTGTTCTTTTACATTTTCTTCTTTATTGGCTATAATAAGATCGGGCTGCAGTCGGTGAATGATATCCATCTTCAGTTGTTTGGTACCGCCCACTCTTGTTTTGGTACGAAACCATTCTTCCGGGTGGATGCAGAATTTGGTGATACCTGCCACTTGTTCGTTCAGTCCCAGGTCATACAACAATTCCGTTTGCGATGGCACCAGGGAAATGATGCGGGCAGGCGGATGTGGCAGGGTGATGGTGTGGCCTGTTTGAACGGTGCAGGAAAGCATGGGTGGAAGATAATGTGGAAATGTGAAAATGTGGAAATGTGGAAATAAGAGAATGTGAAAATGAGAGAATGTGCTGATGAGGGAAGCGGCTGCTTACTTGCGGAGGAGGGGAGAGTTGGAGTGGGGCGGTGGAGGTTCACCGCGCCTCCTGCTAACATTACATTAGCAGGAGGGTTCCGGACGTTTAATTCTTTTCAAGGATTTGGACACGGTGACGTTGGGTTCTTCAAGGATCTTTTGGACTTTGGACGGTTTTTCTAATCGGATCTGGACTGTTTGGTTTTTCTAAGGATTGGTTTTTGTTTTTCTTTTGGTATTGGATGATTGGATAACAAAAATAATTGGCTGTTCTTTAATAATATAGAGCAAATTACCCCGATTTTTTTACGACGGTATTTACCACATTTATCGTAAATGAAACGCCTGTTGTTGCGGGATTCCACAGAGGGGTTTGCGTATTATTACGCAAAAACGGCTACGCAATCGTTGTCGTAGCCGCAATACCCTGCAATTTTTGCTTATTGTGCTTAATGTCCGAGTGCCTGTATCACATCGTATTTGGTGACGATGTGAAGATTGCCGGCTTCATCTTTTGCCAGCACGGCCCCGTTATCCTTATTAATAAGGTGGCTTAGTTTCTCCACTGGTGTATCAAAGCCTACCAGCGGGAAGGGAGGTTCTATCACTTGTTCTACGGCTGAGTTTTTCAGTTCGGGATTGTCGAATATCTTTTGAAATAAACCGCCTTCGCTGATGGAACCTACCGGTCCGTCGCCACTCATTACCGGTATCTGTTCTATATCATACTTCTTCATCAGTTCCACCGCTTCCAGTACAGTTTGTGATGGTTCAACGGTAATCAGCCTTTTGGCACCCCTGGCGCTTACCACATCACGGAAGCTTTTTACATCAAGGAAGCCTCTTTCGATCATCCACTGGTCGTTATATATTTTACCTACATAGCGGCTGCCATGATCGTGGAAGATGCACACCACGAGGTCGTCTTTTTTCAACCGGCTTTTTAACTGCATCAGTCCCTGTATGCAACTGCCTGCACTATACCCGCAGAACATTCCTTCTTCTTTGGCCAGTTTTCTTGCCATTACGGCACCATCTTTATCCGTTACCTGTTCAAAATGATCGATCACACTCATATCATAATTCTTCGGTACAAAATCTTCCCCGAAGCCTTCACTGATATAGGGATGCACTTCGTTCATATCCACTTCACCGGTGCGGAAGTATTTGGTAAGCAATGAACCATATACATCAATCGCCCATACCTGTATGGCAGGGTTTTGTTCTTTCAGGTATTTGGCTGTACCCACAATGGTGCCGCCGGTGCCGGCAGTGCAAACGAGGTGTGTTATTTTACCATCGGTTTGCCTCCAGATTTCGGGGCCGGTACTTTCATAGTGGGCAAGCCGGTTGGCCAGGTTATCGTACTGGTTCATGTGGTAGGAGTTGGGTACCTCCTTTGCCAGCCGGGCAGCCACACTGTAATAACTGCGTGGATCTTCGGGCATCACATTCGTGGGGCATACGATCACTTCAGCGCCCACGGCTTTGAGTATATCAGCTTTTTCTTTGGATTGTTTGTCGGTGGTTACAAAAATGCATTTGTATCCTTTTACCACGGCAGCGAGGGCGAGACCCATACCGGTATTTCCGCTGGTACCTTCGATGATGGTGCCGCCGGGTTTCAGCTTGCCTTCGGCTTCGGCCACTTCCACCATTTTCAAGGCCATCCGGTCTTTGATCGAGTTGCCGGGGTTGAAATAGTCCACTTTGGCAAGTACGGTGCAGGGAACATCACGGGTAATTTTATTCAGCCTGATAAGTGGCGTATTACCAATGGTTTCCAGTATGTTGTTTTTGATATCCATGTTTATAGCAATTCGTGGGCAAAGGTACGTTTTGAGGGGGAAATGGTGAATGGGTAATTGGGCAATTGGGAATGGCTCGCAACTCATACCTCATACCTCGTACCTCGTACCTCATAACTCATAGCTTCTCACCATGAACCATCCGCTACAAAAAAAGCCCCTGCCAAAGGGCGGGGGCGTTACCGGACTTAACGATTGGTATCATTAAGCTTCTTTTTTGCTGGATTGAATATCAGCAATGGGTATTATTGCTAAACAAGCTTCGGAGTGTGGTTTACATTTCCTGCCTGAATGTTTTTTTCCGGGTGCTGAAGTAATGGTCGAGCAGTATCAGTCCGATCACCACGTTGATGAACATAAATGCGTTGATCCAGTTGTTGCTGAAAAAGCGGCTGATATTCACCTTGTCGAGTTGCTGCGAGATGTTGTTATCACTGCCCGATGAAAAAGTTGTTTGTCCGAACCCATACACCAGCATACTGATCAGCAGGGCGATAAAGAAAAAACCAAGTCCCCAGATGATACGGTTGTTGATATAGGTACGGGTGGCCGGAGCAATATGCTGCCGGGTGATCTGCTCCATCACATTTTTGGTAAACCGCATGGATGGCGATTCCAGTTCCGTTGCGTTCACGAGCTGATGTATCTCCAGCAACTCATGGTACTTTTCTTTCCATGCCGCTTCTTTTTCCAGCAATTCACTGATAACGGTCTTTTCATCAGCGGAGGCTGAACCGTCGATAAACTGCCAGAGGCGTTCCTCCATGTTGTTGTCGGGTTGTGTTGCGTTGTTATCCATTTTTCAGTAATTATGGCAAAAGGGTTACTGTATTATTCTGTTTGCGCAATTTCATTTTTTAATTCAGGTCTTTCAGTTCTGTGGCAAAATTCCTTTCCATTTTTTCTTTTAGTCTCGTTCGGGCACGGTGCAGCCTTACTTTGACGGCATTTGTTTCAATACCCAGCACCTGTGCCATTTCTTCCAGTGATTGTTCTGCTTTATAAAACAGAGTGATCACCTGAGCGTCATCGGGGCTAAGCAGCGCAATAGCGTTATTCACCATCTGCACCCTCGATTTCTGCTCCACCTGGTTGGCCTGCATATCCGATACCTGGCTGTCGGCCGACGCAAATACATTTTCATCATCGAGCGACCGGATATCCAGCTTCTTTTTTCGCAGAAAGCTGATACAGGTATTATTCACGATAGTGTACAGCCAGGTGGTGAATTTGGAGGCTCCTTTAAAATCTGCCAGGTAGCGGTAGGCTTTTACAAAAACATCCTGTGCCACTTCTTCGGCATCCTCCCTCGTTTTTACTATGCGGAGGCAAAGGGTGAAAACGTAAGCCTGGTAGCGATCAACCAATACGGCATAGGCCTGGTGGTTGCCACGCAATACCTGGTTAATGATCTCAGTATCATTCAGTCCGGTTGACATTCTGGTGATATGACAACGGGTGAAGCCATCAGGTTACAGCCTGTAAGGTAGTAAATTAAGGATGGGTAAATAAAAGAATAAACCGGGAGCGGTGGGGTGTAACCTGTTTTTGCCGGGGGTAGTCTTACCATTATATACGGCCCGGGCCGTTAAAAAAAAGTTCTTTAAGGCTGTAACCTGAGTGAAAAAGCACTTGTCACAGTACTGAACACGAAACAAATCTTTTAATTAATATTTAAACAACAAGTATATGGGTTCCGCAGAAGCTTTAGTACCAATTACCATGTTTGCCGGTGGCTTTGCCATGATCTTCGGCATTTATTACCTGAAAACCAGGCAAAACCTGGCCATGATAGAAAAGGGGATGAACCCGAAAGAGTTTGCCAACCGGCCTGCCCCTTATAAAAACCTGAAATGGGCCCTGCTGCTCATTGGTTCAGGACTGGGATTATTCCTGGCGTATATCCTGAACACTTACCTGTTCATGGGCATGAAAGGTCACGATCATGATAACCCGGCCATCTATTTTTCCCTGATAGCGATTGGCGGCGGTCTCGGACTGTTTGGCTCCTATGTAATGGAGAAGAAATGGTGGGAAGAGAGGGAGAGGAAGTGATAAGTTGTAAGTTGTAAGTTATATGGGAATGCAAAATCCCAAATTCCATCCATATTGCGCTGGAATTTGGGATTTCTTATTTGGAACTTGTGATTCGTTATTTGGAATTTGCGATTCGTTATTTGGAATTTATCACCTCAAGTGCTTTCTTCACCCCGTTATCATAATTATTCAGTACCTGGAAAAAACCTGTGTTGCGCCATTTATACCTGGCCAGCAGGGCTTTTAATCTTTCCTGTATCATGTTGCGTTCGGCAGCATTTACCGTTTTCAACCGGAATGAATCATTGGTTTTTGCCACCAGCATTGACCACAGGTCGTTACCGCTGAACCCGGCAGTGTATTCAGCGGCTGTTTTATATTTATCTATTTGGGCTTTGTTCCCGAGGTAATAGTTATATACAATGCTGTTCATTTCATTATTGTTCAGCATCCTTATCATCTTCTGGATCGTATGACTGGTATCAAACGGAACAAATACATGCGGTGTGATGCCATCACCTCCAAACAGGGTATCGCGGCAGCTCGTGGTGAATTTTTGTCCGCCATTATGACTTTTCAGCGAATCTGCCGACAGCATTTCGCCGCTGTTGAACCGTTCCCACAGTTCATCCATATATACTTTTCTTCCTTTTTCGTAAGACCGCTGTATACTACGGCCAAGCGGTGTATAATAACGGGCGGTGGTAAGCCGGAGTGCTGAACCATCACTGAGGGGATATTGTTCCTGCACCAGTCCTTTTCCAAAAGTGCGGCGTCCCACGATGGTGGCCCTGCACCAGTCCTGCAGCGCCCCCGCAAGCACCTCACTGGCGCTCGCTGAAAGTTCATCCACGAGTATTACCAGCTTGCCTTCTTCAAAAAGGCCTTTGCGGCGGCAACGGTATTCTTTTTTGCTGCTGTTCACTCCCTGTGTGTACACCACCAGCTTATCGCCGGATAAGAACTCGTCGGCCATTTCAACGGCTTCGTTCATAAAACCACCGCCATTTCCACGCAGGTCATACACCAGGCTTTTCATGCCTTCCTTCTGCAGCATTTCGAGTGCTGCCATAAACTCAGCATAGCTTTTATCGGTAAACTTTGCCAGTTTGATATACCCTGTTGTATTGTTGATCATATAGGCTGCATCAATGGAAGAAACCGGGATGGTGCCGCGGGTTACAGATACTGACAGCTGTTTGCCGTCCCTTACCAGTAACAGTGCAGCCTGGCTGCCGCCTTCGCCGCGGATATAGCTTTTAATTTCATCGCTGGTAAATGTGCGGCCGGTAAGCGGGTTATTGTTCACCTTAATGATCTTATCGCCGATCTGTAATCCTGCCTGGTCGCTGGGCCCGCCGGGTATTACATATACCACATTGACCGTGTCGGCAAATACGTTGAACTCCACGCCGATACCTTCAAACCTTCCGGCGAGGTCTTCATTCGCTTCTTTCAGGTCAACAGGGGGCAGGTAAACGGAATGGGGGTCCAGTTCGGTCATCATTTCCTGTATAGCCTTGCCCTGCAGCGAATCGATCTGTACAGAATCCACGTAATGATTCCGGATCATATATAAGGCCTCCTGTAAGGAGTTGCTGCTGTTGCCGCGGAAAAAATCTTTGTAAGAAGAATGTTTGTTTCCAAGCTTATATCCAAACACCATACCCACCACCATAATAAGTGCAAAAATGAGGGGCAGCCATACCTGCAATTTTTTATTCACCATGATAACCCTTAATTATGTAATTTGATGCAAAATAGGTAAAAGTTGCTGGTTACTGCGGCTGTGTTGCACAGGCGGTATTCCTCCGGCAATGCCGATACAGACCATGGCAATAACACTCATCGCCGACAGCGGGGCCACCAAGGCCGAATGGTGCCTGTTGCAAAACGGAAAAAAGAAATCGATCTATACACAGGGCATCAGCCCTTATTTCCTTAATACGGAACAAATCACCAACCTGCTGAACAAAGAACTGGCACCCCGGCTGAAACAGGTGGAGGTGGACGAGATATATTATTATGGTACCGGTTGTGCAAACGCGGCCAATGCCCGCTCGGTGAAGAGGGCTCTGCATAATGTATTTGCCGGCGCTTATGCCGAAGTGACACATGACCTGGCAGCAGCTGCCCGTGCCTTGTGTGGCCGGCAAAAAGGAATTGCCTGCATACTGGGTACCGGTTCCAATTCCTGTTATTACAACGGTAAGCGGATCGTAAAGAACAGTCCGGGTCTTGGATATGTGTTGGGTGATGAGGGCAGCGGCGCCTATCTTGGAAAGAAAGTAATACAATATTACCTCTACGGTACCTTTGATGAAGAACTGCGGGGCCGGTTCGACCTCACCTACACCACCAATGCCACCGAAATACTGGAAAACGTATATAAGAAACCATTACCCAACCGCTACCTGGCCGGCTTTACAAAGTTCCTGGCCGAAAACCGCGGACATTATATGGTGGAGAACATCATTGAAGACGGCCTGAATGACTTCTTCTTTACTCATTTGTGTAAATACAAGGAAATATGGAGTTTACCGGTGAGTTTTACCGGCGGTGTTGCTTTTGGTTTTAAAGACGTGATACAACAACTTTGCAACAGTTATGAATTTGAATTGGGTAATGTGATGAAAAACCCGATGGAAGGCCTGGTGGCTTTTCATACTAAATGAACCGAAGTATGGCATTTGAAAAAATAACAGAGCAGGTCAGTTCTTACCGTCATCTTGAAAGCATGACGGTGGGCGAGCTGCTCAGGAATATCAATAAAGAAGACCAGACGGTGCCACTTGCTGTGGAGAAAGCTATTCCGCAAATAGAAAAGCTGGCAGAAGCAGCCACGGATAAAATGCTGATGGGCGGACGCCTCTTTTATATTGGCGCAGGTACCAGTGGCCGGCTTGGTATAGTGGATGCCAGCGAATGTCCGCCTACGTATGGAGTACCGCCGGGCCTGGTGATCGGTATCATTGCCGGAGGAGAGAAAGCTATCACCACGGCTGTGGAATTTGCCGAAGATGATAAAGAGCAGGGATGGAAAGACCTGGAAGCACACCAGGTAAGTGAGAAGGATGTGGTGATAGGAATTGCTGCCAGCGGCACCACACCCTATGTGATAGGAGCGCTGGAAGAATGCAGGAAGCGGGGTATCATCACAGGAAGTATTTCCTGCAATCCCGATTCGCCGGTAAGCGCCGCCGCCGATTTTCCGATTGAAGTGGTGGTGGGCCCCGAGTTTGTAACCGGCAGCACACGTATGAAAAGCGGCACCGCACAAAAACTGGTGCTTAATATGATCTCCACCACACTGATGATACAACTTGGCAGGGTGGAAGACAATAAAATGGTGAATATGCAGCTTACCAACGATAAGCTGGTGGACCGCGGCACGCAGATGCTGATGGAACGTATCAAACTCACCGATTATGAAAAGGCCCGGGATCTGCTCCTGCAACACGGCAGTGTAAAGAAGGCTGCGGATGCATATTCAGCATAAGCTGAGCCCGCATTCAAACTAACACTTAGTAGTAAAAAGCCTGTTCTGTAAATTAACGGGTAAATAATTTTGTAATTGCCTTCGGCAACGTATATTGTGCTCAGCAAAAAAGACTGTGAATAATCTTCACACATATCATCACCCTGCTGCTGTGGCTGTTTTTTCTACTACAACAACAACCACAACTCCGCTGCTGCGGAGTTAATTACCATATTATACCAACGGGCCATCCGGGCTGAGCTTCAACAGGGAGATCGTGTATTTATCATTTATCAATTCAATTTCGAAAACATGCAGGTTTTAAAATTCGGCGGCACCTCAGTAGCCAATGCAGATAATATCAAGAAGGTAACCGCTATTGTAAAAGAAAAAGTAAAGGAGGGCCGTACGGTGGTGGTCGTATCAGCACTGGGCGGGGTAACAGATTTGTTGCTGGGTGCTGCAACACAAGCTGCTGCCGGTGATGAAAATTATAAAGACAAACTTTATACGATTGAACAACGCCACCTTGATGCCGTAAAACAACTGATACCCATAGAAAGCCAGGGCCAGTACCTGAGCCTGGTAAAGAAAAGCTGCAACGAGATCGAGGACATTTGTAATGGTATCTGCCTGCTGCGGGAACTGACACCCCGTTCAAAAGACAGGATCGCCAGCTACGGTGAATGGCTATCCTCGCAACTTATCACGGCCCGTTTCAACGCTGAAGGAACGGCCGCACAGTGGAAAGACTCCCGTGAACTAATACTTACCAATGATAATTATACCGCCGCAGAGGTGGACTTTCCGGCAACCGACCGGCAGGTGAGGGATTATTTTACCACAGGTGATGCGTCGCTGTATGTATTGCCCGGATTTATTGCCATGGATAAAAACGGCGTCACCACCACACTCGGTCGTGGAGGCTCTGATTATACAGCGGCCATTCTTGCTTCAGCCCTTGATGCATCATTACTGGAAATATGGACGGATGTAAGCGGTATGATGACGGCCGATCCACGGCTTACCAGCAATGCCCGCATCATTCCCGTGATATCCTA
>JAEUVM010000319.1 GCA_016787125.1 Chitinophagaceae bacterium | reverse complement strand
AGTATGATATCGAGCGGACTGATACTGACAGGGCATTCCTGCACACAGGCATTGCAGGTGGTGCAGGCACGCAATTCTTCAACAGAAATATAATCATGCAGCAATGATTTGCCATCGTCTTTAAATTCTTTATTGGCATTGATGTTCTTGCCCACTTCTTCCAGGCGGTCGCGGGTATCCATCATGATCTTGCGGGGCGACAGCAGTTTGCCCGTCTGGTTGGCCGGGCAGGCCGCAGAGCAGCGGCCGCATTCGGTGCAACTGTAGGCATCCAGCAGGTTTTTCCAGCTAAGGTCGGCCACATCTTTGGCGCCAAACTTTTGCGGGGCGGCCTGTTCGCCCGTGGGAGCCAGTTCCGGCTGCATGGCATACAGCACTTCTTTCTGAATGCTTTCCATATTCTCCATTTTACCGGCAGGCTCAAGACGGGCAAAATAAGCATTTGGAAAAGCCAGGATGATATGCAGGTGTTTGGAATAGGGTAAATAATTAAGGAAGGCGAAGATGCCAACGATGTGGAGCCACCAGCAGCCTCGTTCGATGAGCTCAAGTCCATCATTACTGATGCCGTTCAGCACCGGCTGCAGGTATTGTGAAATAACAAAGTTGCCGGTAGGGTGGGCGGCGTAATGCTCAGCACCACGGGCCTGCAACAACGTATCACTGGCATTCAGGAAAAGAAAAAGACTCATCAGTACAATTTCTGTAAGCAGGATATAATTGGCATCGCTGCGGGGCCAGCCATCAAGGTCGTTGCTGACAAAGCGCTTCAGTTTGATGATATTCCTGCGGATAAGGAAGATTACGCAGGCTACGAGTACCAGCAGGGCCAGCACTTCAAAGGCATTGATGAGAAAAGTGTACAAGCCGCCGAGCGGTGCGGCAAAGAGGCGGTGTTTGCCGGTGATGCCATCCAGCACAATCTCAAGTACTTCAATATTGATAATGATAAAGCCGGCGTAAACAAAGAAGTGCATTACGGCCACCAGCGGATTGCGAAACATTTTCTTTTGACCAAAAGCAAGCAGCAGCAGATTCTGCCAGCGTTTGCCCGGCTGGTCATTGATGGTTTCTGCCCGCCCGATGCGGATATTACGGGCAATCTCTTTTGCTTTTTTGGCAAATAACCAGATAGCAATGGCACTGATAAGAATGAAAAGCCCCTGTTGTACGTATTGCATAATGGCAAGGTACGGAATGAATCAATTCTCGAGCACAACATCCATTTCTTTGGAAATTTCCACACCGTTGGCATCTCTTGCGGTTACTTTTACCGTGGCAGGTGTGGTGGCGGTGATACCGCTAACGGTCCATGTCCAGTCAAAACGAAAGAAAGTGGTATTTGGAGTGGTGGTTGTTTGGTTATAATAAACAGCGCTGGTGGTCTTATTCCGGATCTCCACCCTGGCAGAAGCCAGTGAGTTGTTATCAGCAATGGTGCCTTCCACTTTAAAAGCGGTGCCATTGAGGATGATCTGCCCGGTGGTGGGAACAGTGATCGTAATCACGGAGGGACTTTCTGTGCCGCCGCCACCGCCGTTGTCGTCATCTTTTTTGCAACTGGTAAATGCAGCTACGGATAATGCCAGGATAAAGAAGTGTTTGAGATTCATGCCTGATATTTTTATAAAAGTACGAAATTCAGCTTGTCGGCAAAGTCTGTTGTCTTATTAAAAATGAATGGCATTTAACCGCAGTTTGCCATTGGAAAACTCCAGCGAGGGGGCCGGAAACTTAAAGGCGCTGAGAACGGTCAGCATAAAATTCACGGCCTTGCTTTTCGTTCTGATCTTGCTCAGGTCAATATCCGGTGCCAGGTACCATTGACGATATCTTTTAATATCCGTTCTGTCGAAAGTAATGTTGCCGTTATCATCACGGGCTATGTTTTCGGTGCCGCCAAACATCCCTTCCCCGCCATAACCCACCGAAACGCATAGCCAGGAAGGCAAGTTGCTTTTAGGAAAAAACGTTTTCAGGCTGGTGCTGGCCCAATAAGTTTGTCCGTTGTAATCTTTCAGAAACCGTTCTGGTGTGCTTTTGCCAAAAAGCTGATCACTGCGCTGGTTCAGTTGCGGGTCGCCGTAGCTTTTGCGATGGAAAGACCATTTGAGTTTGATACGTTGTTCATCCCAGGCCAGTTCCTGGGCGATGAAGGTGCCGCTGCCGAGAATGTTGGCGC
This sequence comes from Chitinophagaceae bacterium, assembly GCA_016787125.1. Lineage (GTDB taxonomy): Bacteria > Bacteroidota > Bacteroidia > Chitinophagales > Chitinophagaceae > JJ008. The sequence goes on along the minus strand of JAEUVM010000319.1, from coordinate 277 downwards.
CGAAATCGCTCCAGCTCCATCCCCATTTGGCGCTTTTGCCATCCAGGTATTCGATGGTGGTTTGAAATGCAAAAGAGGTGAGGCCGCTGATCCAGATACGTTTTTTACGTTCCATGCCGGTCCATTTCCATAGTTCGTTGCTGGCACGGCTTTCTATCCAGGTGCCGTAGAAGTGGCCTACTTTATCCACCTGGAGCCATTCTTTGCTGTCGTTGAAGGAATGCAGTTTGGTTTTGGCATAATCATCATACCAGGCGGAGGCGAGGGCCGTCATCAC
>JAEUVM010000314.1 GCA_016787125.1 Chitinophagaceae bacterium | reverse complement strand
ACTAAGGCAGCGAAGCAAAAATGAAAGATATTCAATACATCACCAGCCAGCATCCGCAATATATTGAAAGCCTCTACCAGGAGTTTTTAAAAAACCCTGATGCTGTGGATCCTGATTTCAAAAAATTCTTTGAAGGTTTTGATTTTGCAGTAAGTAATACGCTGGTAAATGGTAAAGGTCCGCAGCCGGCAGCAGCAACTGCCCCCGCAGCGGCAGATAAGCCGGTGATGGTGGATGTGGACTGGATGCGGGAAATAAGAGCATACCGCCTTATACTTGGTTATCGTAATAAAGCCCACCTGATTGCTAAAACCAACCCCATCCGCACCCGCAAAGACCGCGGCGCCAATATCGAACTCTCCTTTTTTGGTTTTACAGATGCAGATCTCGATACCACCTTTCATGCAGGTAACCTGATAGGCCTTGGCACCACCACACTGCGCAATATCCTTGATCGCCTTGAAAAATGCTACGCCTCGCATACAGGTATCGAATTCAAATATATCAGCGACCAGAAAAAGATAGACTGGCTAACCCATGCCATCGAACATACCATGCTGGAACCATTACCCCTGAATAAAAAGAAAAGGGTGCTGGAAAAACTGAACCAGGGGGTGATGTTTGAAAAATTTCTTCACACCAAATACGTGGGGCAAAAACGCTTCTCACTGGAAGGCGGCGAAACCAGCATCGCAGCATTAGATGCCATCATCACCACTGCCGGCGATAATGATGTACATGAAGTGGTGATCGGCATGGCCCACCGGGGCCGCCTGAATGTACTGGCGAATATTATGGGTAAAACCTACGAGCAAATATTCAGCGAATTTGAAGGCACTGCCAAAATGGACCAGACCATGGGCAGCGGCGATGTGAAATACCACATGGGTTATGGAAGTGAAGTGGAAACGCTGAGCGGTAAAACAGTTCACCTGAAACTGATGCCCAACCCGTCACACCTGGAAGCCGTAAATCCCGTGGTGATCGGATTTTCCCGTGCCAAGGCAGATGTGATGTATCACAGCGACTTCGACAAAATACTTCCGATACTGATACATGGTGATGCATCCATAGCCGGACAGGGAATTGTGTATGAAGTATTGCAGATGAGCTACCTCAAAGGTTACTACACCGGCGGTACTATTCATTTCGTCATCAATAACCAGATCGGCTTCACCACCGACTTTGATGATGCCCGCAGTTCTGATTACTGCACTTCACTGGCAGCCGCTATACAGGCACCCGTGTTTCATGTAAATGGTGATGATCCCGAAGCCGTGGTGAAATGCGTGGAAATAGCCACCCGCTACCGGCAGGAGTTCAACTCTGATGTATTCATTGACATGGTCTGCTATCGTCGTCATGGTCACAATGAAGGCGATGATCCCAAATTCACCCAGCCGCACCTGTACGCATTGATCGACAAACATCCCAACCCGCGGGAAGTTTACATAAAGTATTTGCTGGAAAACGGTGAGCCTGATGCCCAGGAACTGGCCCGTGAAATGGAAAAGAAATTCTGGGCCGACCTGCAGGAACGCCTCGATGAGGTAAAGCAAAACCCATTGCCTTATCACTACCAGCCTCCCGAACTGGCATGGAAAAAACTCCGCCGTGCCGCAGCCGATGATTTTGACCAATCACCTGTTACCGCTGTCAGCAAGGAACAGTTTACCACCGTGTTCAATGCACTGATGCAATGGCCGGCCGATTTTAAACCGCTCCGCAAGGTGGAAAAGATATTGCAGGATAAGATCAAACTGTTTGAAACGGAACACAAAGTGGATTGGGCCACCGGCGAACTGCTGGCCTATGGCAGCCTGCTGCTCGAAGGGAAAGATGTGCGGATGAGCGGACAGGATGTTCGCCGCGGTACATTCAGTCACCGCCATGCAGTATTGCGGGATGAAAACACCGATAAACCCTACAACCGTCTCACACATATTCCCGGTGCTACCGGAAAATTCAGGATATATAACTCATTGCTCAGTGAATATGGAGTGCTTGGCTTTGAATACGGCTATGCCATGGCCAACCCCAATGCACTGGTATTATGGGAAGCACAGTTTGGCGATTTTGCCAACGGCGCTCAAACCATGATAGACCAGTTTCTCGCAGCAGGCGAACAGAAATGGAACCGTATGAACGGTGTTACCATGCTGTTGCCACACGGCTATGAAGGGCAGGGGCCGGAGCACAGCAGCGCCAGGCTGGAACGTTTTTTACAACTGGCCGCCGAACTGAATATTGTGGTAACCAACATTACCACCGCAGCCAATTTCTTCCATGCACTCAGAAGACAATTAGCATGGCCGTTCCGTAAACCGCTGATTAATTTTTCTCCCAAAGCCAACCTGCGGCATACCGGCTCTTATTCACTGATGGATGAATTTACCTCCGGTGGATTTAAAGAAGTGATAGATGATGCCACAGCCGATGCAAAGAAAGTGAAGAAGTTTTTGTTCTGCAGCGGAAAGATATACTTCGACCTGGCGGAGTACCAGCAAAGAGAAAAAAGGGATGATGTGGCACTCGTAAGACTGGAGCAGGTATACCCGCTGCCATACAAACAACTGGATGCCTTGCAGGATAAATACAAACAGGCCGCCTGGTTCTGGGTACAGGAAGAACCATTGAACATGGGAGCTGCTTCTTTTTTACAAATGAACCTGAAGAACCTCAACTATGGTGTGATCAGCCGCCAGCCTTCTGCCTCCACAGCTACAGGATATAATAAAGTGCATGTGCAGGAGCAGAAAGAGATCGTGGAGACGGCGTTCAGTATCTGATTACATTCGTCATCAACAAATAAAAAATGCGGAGCAGATGCTCCGCATTTTTTATTTAAACAGTAAAGGCTTAATAGAAAATTAATATTTTGCCTTCACCGCCTGTTCTATCTCCGGCGGAAGCACCGCCTGCCCTGGTAATGGCACCACCTCCGGCACCCATTCCTTTAAAAGTAGATAGCTCAGCCTTGGTTGATTCAGTAACACCTGTTACTAATGTCACCTGCCCTCTTTGTCCATAAGCCGGGTATGAGCTGCCGCCGCTTCCGCCAATATATTCTGTATAGGATGTAGCGCCTATTGTATAATTATTAAATGAATTTGGTTTTCCATCTTCGCCGACATAAAATTCTATTCCTATGGTAGCACTCCAGGCAAGACCAAATCGTAAAAAAACACCACCTCTGCCCGGTACGTTATTGGCATTCTCACCATTATTACACTTTACAGAATCACCATTGTATTTAAATACTGTATAAAATGAGGAGCCATTAGTAGCGTTGATTTTACCTGTTATAGTTTGTCCGGGTACTACATCTAAAAAGAAAGAAGCATAAGCTCCTCCACCGCCACCCCCACCATTTGGCAGTATGACGCTTGTGGTAGTGGAGCCATTGCCGCCACCGCCCCACATTTTTACAAAAACCTTTGTTACACCTGCAGGAATAGTGAAGTTTGTATAAGAAAGAGCCGAAAAAATTTCATATGTATTCAACATACAGGTTGGTACATCCGGGGCCTGCCAGCTTGCATTACCACTGGCATCACTCGTCAATACACGACCGGCTGCAGGGCTGCCACCTTGTATCTGTACAGTACCGCCAAACACAGCATTACCCGTAGCACGGAAAGTGCCGGTTACATCCAGCTTATTCGTCGGGTTGGTATTACCTACACCAAAGTTGCCCCCGGTTTTCAAAGTCAGTTGCGCAGCGCCGTTATTGGTGCTGAACAGCAGATCATGATTGGTATGCGTTTGTAAGTATGCTGCCCCGGCTGTCGTAAAAAAACCCACCTGCGTACTGGCATCAGAGCTTTGTTGCGAAATGCCGATACCGTTTGATTGTACAGTAAGCGGGTACTGAGGTGTTGCGGCACCAATACCCACATTGCCGGTATTATTGTTATAAATACTGTTGGGCGACAATCCGGCCGACCAGTAGTTGATCCCTTCATTGATGGTAACCCAGTTGGGAACGGCGGGTATAGAACTCTTGTTTACATAAAATCCAGAAGTGCCATCTGTCTGGTACACCAGCAATCCTTGTGCAGGATTGGTGATCGCTGTTCGTTGCGCCTGCGTCATCCTGGGTATCAGCATTCCTTTAGTGGTGCTGGTTACATCCAGTTGCGCACTGGCATTGGGCGTAGTTGTGCCTACCCCTACATTTTGTGTCATCGCCTGCAGGGAGGCTAAAAGAAATGATAAAAGGAGAAATTTTTTCATAACAGTTACCAGGTTTTACAATGAACCAGTTCTTTTTTGTGGTAATAAAAAAGAAAAACCGGCACCCCACCCGTCGTAAAACAAGCCGGTACCGGTTTTCAGATTCATCAGGTTTAATAGTTAGCGGTATGAATAAGGAAATTCCTGCCGTGAAATTAAATGACCGGCATTTTTTATATATAGTGATTTATCACTAATTTATTGCCCGAACACATAAACCAACTGTACCACGATGGCACATGAAAAGATCGGACTGGCCGATGCCGGCTCCTTTGCTTCCTACTGGTTACAATACCAGCAACCTGTTTCCCTGCCTGATTACAAAACCATTTTTGCCGAACAGGTGCGGAACATTCACAACTATGCCCTCGGCATGTTTTACTGGAATCTTGGTTGCCTGCCACTTGGAAAGATCGTGGGTGCCGGCGGCGCTTTAAAAGAACTCACCGGCCATGCCGAAGATGAATGGCTCGGCGCCCCTCCGCATTTTTCCCTGCAACATTTCTTGCCCGATGATGTTCCCTACGTGATGGCCTATGTCATGAAGTTTGACCAATACCTCCAGCAACTGAAAGTGGAAGACCGAAACAATGCCCGCGCCTCCATCTATGCCCGTATCAAAACACCCGATGAAAACATAAGATGGTTCTGCATACAATATCCCGCTTCTTATTATGATGAAGAAGGCCGGCTCGTGTATATCCTGGCCGTATGCTCTGATATTTCCCACATAAAAAAAGACAACAACCCGCCCTTTATGAGCCTGCTCGACAGTCCGCTGGGTGAACAAAAAATATTTCTCTGTCACAATCCTGGTGAAGAATTAAAGGCACAACCTGCCACCACCAGGCTCACTTCCCGTGAACGGGAGATCATCACCCTGCTGGCCAAAGGCATGAGCAGCAAACAGATCAGCAACCTGCTGTTTATCAGCAAAAGCACCGTGGACAACCACCGCCAGAACCTGCTGAAAAAACTCGGCGCTTCCTCCACCGCCGGGATCATTCACCTGGCATTGGAGAAAGGCATTGTATAACCAATAAACAACACCCTGACGGCCTTCCGCTACCTGCCTGAAATACCAGCGGTTACAACCCCCGCCGGTACCGATTTAGATTTTCCCGAACCCCCCTTTTTCCCGAATTTTGCCCCACTCATTGCAACATTACACATGACTGACATCAAAGTACCAACGGTAGGCGAATCCATCAGTGAAGTAACACTCCTCAAATGGCTTAAAAAAGACGGCGAATATGTGGAGCGGGATGAAGTGATCGCCGAACTGGAAAGCGAAAAAGCCACCTTTGAAGTAAACGCCGAAAAAGGCGGGGTGATAAAACTGGCTGATATTAAAGAAGGCGACACCATCAGGATCGGCGACCTGCTCGCCACCATCGATGAAGCCGCCGCCAAACCCGAAAAAGCCGCTGCTCCTGAAAAAACAACGAAAGCCGAAACGCCTAAACCTGCTGCTGAAGCCCCTGCTTCCTCAGCACCCCTTACTGCCATACCCAATGATGTAAAAGCCAGCCCCGTGGCTTCCGCTATCATTGCCGATAAAAAGGTAGATCCGAAAACAGTAAAGCCTACCGGGCCTTCTGGTAAGATTTTAAAAGAAGATGTGCTGGCCGCACTGGCCACTCCCGGTAAAAAAGCATTTGCAGGTGCAGAACTCAACACCCGTAATGTACGTACGGAGAAAATGAGCAACCTCCGCAAAACGATCTCCCGCCGTCTCGTGGAAGCTAAGAACACCACCGCCATGCTCACCACTTTCAACGAAGTGGATATGGGCGCCATCATGGAGATCAGAACGAAATACAAAGACAAATTCAAAGAAGCACACGGTGTGGGCCTCGGCTTCATGAGTTTTTTTGCCAAAGCCTGCGCTATCGCCCTCGCTGAATGGCCCTCCGTAAATGCCTACATTGATGGCGACAATATCGTGTACCACGATTATGCTGATATCAGTATTGCCGTGAGCACTCCCCGCGGACTGACCGTACCGGTAATGCGCAATGTGGAAAGTATGAGCATGGCCGATGTGGAACGCAAAGTGGCAGAACTGGCCGCCAAAGCCCGCGACAGTAAACTCACTGCCGAAGAACTTACCGGCGGCACTTTCACCATCACCAACGGCGGCGTATTCGGCTCACTCATGAGCACACCCATCATCAATATCCCGCAAAGTGCTATATTGGGGATGCATAAGATACAGGAACGGCCAATGGTGGTAAACGGACAGGTGGTGGTAAGGCCCATGATGTACCTCGCCCTCAGCTACGATCATCGCATCATCGATGGCAGGGAATCAGTCAGCTTCCTGGTACGGGTAAAAGAATTACTCGAAAACCCTGAGCTTTTATTATTTGGTAAAAGCCCTGTACAGACTTTACTCGAACTTTAAAAAGTATAACCAATGAAAAAGTTACTCATCATCCTTTCTGCCGCCCTCTTTGTACTGGCTTCCTGCCAGAAAGAAGTGGATTTTCCTGATGGAAGCGGCGGCGGCACCGGCGGCGGTTCCGGCAACCTGCTCGTGAAAAGCGTAAGCAAAACAGGTTCCGACTCTATCGTTACCGTGTACACCTACAATGCATCCAATAAGCTCATCCGTATGAAACTCACCGGTATGTCTGGCGGGTTTGATATGGGTAATGACTTCAAATATTACCGCAATGCCTCCGGGGTCATCACACATTACGTGCAGATCAACCCCAATTTCGTGTTGCTTGGTATTGACAGCGTTACCACTGTTCTTCATTACGACGCAGCTTCTTCCAAATACACTTCTGCCGTTACTGAAATGTCGCTGCTCGGCTTCGCCGTTCTCGACAGTATGGTGTTTGTATACGATGCAAATAAACGTGTCATCGAACAACAATCCTGGCAGGCCATTCCTGCACTTGGCTCACCGTATGAACTTACACTCAAAACAAAATTCACCATCGCAGCCAATGGTAATGTATCAGAACTCAACCAGTACGATCCCAGCAGCGGTACAGATGATCTTATTTCCACGATCAAATACACGTATGATAACAAGACCAGTTCCATCAACCCCACACTTATTTTCCTGAACCTTGGTGAAGCCGGCGCTATCAATCATGGCGACTGGATATCTGTCAATAATGCCAACAAAGTGGAGATCATAGATGTGAACACACCGGCCAACAACCGCACTTCCAATGTTACCTATACTTACAACGCAGCGGGTAAACCGGTAAGCGGTACCAATACCACCACACCCGGTGGCGCTGTTGATAACCTCACTTATTTTTACCAGTAATCAGTCCGGTAATAATATAATTGATCAGAACCCGCTTCAAAAACGAAGTGCTTCAACACAGAGGCCAGGAGTAACAGAGTTACACAGAGAAATTTCTTTCTAGTTTCAATTTCTCTGTGTAACTCCAATTCTCTGTCACCCTGTGTTGAAATTCCTTACTTTGCCCCCGTGAGCCGCTTTCATTCATACCTGCATTCTGCTGCCGCTATCCTGGATCAGTATTCCGGCAACGAACCGCTGGCTTCTTTTTTAAAAAAATATTTTGCGCAGCATAAAAAATTCGGCTCGTCCGACAGAAAACAGGTAAGCCATTTATGCTATTGCTTTTTCAGGTTGGGTAAAGCAGTTACTTCCCTTCCAACTGAAGAACGGATAATCCAGGCGCTCTTTCTTTGTTCAGAAAAATCACACCCGCTTCTCGCCGCACTGGCCCCCGAATTGAATGATAAACTGCCAATGCCAGTTGCCGATAAACTCTTATTGCTTGGAATAAATGATACAGACATCTTTCCCTGGCAAAACGAACTGTGTGATGATATCCTTTTTCATGCCTTTGTATTGTCTTACTCAACACAGCCCGATATGTTTCTCCGTATAAGACCGGGGCAGGAGGGAGGCGTGCTGCGAAAACTTACCGAAGCAGGCATTACTCATACAGTCATTGCCCCATCCTGCATTGCTTTACCCAATACCACCAAAGCAGATTCACTTTTGCAATTGAACAAAGAAGCCGTGATACAAGACCTCAGCTCTCAACGGGTGGCACAATTGCTTCAACTGCTCCCCGCCGGTAATAAGCAATGGAAAGTATGGGATTGCTGCGCTGCCAGTGGCGGTAAATCTATTTTGGTAAAAGATATTCTCGGCAACATCGACCTTACCGTGTCTGATATCAGGCCATCCATCACAGCCAATCTTAAAAAACGGTTTGAAGAAGCCGGTATCAGCCGGTATAAAAGCTTTACCGCCGATCTTACCGATGTGGCACAATTACCTTCCGGAAAATTCGACCTCATCATCGCTGATGTGCCCTGCTCCGGCAGTGGTACATGGGGCCGCACACCGGAACAGTTGTACCATTATGATTTTACCCAAACAAATACGTATGCACAGCTTCAGCAAAAGATCATGTCAAATGTGATCACCAGATTAACACCCGGTGGTTATTTACTGTACATCACCTGCTCCGTATTTAAAAAAGAGAATGAAGAAATGATCGCCATCCTGCAGGAAAGAAAACTGCAGACTGTACAAGTCACCCTGCTGAAAGGATATGAAGAAAAGGCCGACACGATGTTTGCGGCCCTTTTGCAAATGCCATTATAGTTTCAGGAATTCTGCCGTACCGATCGCTTTGTTGCCATTCATCACCCGGATATAATACTTGCCTTTGGCCAGCCTCTCCGCCGGTATGCTGATCAGTTTCTTACCGCTGTTCTTCGATTCACTCAGTTGCTGTATCATTCGCCCTTTGCTGTCGAACAATACCACCGGCATATTGCTCACCGCATACGGCGTTTCCACCACCAGCACAATAGTGCTGCTCACGGGGTTCGGCTGCACACTCACCAGCACTTTGTTGGGGTCCACATTGCCGGTGCCGGTGGCAAAACAACCCGCCGGTACATTCACCAGCGCTGTATCAATATATGCATCTGCAAAACTCGCCACTGCTGTATCAATGATCTGCCTGATGCGGTAAGAAAGGCTGCCCGCATTTACACCCACCAATGTATTATTGAAAGTGTAGGTGCGGTTGGCCAATGTGCTGCCGGCAAGTGGCGGCAATTCGCCCACTTTGGTAAAAGAAGTTTCACCCGGCGCTTTTCTTTCGATCTCGTATTTCATCGCACCCACATCTTTGCTGTTCCAGGTAAGTGTTACCGTACAACTGTTTAAAGTGGCTGACGAAGTGGCATATTCGGTCAACAGGTTTTTAAAAGCCGTTTTCACATTGGGAATACCATAACCAATACGGTCATTAGGTGTATTGAAAATGCTGCCTGCCTGCCGCAATGCCTGCAATATCTTCATGTTGTTGTACTCCGGAAATCCCTGCCACAGGCAGGTGCTTAACCCTGCCATATTCGGGCAAGCGAAGGAAGTACCATTGCTGGCGCCAATAGTATTGCCCGTAGTTTGTACCAGCGCCGATACACCCACAGAAGCCACATCCGGTTTTACCTGTCCATCGCTCGAAGGACCGTAGCTTGAAAATCCACCCACCGCACCCGACACACTCACGGCTCCCACCGCCATCACACTGTCGCCATCCGAAGGTGTGATAAGATAGTGCCACGCATTACCGCCTTCATTACCGGCAGCGAGTATTACCAGCATACCTTTTTTAGCACCGAGGTCGGCGCCTTTGGCACTGATGGTGGTATTACCATTCATATCGGCATAGGTATAATTCAGGGAAGCATTATCAAAATCATAATAGCCCAGTGAAGAAGAGATCACATCGGCGCCGCTGCTGTCAGATCTTTCTGCAGCACACACCCAGTTCACTTCTTCTATCGGGTACTCACTCGCATCATCTTCGGTGCGGTACAGCCAGAAGGAAGCTTTGGGCGCCTTTCCGGTAAACTGCCCCGGTATATTCGCAGCAATGGTGGAGAAACAATTCATACCATGACTGCCATCGTTGGCCACATTCTGTTCACGGGCTACAAAATCCCAGGTGCCGAGTATCTGGTTGTTGATACGGGCACTGTCAAATGCTTTCAGGTTGGGATAGTTAAAATAACCATTGTCGAGCATAGCGATCTGCATGCCTTCGCCGCGTAAACCAATGTTGTGCAAAAACTCCCCGTTGTGCAGGTGAATCTCGTTGTAAGAACCGGTGCCATAATTGAAATAATCTGCCGTCAGCCGACCGGTGGAGGGAGGTACTTCCGTAAAAATATCCTCACCGGCAAATTTGTTGCGGGTAGGCGCTTCAATGCCCGCCATTTTCGACGCAATGCCATTTACACTTTGCACAAATGCCAACCCGTTGATCGTGGTGATGGCGGCCGCATCCGTGGTTTGAATGGTAACGGCATTCAGCCATTTGGATACATTCAGTACGGTTACATTCGGCACCGCATCAATCTGTGTTATATAAGAAGGTGTTACCGGCAGGTCCGTGCTGTCGATGGCAATACTGTATTTGGTCCTGCGGTCAATCGCCCTTTGTGAAAGATATGCCAGGGGAGAGGAGAAGGTGTACGGTGTGCCGCCCTTATTTTTCAATCGTACAATGTAGCGGTTAAACTGTGCGGATGACTCAGCAGCAATCGCCGACATAAACAAAAAGAGTAAAAGTTTTTTCATAAAAGACACCGGGTTTCTGTGTTACCTCAAAAGTAGCACAGAAACCCGATATGCTGACTTCTGCTTATAATTGGGTTATTGGGTTATTAGGTTATTGGGTTATTAGGTTATTAGGTTATTGGGTATTCAGTTATTGGGTTATTCGGTATTTGTTTCTTGCTTCTTATTTCTTGTTTCTTATTTCTTGCCTCTTATTTCTTGTTTCTTGCTTCTTGTTCTTTGTTCTCTTTTATTTGGTATTTGTAATTTGTTCTTTGGAATTTTCCCTCTAGTTGTGGTCTATCATCCACATCTTCACCCCAAAGCCCACATACGTGGCCGGAAGACCATTCCGCGGCGGCTGGTATTCATACAGACTGTATTCCCTGAATACGAGACCGAGATTCTTCTGGTACCTGTCCACGCTGCGGGTGGAAGAACCAAAGGCCGTGGGTGCCGTTACCGGGATGTTGAAAATTTCGTCAGCCTGCTCCACCGTCAGCACATCACCATAGTTAATGCCTTTGTAGCTGAAGGGAGTAAGGTCGCCATCATAATAATAATCCCAGTCTTCCATGGAATTATCATTGCTGAAGCTGTATTTCGAACTGTAAGGTTCAGTAGGCAGGTAGCGGTTACCCTTCCAGCTGAATCCATTGCGGACGGGCAGGTGCAGCTTGATAAACCGCAGGTTGTCTTCCACCACTTCCAGTTGGTCGCCCAGCGGAGTAATAAAGTAGGAGCCGTTCGGCACCCAGGGTTGAGCCGGTGTCCAGGAGGTGGCATTAACTGAATCACGGATATAGCGGTACACCCGCCAGGCCGGGCGGCCCAGGTTATCGGTCAGTTGCGCATCCACCACATGCTTCACCTGGTACTTGTGTATTTCGGTGCGGGTGTCGAAGTCAACCGTTACCAGCGAATCGAGCCGGTAGGTAATATACTTGCCGGCTGCCAGCGGCTGGTAGTCGCTCACTTTATCGCTGGTGAATTCTTCCTTTTCATCACAGGAAAAAAGGAGGATGCTGCTGCAGGCCAGTAAACTGATAAGGGAGAGTGTAGAAATTCTCATAACAGGTTTTTCTGATTATAAACGGATATGTTTTCTGCCAGGGTTCGGTTCAATTGCCTGGTTTTCAGGCATCATTTCCGGATAAAACTACAAAATAAAAACGGGAAACTTCCGTCTCCCGTTGTCTAAACGTTTTTATACCGCGTTTATTGCCTGATTTTCATGTACAGACGGCATGCGTCCCGTCTCTACGGCATGCCTGCCGTCTCTACCTTTGAATAATCCCCCCACCGATCACATCATCGCCTTCATAAAACACGGCGCTTTGGCCGGGGGCAATGCCTTTTACGTTTTCGTAAAATCGGGTCCGTACAGACAGGGCATGCCCTGTCTCCAGAGACGAGGCATGCCTCGTCTCTACCGGAAATAAATTCGACAACGCCCCCTTATCCTTATACCGTATTTTGGTAATGGCCTCCATCCCCGGTGTGATCATATCATATTTCTGCAGGTTCACCTTTGCCACCAGCATCTCATTTTGTTCCAGGTCGGCTTCATCGCCCAGCATCACGGTATTGGTGTCGGGGTCAATATGCGTTACAAAAACCGGTTTGCCCAGGGCAATGTCCAGGCCTTTGCGCTGACCGATGGTGTAGAATGGATACCCTTTATGTTGTCCCAGCACCTTTCCGCTTTTGTCAATGAAATTCCCGCCGGCCACCCGCTCTTCCAGTCCTTCCACTTTACGTTTCAGAAAGCCGCGGTAGTCATTATCCGGCACAAAGCAGATCTCGTAGCTCTCGTTCTTCTTGGCTAGCTCGGGGTAGCCAAAGTCGTGCGCCATTTGTCGTATCGCTGTTTTGCGGTAGGGGCCCAGTGGCAGAAGGGTGCGGCTCAGCAGGTCTTGCTGCAGGCCCCACAGCACATAGCTCTGGTCTTTGGTATCATCAATGGCCTTGCTCACCACGAAGCGGCCATTCTCATGTTGTCTTATTTTGGCATAATGCCCGGTGGCGATAAATTCACAGCCCAGGGCATCAGCCCTTTTCAGCAATGCCCGCCATTTGATGTGTGTGTTGCAAAGCACACAGGGGTTGGGGGTGCGGCCGGCGAGGTATTCGTCCACAAAATTCTCGATCACAAAATCGCCAAATTCCTCGCGGATATCCAGGATATAATGGGCAAAGCCATGCTCCACGGCGGCCTGGCGGGCATCGTTGAAGGAGTCCACATTGCAGCAGCCGGTTTCCTTTTTACCACCACCGCTGGCGGCATAGTCCCATGTTTTCATGGTAATACCCACCACTTCATAGCCTTCGGCATTGAGCATCAGGGCGGTAACGGTACTGTCAATACCGCCGCTCATCGCCACCAGCACTTTTCCTTTCTTACTCATGGGTTAAAAAATTGCAAGCCGCAAAGATAAG
>JAEUVM010000487.1 GCA_016787125.1 Chitinophagaceae bacterium | reverse complement strand
TTGCACCAGGGTCTTACTTATGTGTGGGCCAACCGCTGGTTCAACCTCGGCACAGCCACGGCCCTGCTGCTCTTCTTCACCTGGTTTGTAATGCAGATCGAAAAAAAGGAACTGGTGAGGCTACCGGTGGTGGGGAAGTTTATTAAATAAGGTCTTTACTCAGTTTTTACAAAAAGGCGGAATCTCCACTGGATCACAAAAAGAAGAAGCATTATCATTACGCCTCCAAAGAAACAAAATGCCTGGTAGCGGGAATATGTCTTGAACTGTTTCCATTCATCCGGCGGAACTCTTTTTTTAAAGCCCAACGGATTTGTCAGCACCTCTCTCCACGAAAAATATTTAAGAATGATCCGCTGCCCCTTTTGCCAGAAATAAAAACTGCTTATGGCTGTAGCGGCAAATACGATAGTGAGTATAACACCCAACAGATTCATCTTAATATAATTTCACATACGGATTATTCATCTTCTCAAACCCCACAGTCGTTACCGGGCCATGACCGGAATACACTTTCGTGTCATCCGGCAACGTAAAAAACTGTGTCTGGATACTATTTACCAGTGTATCAAAATTTCCCCCCGGCAGGTCCGTACGCCCCACACTCATATTAAATAATACATCCCCGCCTATAATAAATCCGCCCGCCGCATGATAAAAAGCCACACTCCCCGGCGAATGCCCCGGCACAAACCGTACCTCCAGTTCCTCCTTACCAATGGTAATGTTGCTGCCCTCCTTTATATACTCCAGCGGCCCGTTGTAGTTTTCAAACGGCAACTGCCACATCTGCCCCGCCTGCGGCGCAAAATCCAGCACCGGCTTCTCCTTCTCATGCAGGTGCAGGGTAAGCCCCCAGGTATCGTACACAAACTTATTTCCAAACACATGGTCCAGGTGACAATGCGTATTAAGCAGCAAAACCGGCGTCAGCCCTGTCTTTTCAATGCCCGTTTTTAATTCGTCCCTCTCCTCCGGGAAATAACAGCCCGGATCTATAATGCAGCACTGCCCCTCTTCGTTATACAAAATGTAGGTGTTCTCCTGAACAGGACTAAAAGTGAATGACTTAACAGCTAACATGGATGGTTTTTTCGTACTTTTAATGCAGAACCGTAACTTGTACTATCTCCCCGGTTTACGGGAGATAAAGATACATGTCTTTGGCCCCGCCAGTCTAAAACAATCACCCTTCAACAGGTGTTTTTAAAACCGGCACCCGGCCACACCAATTCTGGCTGTTAAAAGAAAAGATGCCGATTATGGCCCTTCCGGCAATCCGGAGGCTGCGGCAACACAAAAATGACCGATTAAAAGCTATTAGAAACAGTAAAGCCTTTATGAAGAAAGTAGTAAGCCTGATGTCCTGCCTCGCCATCCTCCTTTCCCTGGAAACGGCGGCCCAAGTAAACACAGTCGAGTTTGGAAAAAACCGTGTACAATACCAGAAGTTCAAATGGAAATACTACCAAACCGAAAACTTCAACTCCTACTTCAGCCAGGATGGTCTCGGCCTCGGCAAATATGTAGCCCAGGTGGCTGAAGCTGAACTGCCCGGAATTGAAGAGTTTGTTGAATATGGCCTCCAGCGACGCATCAACATCGTGATCTATAACAATTACGATGAAATGCAGCAGTCAAACATCGGTATGGGCATCGACTGGCAAAATACCGGCGGCGTTACCAAACTGGTAAATAACAAAATGGTGGTGTACTTCGATGGCAACCACGAAAACCTCCGCCTCCAGATCCGCCAGGGCATCGCACGGGTACTGGTGGACAACCTCCTCTTTGGCGACGACCTCGGCGAATTTGCCGCCAACCAGGCCCTGCTCGATCTGCCCAAATGGCTCACCGACGGATACATCGCCTATGCAGCCGAAAACTGGAACACCCGCCTCGATGATGACCTCCGCGGTGTAATGCTCGCCGGCGAATACAACAACTTCTACCAGTTCGCATTTGAAAAACCACTGCTTGCCGGACAGGCCTTTTGGAAATACATTGCCGATAAGTATGGTAAAAGCAAAACCACTTACTTCCTCTACCTTGCCCGCATTTACCGCAACCTGAACAATGCTTCCAATAAGATCGCTAAAAAGAAATTCAAGAAGCTGCTGCAGGATTTCATGTACGATGTGCAGCAACAATATTATAAAGATATCCGCGGCCGCCGCAATACGCCCCGTGGCCAGCTTTCCGTAACCGAAGAAGTGGGTAAAAAAGATTACTTCCGATTTAATGCCAACCCCATCCCCCGCAGCTTCACCTATGCACTGGTGGAGTTCAAACAGGGCCGCTACCAGGTGGTGCTGATGGAAAATTTTGTAAGCCGCAAAATATTACTCAAACAGGGCATCCGCTCCCGCGAAGATGACCGCCACCCCAATTATCCCCTACTCGCATGGGATGGCAAAGGCACCCGCCTCGCTGTTCTTTACTACGAAGAAGGCAAAACCAAATTCTTTGTGTACGACTTGGTAAACGGTGTCAAACTCTGGAAACAGGAGATTGACAAATTCGACCAGATACAGGATATGAAATACATGCTGGACAACAACACCCTTCTCTTCAGCGGGGTACGCAGCGGCCAGTCAGATATTTATATCTATAAAATAGACAAACAAACCATCGAGCAGGTAACGAATGATGTGTACGATGACCTCGACCCCTCCTTCGTTGCCTTCCCCAACAAAACCGGTATTCTCTACGCCAGCAACCGCCCCTCCGCACAGGCAGCCAGCAGCGATGATTCATTACCCGGTGGCCATTTTAATATTTACATGGTGGACAACTGGAATAAGTCCGACTTCAAACAAATATCCAAACTCACCGACCTGAAGTTTGGCGATGCCCGCTATCCTTCACAATACAATACCTCGCACTTTACCTTCGTCAGCGATGAGAATGGTATCAACAACCGCTACGCCGGTTTCTTCCGTACCGAAAGGGCCGGACTGGACACCCTCGTATTCATCGGCGATGAAGTGCTCCGCAATCCGCCACGTAAGGATGTGGACAGCCTGCTTAAAGAATGGAATAAAACAGATATAGATTCTGTGGGCTATGTATCCATCACCAACGATTCCTCTTATGTATTTCCGCTTACCAACTACCAGAGCAGTATGCTGGAAACCCGCACCGCCGGTGATAACCAGCAGGTGAGTGAAGTGATCAAACTGGGTGATGTAAAAATGCTCTACCGCCTCAAGGTGGATGAAAACACCCTCCGCCGCCGCAACGTTACCGCCCGCCCATCCGAATACATGCGCAAACTGATAGAAGAAGAAAAAAAAGCAGCACGGCGGGAATCGAGTTTTACACAAAAAGCGGATACGCTTACGCAAAAACAAGTTGACTTCTTCAATACCGGCTTTGAAAACGAAAAACAGGATTCGGCTAAAACAACCACCGCCGGTACCAATGAACCTGATGCCAAAGAATCGGTGCTGAAAAAGGCAAAAGTGTTTGAATACCGTCCGCCGAAATTCTTTACCGACTATGTGGTTACCGGTTTCAACAACACCGTAATCGTACAAAACAAGTTTCAGCCCTATACCGGCGGCACCGGCCCCATTGTATTGTCAAACAACAATGCATTCAATGGCCTCATCCGCATGGGTACATCCGACCTGATGGAAGACCTGAAATTCGTGGGCGGCTTCCGTATCGATCCCAACCTGCGTGATTATGATGTGGTGTTCTCCTTCCTCAACCAGCGCAAGCGCCTCGATCTCGGCGGCACCTATTTCCGCAGCAAGAGTAATATCGGCGCCATCCTGAACGGGTCAGACACGGTGGGGGCCAAAACA
>JAEUVM010000219.1 GCA_016787125.1 Chitinophagaceae bacterium | reverse complement strand
CAGGAGCAGGGCGGTGCACAACCCGGCGCTGAACAACCACACACGGCTGATGCCGCTGCCGGTGGTGATAATGTAACGGATGTGCCGTACGAAGAAGTGAAGTAAGTGAACAGATAATTGATAAAGGATAATAGTTGGAACAGCCCCTGCGGAAACGTGGGGGCTGTTTTTTATAAAGCATCACAGCAACTCTGCCAGTAATTTACCCAGCCTGATAAATTTTTGTGTTTCTCTCATATTGATCGCTTTGCGGTTGGCCCGGAAGTAGCAGGTATTTCTGATGAATTCTATTTCGGCATTCAGGTTAAGCTATTATACCGGATATACAAAAGGCAAGTGTGCCGGTTAAAATCGTTGTTTCCAATTCGATTCTGAATCCTGGGAAAATCCGAAAACTCCCTGGATCTTGATAATATGTGTGTCTTCGTCAATAGTGTAATGAGCAGCGTAAGGGAATTTTTTTACTACGGCAAACCTTACTTCACCATACCGGAAGGAGCGGGTCAGCGGGTTTCTTTTGATTAATGCCAGTTCAGTAAGAAGACTTTTTTTAAAACGGGCACCAAGTCCCTTACTGGCATTATTATAAAATAAAATTATCCTTTCAATTTCCTTCAAAGACTCGGGAGAGAAGGCAAGGGTATAACGGGGCATTACATCGCTTTGATTTGTTTCAATGCAGTCTTTTCATCTACCAACAACCCCGGGTGTTTTTTATACTTATTGATACGTTTACGTACTTCCTGTTTTTGCCATTCCGGAACAGTATCTGGCATGTCTTCCTCTAATACATGCATGAGCTTTTGCTTTTGTTTTTCAGGAAGTTTCTTCACCAATTCAACTAATTGGTTGAAGGGAAGGGGTAAGGAAATACTTGATGCTGCAGGCATGTCACATTTTTGAGTTAGTAAAGTTATCAATTTGTCGCCGATTATGCTTTCTTCCCGGTGATATATTATTTTGAACCGAACCCCTTTATACTAACGGGCTGTTTGCCGGGTCAGCGATATGCCGTTGAGGGGCTGCGCCGCTTAGCCGCATATCCTGCCATGGCAGGCAAACAGATGGATGGTGACGGAGATAACTGTTTTGTTGAAACGGTGGCTTCAACACAGAGACCGTAAGACAGTGGCAGATAGGAGGCGGGCGGCGGACTACTGTTGAACAGGGAACTGAACGATGAGAGCGGCAAATAAAAATTACTGTCGTCATAACGCCTGCTGATTTTAACCCATGAACCATAAACCATGACCATGAACTATCGACTACAAACTATCAACTAAAAACGAACCTCCCCACTTTCGGTGATTGTCTGCCCCCGCTTTCATCGTTAATATTGTATTCATCATTTACCATTTAAACCACTCATATGTCAGTTCAAAGAGCAACTATTTCTCCCAAGATAAAACTGTTGCGGAATCGCCTCCAGCACACCGTACAGTTGTCCGCACAGAAAGCAGCAGCCCACCTGGAGAATCCTTCTAAGTATCCGCTGCCCGCCGGGAATGACAGTCTGGAACATGCCATTACCTCCCTGGTAAATGCATTGCCCAAAAGAAGAAGGGATAAATTTATTGATCACCTGAAAGGAGAACTGAATACCACACCAGCAAAAAGAAAACAGAAGTACGGGCAGCTGGCATCGGTGGACCTCAAAGCCAACACCTCCATTGCTGACCAGGTAAAAGCCCTTGCACTGCCGGAAGAAATGAAACTGACCGACAAAGAATTGACCGATATAAAGAAACGCTACAAAGCAATTCCCGTACCGAAGCCGGTGGCAGTACCGGGACCTACACCCCGGCAGGCCGCACCCGGCACCATATTGCAATTTGCCGTGGAGAATATAACCTGCGTGGAAACAAACGACGCCCGTAAAGATGAAGTGCAGTTTTCAGCTTTTGTTGTGGACAGTACCGGCGCCAGACAGGAGCGCAACAATTTCTTCAGCGCCGACTTTAAGAAAGGGGACAGCAAGTCGCCGGGTGCAGCAGGAAATCTTTTTACCATCAACCTCGGCGACTCAACAGGTGGGGTATTCCCAGCCACTTTCGCCGGCGGGGTGCTGATTGTGGAAGAGGGTTTTTTTGGCGGGTCAGAAAGGGTGGAAGTTGCCGGTGCCATCATGAGGGTGGTGGGTAAAGTGATAATGGCCGGTGGCCTTGTTACAAGTTTTTTCCCTGCGGTGGGATTGCCCATTACTATTGCTTTAATAGGATTAGGTGCAGTTGTTACCCTTTCCGGCGATATTCTTCTTTTTTCCGGCGGTGATGAAATAAGCCAGGTGCTGCCGGATGAACTGGTGCTGGAAACACCACCACTGGCCGGCGAAACTTTTGCCCGCACGGTGGAAATCGGTTTTGAGGGCGACGGATTTATCAAAAAAGGAAAGTACAGTGTTAACCTGCGCTGGACGGTGGCCTGAAGCCCCTGCTATCTGCTTACCTTAGCAGCATAAACCTGCTGCCATGAAGCAATTGCTGCCTTTTTTTTGTTTCCTGTTGTTCTTTGCCTGCAAAGGGAAAGAAAATGCTCCCATAACAGTAGAAAATGATGGTAACAAGATCGCTACGGCCGTATGCGGTGATGGCGATACAACATTGTTATTTATACATGGCTGGTGTATCAACAAGGAATATTGGGATGCGCAGGTGAAGTATTTCTGTCCACGCTATAAAGTAGTGACTATAGACCTCCCGGGTTTTGGCCAATCAGGAAAAAAGCTTGACAGCACATGGTTCTTTGACCGTTATTCCGGTGATGTAAGTGCTGTTATAAAACAATTGAAGCTCAGCAATGTGATATTGATCGGTCACTCAATGTCGGGTGATATCATCCTGGATGTAAGCCGACGTTTTCCTGAAAATATAATCGGTATTGTGGGTATTGATAATCTGCATCAGCCAGCCGAAGTCTTTAATGATACTGTAAAAGCTGAGGTTGATAATTTCTTCGACCTGTTTTACCAGCGATATGACAGTGTGGTGAATGCCAACATGTCAAAAGATCTGTTTCAGCCTTCTACTGATACCGCTGTACGAAAAAGGGTGATGGGCGATGTATTAACCGCCGATAAAAGTATAGCTGTAAAAGTATTACGGGCAAACACGATAATGAGCCAGCAGCAAAAGCAGGTAATGGCTCAATTGCATCATCCTTTGCTGCTGCTCAACAGCGATGTATATCCGGTCAATGCTGATTCACTGAAGAAATATTGCGTCAAAGGCTTCAGGGTTAAAACCGTACACGGCTCGGGCCATTACCCGATGATTGAAATGCCGGATACGTTCAACAAGACACTGGAAGCATTGATACTTTCTAAGGATTGAAATGATTTGCTTTTCAAATAAACTGTAAACCCTATTTACCGGGTAATACCTGTCAAACAGGCTCAGTTCCCGGTTCGCATTGGCCGGGATGCATTTCCCAGGCTGTATGGCTGATTTTGCAAATTGCATTTTAATAATACTTACTTAAAGAGTCATTCTTCGATTATGCATAAATGTATATCTTGGACTTTTTAAGTATGAATGTCAGCCAATCACCGTCTTTGAACCCGTTCAGGGAAAAAGGATTTCAGAAACTTTCGTTTTCCATACCCCATCCGTTGCTGAAGCGGCTTCGTGATTTGTTTGATGAACTGATGGATACCAGTGATAGAACTGAAAAAAACGTATACGAATACAATGGAAAGGATTATGTGACCAACCTGGAACATATTTGTTCTAAAGGAAACCTGGCAGCCCTGGAATTGCTTGGTTATCCGCCCATCCTGTCGCTTGCAGCAGAAATATGCGGCCCTGACTTCTTTATGATACAGGAATTTGCCGTCATCAAGAACAGGGGTGATGAATTGCCGGTGCTTTGGCACCAGGATATGGTCCATGAACGAAAAGGCAATTGTTTTACCATGGGCATTTACCTGGATGATGCAGAAGAAGGAGATGGTGCTTTGAGGGTGGTGCCTGGCAGTCACCTGGCTTACCGTACCATTTGTGAATTGTGTAAAGAACCTTTTACAGAAGTACCGGTAAAAGCAGGGGAGATACTGATTCATGATATGATGCTGGCTCATTCGTCAGAACCAATACGCATGAACGCCATACGCCGTGTGATCTACTTTGAGTTTTTATCCGAAGCGCATGTACGTGCAGAAAATATATATACCGATGATTTGGTGAGGCGTCGCAGCCGGTTGTTGTTTGCCGCAACCCGTTATTATAAGAGCCGCCATCCGCATGAAGAACAGTTTGTACTTACACAGCGGTTTGATCCGGTGGACGAATCCAAAGAATTGCAGGATATCCTTGCTGAGATTTATTCTGCAAATATAAATGCAAGACCTTCCACCTATTGCCTGCCAGAATTCTGATACCTGCCAGGCTGTTAAAGAACTGTTGCAATAATTCCTTCCCCGTAGTTCTTGACAATTGTCAAGAAGCTTTCCCGTATTGCCTGATAGTTTAGCCTTATCAACAAAACATCAATTATGCAAAACACAACTACCCGATTGTACAAAGCAAGTATCGTCGCTGTAATGTTTCTTGCTGTTGTCACTGTTCAGGCTCAAAAAATAAAAGGGGCTAAAACATTTGCCGGCCCCGGAGCTTCTATCGGCTGGACCACCACCACAATATCCTGGGGTATTACTGCCGAACATATTTTATTCAGCAAGGGAAGCGCTGAATTGGCCATAAAGGGCAATTATAATTTCCCTCACCGGTTCGGAAACCTGGTATTGTTCTTTGGCCCATCGTATAGTTTTACCACCACAGAGGCAGGTCTTGGCCTGGAGGGTTATTTCTATCCCGGAAAGGAAGGAGGTACCAGTGGTTTCTTCTTTTCAGCGGGAGCTGGTGCCTGGTATTCCAGTTGGAAATTTGAAAATCATGGCGGCGTGAAAGACTATATCCGGCCTTCAGGAGGTGTGGGTATTGGCGTCAAATGGATACTTAACGACAGGATGGCGGTTCGCTGGAGCAATAACCTGAAACTGGCAGGCCCTAATCCTGATAATGATGGGGCCGAGGTGATAACAAGCACAACACTCACTTTTGGATTCTGATAGCGATGAAGAACGGAGCATCCTGCCTTTGACATTTTCTATTCAAAAAAAGCAGAGCCCTATGATCTTTGTTGGTGTGAAGTCTGGGGAAACAGCATTATTAAATGCAGTACAATTGGCAAGGGTAACAGTACAAAACTAAAAGCCGGGAAAATTTCGTCCGGCTTTTTTTTATTCTGCAACCCAGACACCTGAAAAATAGATACCTTCACTTTCTAAAATCTTGAACATGGAAGAACTTATCAAAACCGTATCAGGCAAGGCTGGCATCTCTGAAGGCCAGGCAAAATCAGCTATTGACACAGTAGTATCTTTTTTGAAAGACAAATTGCCGGGTGGCATCGGCGGCCAGGTGGAATCATTCCTCAGTGGCAATGCCGGTAAGGTTGGTGATGTAATTGATGGTATTAAAGATAAAGCGGGCGGAATGTTCAATTGATGCGTAATGTGCATCAACTTTTGCTTCTTTACAGGTTGAACCGTCAGTTCAGGGTCTTATAGGTCTGACCGATCATATACCCGTTGTGGTACACCTGCAGGTTATAATTACCCCGCTGGTAATCATCTGCATTCAATGAAAAGATTAGGCGCTTCGTTTCGCCTTTTTCATAGTCGAACCGCACCTTGCGGGTGTACCTTTTTTTACCCTCATTCCTGGTATCCATGGCAGAAGATGACTCCCAGGCATCATTGGTAAGCAGCTGGCCGTCGGGTTGCGTAACCACCACATATACTTCGGCGCCGTTGAATTCAGTCACATTATTCTGGAGTGCAAAAGACACCACAAACTTACTGGTCTTTTTAGCCTGGTTGGTTTCCTGCTCTTTTTCATTTTTTACCGTTACCGGCGAGAGTTTTAATTCTGATGCAACAAAGACAGAAGCCTGAGAAAGCTTTTCATTAAGAGTTTTGTTCTCCTTGTGGAGCTGCTGGTTATTGTTTTCCAGGTCTTTTACCTGCAAATTGGCCTTATCCAGTGCTGAGGCTATCTGCTGCTTTTCTTCTTCGATGGAAATGTTCTGGTTTTGCAATTCAGTGATGCGGAGTTCCAGTTCGATTTTCTTTCTGCGGGCTTCGGAAAGATCCTGCTGGTTAAAATCTTTGCGTTTCAGTATGGCACCGAGTTCTGTACGAAGACGGTTGATCTCGGCCAGTTTGTCCTTTAGTTGTCCCTGGAATAACACAGAACTGCTCCTTGCGGAGTCAAGTTCAGTGCCGAGGTTGTTGATGGTCTGAGAATATAATTTTTGTAAAGAATCCTGTACACCCTGTGCTACGGCAGAGGAATCCTTGATAAATATTTCGTTTCGTTGCTTTGAGTACTGTGTTTTATCATAGAGGTGATACACCCATGTGGCCACCAGGCCAATTGAAAGAAATGCCAGTAAAAGGATTTTAGTGTCTTTCACCTGTGCAATTACTGTTTATTCTGATCTACATACGCCGATACCCATCCCACCTGTCCGTTTTTTACCAGGTAAAAAGCCTTTGTTTCAAAAGCGGTTGCAAATTGCCGCATGATCTTAAGCAGCAGGCCGGTGCCTGCCATTAATGAACGCTGGTCAAACACCTGCAGCACACGTTGTGTTTCCTTCATCACTTTTTCTTTATCAGCAGCCCGGTTTATATTGTTGGCAAGAAATGAAGGAGCGAAAGCATCCATGTTGCTGTACAGTTTCTCACTGAAGCGTACGATCTCCTCATAGCTCACAGATACTATCGGGTTATCAGTAAGTTCGGGGTGGGTGAGGGTTGCCACCGCCCAGGCAATACCGCCACTGATGGCAATATTGTCACTCAGGTCATACGCCCCGCTTGAATTTACAGCATAAATGATCTCTGTATTTTCGGCACCCGCCAGCACCCTTGCCATTTGCTTACGGAAGTTTTCGATACTCTTATCTTCCTCACAACGTTTTTCAGTTGCGTTGGCGGTGCTCTTGGTACCCCAGTTTACCTGGAAAAGTTTGAAATCGTTGGTGTTGCCATAGGGGAAAAATCCTCCCTTGGTATTACCGCTTCCTATATCAACCAGGAAGGTGGTGTAGCGGCGTGCTTCCGGTACAATGCCAAGATGGGAAAGCTTTGCTTCTTTTTCCACATCCACCACTTCCACTGTACGCGACGGATCATTGATACGGGCCCTGAATGAATCAACCAGGCTGGTAACCCAATGTGTTTTCTGGTCTTTTTCGGCCTGCATCTTTACGCCGCTGCTGATCACCGTAAATATGTTGCGGGATTCGATATGGTAGTCTTTCAGGGCTGTATTGTAAAGACTGCAGAAACCATTAAGCGTGGCAGTAAATGAAGCGGAGGAAAAACTTATAAAGTCTGTATTGACTGAAGTGTCTTTGATAATATAAAAAGCTCCATTGCTTTTTGCATTCTTACCCACTTCCACCACACTCATTTTTACTCCCTTTGACCCTACTTCAATACCAGTGTACAGGGTGGAGTTGGCAAACTTTGGCTTAAGGCTGTTCTGGCCAAAACCGGCAGTAATACAGGCAGGCAATACGATAAAGGGCAGGAGCAGCCTGCAGAAGTGCTTAATGGGCATGGGTAAGTAATTTTCAGTTGTAAAAGTACTGTAACCTGCCCGCCATACATCCCGCTTCAGATGGAGCGGCCGATAATGTGCAAAACATGTGCGTATCCGTAAGAGGAATTTATTTCTCATTGTGGGCATAAAAAAACCGCCTTGCTTGGGCAAGACGGTTTTTTTTGCAGGAGTTGATCTGCTTTTAACCGAATAAACCACCTTTTTTCAGGCTTCTCACACCTTCACCAATCTTGAAGCCATTGTGATAAATTTCAACTTTATAATTGCCAGTGGCAAAATCAGTTTGTGATATCGGAAACTGAACAGATTTGCGGGTACCTTGTTCATAGTTTACAGGTATTTTGGCTGTAAAGGCCTTATCGCCATCTGTCCTTGTGTTAAGCAAACTTCCGTCGGAGATCACTTTTCCATCAGGCGCCGTTACGATAAGGTACATATCAGCCGGACCCGATTTGGCTATACGGTTCTCGACATCGAAAGAAACAACAAGTTTGTCCACTTTCTTTGCTTTGGCCTGTACTTTTTCTTTACCGCTTTTCTTTTCATCTACCGGTGTTACCTGTATGTTGGATGCGCTGAAGGTAGAAGCCACATCTACTGTTTTAGCCAATTCTTCTTTTTCGCTGGCCGCAGTGGCGAGATTGGTTTCCAGGTCAGTTTTTTCCTGCTTCAGTGTGGTGTTTGCCACAGTGAGTTCCTGGTTTTCACCGGTAAGTCTTGCCACCTCTGTTTCAAGGCCGGTAATCTTATCGTTCAGTTCGGCGATCATGGTACGGGCCTTTTTCAATTCGGCCTCGGTGGCATTACTCTTACTGAGTATACGGCGTATTTCGGCTTTTTTAGCATCAATATCCTTCTGGTATTGGGCTTTAAGTTGCGTGTTTTCTCCACTGAGGTTGTTATTTGCCCCGGTGACTGAATCCAAACGGGCGAGGGCATTGTCAAAATCACGCTGCAGGTCTGTTTTTTCAGTAGTGAGGGAAGTGATCTGGCCCTGCTGGTTGTCTATTTTCTGGCCAGATTTGTTCTTGTCCCACAACAGGTATCCCCATGAACCCAGCAAACAGGCCGCTAATACACCAATAATGATATTTTTATTGTTTTTGCCTTTTACCGGCTGGCTTGGGGGAGGAGTGGATGCTGATGGATAATTCGTGTTTGTCATACAAAAAAGGATTTGAATTTGACATTAAGATAATAATGAATACTGGAACCTCATAACCGGGTGCAAGGTAGGATGCGGGTTGCATCCCTGCTGTCTAAAACCTGTTAAAAAATTCCGTCATGGCGACAAATTCCGAAAACCGTGCCAGAACAATCCTGTCACAGTCCACATCGGTTAATTTTTTACCGGTAACCGGTTGTTCAAAGCCTGTATCTTAGCGCCTTATGAGTGTGGAAAAGATACTTTCAGACTGGAAAAAGGGGAGCTTCAAGGCGCTTTACTGGCTTGAAGGGGAAGAAGACTTTTATATTGATAAAGTGATTGATTTCGCCGAACATCATATCCTGAATGAAAATGAAGTGTCATTTAACCTTACCATTTTTTATGGAAAGGATGCCAATTGGGCAGACGTGGTTACGGCCTGCCGCAGATACCCCATGTTTGCAGAAAGACAGGTGGTGATCCTGAAAGAAGCCCAGCAGATGCGTGATGTGGAAAAACTGGAGGCATACATTGAAAACCCGCTTTCTTCCACTGTGCTGGTGGTGTCCTACAAAGAAAAAAAGCTCGATGCCCGGAAAAAATTTGCCAAGACGGTAAAGGAAAAAGGACTGTTGATCACCACCAAAAAGATGTATGACCGGGAACTTCCCGAGTGGACGCAGAACATGATACAGGGCAAAGGACTTTCTATTACACCCAAAGGGCTGGCTTTACTGGTAGATCATATAGGCAATGACCTCTCGAGGATAGAGAACGAAATCGACAAACTGTCGGTAAACCTTGGGAAGCGAACATCTATAACTGAAGATGATATAGAACAATATATTGGTGTAAGCAAGGATTATAATGTTTTCGAATTGCAATCAGCCATGGCGGCAAAAGACCTGGCCCGCTGTATCCGTATTATCGGGTATTTTGAAGCTAATCCAAAGGCTGCTCCGATCCAGTTAGTTCTGCCTTCTGTCTATAGCTTTTTCAGCAAAGTATTCATGGTGTTTGGCGCCGGTGGCAGCGATGAAAAAACGGTGGCCTCAGCTATTGGCGTCAATCCTTATTTTGTAAAAGACTATATGCAGGCAGCCAGGCTGTACACTTATCCCGGGGTGGAGAAGGTGTTGCTTTTACTGCACCAGTACAATCTTCGCAGCATTGGTGTGGGAGATGCGGGCACCGAAGATGCCTCACTGATGAAGGAAATGGTGGTGAAAATGATGAGTTGAACTGCCACATAGACAAACCCGCCGTTTTCACACTAAATCCCTTTTCTTTGTGCAACTTTTAAATAAGAACCTGCTTCTGTAAGCTTCAAAATTACTTATATGAAAAAAACGCTGTTCATCTCACTAGCCTTTTTATCCCTTGTTTTTACCAGTTGCCTTGAAACCACCCAGGAAGTAAACCTGAAACAGGATGGCAGCGGTACACTCGTTGTAAAAAATGATTTCAGCCAGGCAATAGGTATGGCTAAAACAATGGGCGGCACCGCCGACCTGGAAAAGCAAGGCATGGAGAAGATGGATACCACATTTTCGCTTGAGCAGATGGCGGGAGAAATTCCCAATCTTACTGATGCAGAGAGGGCCACTGTGAAAAAAGGTACCATGGCCATGAAGATGGATTTGGAAAAAGAACTGTTTGTGGTAGAGATAGCACTTCCTTTTGCAGATGCTAATGAACTCGCAGCCTGCAACAAATTGTCGGCAAAGCTGATGTCAGAAGCGCTGAAATCAAGTATGGGCGAAATAGCCGGCCAGGCAGGTGGCGATGCCCCGGGGAATATTACCACTATTGATGATTACTATATCATGAGCGCTGAAAAAGGCCAGTTGGCTAAAACGCTGAACAAAGAGATGTACGCCGGTGTGGAAAGTGACGAAGGAATGAAGATGCTCCAGCAAACGGCAGCAATGGGACTTACGATGAAGTCTAATTATGTGATCAACCTGCCTTCACCGGCCACGGAAGTAACCGGTAAATCAGCCAAATTATCTGATGACAAAATGAAAGTAACCATTAATGTAACCATTGATGATTTCTTCAATGATCCTTCTTCCCTGGAGTATTCAGTGAAGTACTGATCTCAGGCGAAAATTATATAAAAGGGTTGTGGCCTGGGTGTTGCAGCCCTTTTTTATTAAAGCACCTTCAGGCTGTTTATCTTATCCTGGTCTATTTGCTTTACCAGTGTTTCCAGTCCGTCAAACTTTATTTCCTCCCGCAGGTATTTTTTTACATGAACACGCAGGGTTTGACCGTAAATCTCTTTATTAAAGTCAAACAGGTTTACTTCAATCACCCGCTTTTTGCCATCTACAGTCGGTCGAAAGCCTATACTCATCATTCCTTTCAGCAGAGGGTCGCCCGCCGGCTTCTCATTTTCCAGCAGTTCAGCGTATACGGCATAGATGCCATTACCAGGAACGATCTTTTCTTCATCAGTCACCTTCAGGTTTGCAGTAGGATAGCCTAACTGACGCCCCAGTTTATCGCCATGCACCACCGTACCGGAAAAGAAAAAGTGATAGCCGAGCAGTTTATCAGCCGTTTCAATATCATTATGCAGGATGGCCTCCCGGATATTAGTGGAACTGATGGAAATATCTTCCAGGATATGCTTGGGAATTTCTTTCAGCTGGTAGTTGAAGTGTGTGGCTTTTTTTTCCAGCAGGCGATAGTCACCCATCCTGTCGCGGCCAAAGCGATGATCATACCCGATAATGATGGTATGCGGATGGAACCGGCTTACCAGGAAATTTTCAATGTAATCTTCAGCAGGCTGGTTGGCAAAAACTTCTGTAAATGGCACCACTACGAGGTGGTCAATACCCAGCTTTTCGAGCAGTTCAATTCGTTCATTCAGGGTGGTGATCAGCCGGATGCCAAGAATGGCCGATGAGACCACTTTCCGCGGATGTGGATGGAAGGTTATGATCACGGTTTCGCCCTTATTGGCAGCAGCTTCTGCTTTCAGCTTGCTGATGATCTGGCGGTGGCCTGCATGTACCCCGTCGAATGTGCCTATTGTTACGATTGCGTTGTTGAAAACGGGTAGTTTGTCAATTTCAGTATGTACTTGCATAAATAATGGGCGAAGATAACCAGAAGATAAATAACCGGCTTATGAAGGGAAGCACAGTTAGCACATAAATGGCTAAGTTTGCATCGGTTTCAGCTATACGATCACAAAATTTCCGGATTCCGAATGTCTCTCTACTCAAAACGGGGCGTATCTGCGCAGAAAGAAGAAGTGCACCTCGCCACCCAGAGCCTCGATAAAGGGCTGTACCCACATGCTTTTTGCAAAATATATCCTGATGTGCTTTGCGGAGATACATCATGGGTAAATGTGATGCATGCAGATGGGGCTGGCACCAAAAGTATCCTTGCTTACCTGTACTGGAAAGAAACCGGGGATGTATCAGTATGGAAAGGGATAGCAGAAGATGCGATCGTTATGAATCTTGACGACCTGCTCTGTGTGGGTATTTATGACCAGTTGCTCTTTTCATCTACTATCGACCGCAATAAAAATGTGATACCGGCTGAAGTGCTCCAGACCATCATAGAAGGGAGCCAGGCATTTTTTGAAAAAATGAAAGACTTCGGTGTCCATATCACTTATATGGGTGGCGAAACGGCTGATGTGGGCGATGTGGTGCGTACTATTGCAGTGAACGGTACGATGGCTGCCCGCTGGCCAAAGGATAAACTTGTGACCAATGATAGGATTCAGGCCGGTGATGTTATTGTAGGCCTGGCTGGTTTTGGGCAAACGGATTATGAAGATGCATATAATAGTGGTATAGCCAGCAACGGTCTCACATCGGCCCGCCATGATGCCTTGCATAAAACCTACGCAGCCCGTTTCCCTGAATCGTTCGACAATTCGTTGCAGGAAGAAGTGGTGTATATAGGCCCGCACCGCCTGACTGATACGATTGATACCGGAGGTTTTACAACAACAGTTGGGAAATTGTTACTGAGCCCTACCCGTACTTTTGCCCCGGTAATAAAAGAATTGTTGCAGGGGCATTTCGACTCAATTCACGGGCTTATTCATTGCAGTGGCGGCGGGCAGACAAAATGCCTGAAATACCTGCCGGGCAACTTCCGTATCATCAAAGACAACCTCTTTACTCCACCTCCTGTTTTTAATCTCATTCAACAAGCCAGCAAGGCTGATGACCGTGAGATGTACCAGGTATTCAATATGGGAACCCGCCTTGAAATATATACTTCACCCGCTGATGCAGCCGAACTGTTAGCCGTTGCCGGCCGGCATGGTGTGAACGCACAGGTGATCGGCAGGGTGGAGGAGAGCAGCGAAAAGGAATTGCACCTGGAGACAGGATCAGGGCAATGGCTGAAATATTAACGAAGCTATATTTTTTAAAAAGTGGACGTATCCGCTACATCTTTCCTTATTTTGCATAACTGAAAAACGTTCCACTACGTAAACCCGCAAAAGATGGCTGAACCAATCATTGTACTTCGTACTGTAAATATATACCAGGGCGGCAACCTGATACTTCAGGATGTAAACCTGACTGTGAACAGTGGTGAATTTGTGTACCTGATCGGTAAAACCGGTACCGGTAAATCAAGCCTTCTTAAGACAATGTATGGCGAGCTTGAACTGACAGAAGGTGAGGCTACCGTAGCAGGGTTCAACCTCCGTGACCTTGACTGGAAAAAAGTGCCTTACCTCCGCCGCAACCTCGGTGTGGTGTTCCAGGATTTTCAATTGCTGACTGACCGTAATGTAAATGAAAACCTGAAGTTTGTTTTGCAGGCTACAGGCTGGACCGACAAAAAACTGATGGACGAAAAGATCCAGGATGTGCTTGAAAAAGTGGGATTGAAATCAAAAGGTTTCAAAATGCCTTTTGAGCTGAGCGGTGGAGAACAGCAGCGTATTGACATTGCCAGGGCCCTGCTTAATTCACCCAAGCTGATACTGGCAGATGAACCAACTGGTAACCTCGATCCTGAAACTTCAGATGAGATCATGAACCTTCTTTTCCAGATAGCAAAGGATTATAATACGGCCATTATCATGGCTTCACATGATTATATAGTGGTGCAGAAATTCCCCGCCCGTATGATCCGCACTGAAAGGGGAAGGGTACTTGATAATGCTACCATAAGTACTGAATAAGCTCCCGGGCATTTTTATCATTGTCATAGGTATCGCCAAGCAGGCGCCGGCGCAGCATTATTTCTTCTTGTGTAAAGGGTTGATTGTACAACTGCATGATAATAGACGCTATGGCGTTGGCAGATGACCCGGTATGACAGGCTGCTTCCAGCCCGGTACCTGCAGTCATCGCTTCATTCACCACACAATGCCTTCCTTCATATAATACATGCAGCAATTTCAATTTGATACCCGTAACATGCCTGTTGAAGCTTGGAAGTATATTGATATGGGCCTTTCGGATAAGATCATCCAATTCCTTTTCAGAAGGATCCGCCACGAGGCAGGTATGCTGAAAAAGGTGCGCCATTTTTTGCAGGCGGCGGGATGGTTTTTTACCGGCAATAACAAAAGGCTTCTGAATTTTTGAAAAGACTTTTTGCAGCAGCCACATGGCAGCTTTCTCATTTTCGGGAACAGATAAGTTGCCATGGTAAAGACAAAGATTGCCGACACCTTCTTCTCCCTTTACCTTTTGCCAGGAAGGAAATGCGGGTAAAAAAATACTGCCGGAAGTATGGTATTGCTCCTGCATTCTGTCGGCATCTGTCTGTGTGATGCAGGCATATATACAATCGCCCGGCAACCGCTGACTGTATTTGCGGAGCAAACGGCTTTCCCTCAGAAAGAATATTTTTTTGAAAAGAGATGTTTCAGAGCGGGCCAGTTCTTTATAATAAGCGCTTTCTTCATTGTGCATTCTCACCACCACTTTTCTGTGATGGAGATCAAGTTGTGACAATACTCCTGTGCAGTGAAGCCCCTCCAGCAATACCGGGTGATTGTCTTTGCGGAGATTTTCAGCCAATTCTTCATTCGTTCTGGATGAAACAATATAGGGCACGCTGGCCGACAGGCCTTTATGACCGGTGTTTCGTTGATAAACGTGAATACTCTCGCAAAATTGATTCAGTTCGTTTGGTATACCTCTTTCATTATACGAGAAGTAATGAAGATGAATACCTATTCCTGCTTTTCTCAATGCCATGATACGGTTCATCATATCAATAGCGCCACCATAATCGGCAGGCCACGGTACATCCAGGCAAACGATATGCAGCTTACGGTTCAATTATCTTAAAATGGTTTGATAAAAAGCCAGTAGTTTTTTTTCTTCCATCTGCCAGTTTAGCATTTTTCTGGCTTTCAGGCAATTCGCCGCCAGTTTATCCAACAAAACAACATCAGCGAGCAAATTGTTTATGGCGGCAGCAATTCTTTCAGGTTCAAGGTTTTCAATCAGTACTGCCACCTCATATTGTTCATTAATCGCCCTGTATTCCGGAAAATTCATGGCGATCTGCGGAATACCGGCATGTATATAATCGAAAAACTTGTTTGGCAGCGCCAGGTATTGATTCAATCCTTCTTTTTCGGCTAATGTAAGGCCGATAGTTGCTTCCCGGCTTATTGCTTCCAGGTTTGCCGGTTCCAGCATGCCGCTGAGTTCTATCTTTTGTTCCAGGTGATATTTGCTGATCAGTTGTTTTAATTGTGGCATAAAATTGCCATCACCACAGATCACCAGCCTGGCTTCCACTTTTTGCATAGCGGGAACCAGGAATTCAAACCCCCTTGCTTCATTTACTGCGCCCTGGTACAGTATGAATCTGTCTTTTTTTTGTATTGGTAAAGGGTCATCATTTTTCAGTATGGGCATATTCCGGATCGTATCATATTTCACCCCGTACCGCTCATTGAATACGACTGCTATGCTTTCGCTTACGGTATAACCTGACGGATACCGGGGTACATACTTTTTTTCAATGCCTGTCCATACCCGTTTTACGCCTGGCCGGCTGATGACTTCTTTAAGTTCAGTAAAAAGTTCATGCGCATCATAAATCCTCGGTATTTTCTTCCATTTCGAAATGTGATAACAAGGCACAATAGTATCAAGGTCGATGGCACAGATAGCGTCAATCTTTTGAAATAAAAGCCAGAAAAGTAACCGTAAGTTGTATTCTGCGTAAAAAAATTTGCCCTTGGTGAACCAGCAGCGAAGCCTTTTTTGCCTGAATGACCTGGCCCGGAGAGGGAGAGAGGCTGCTCGTTTTCTGCCAATGAGGGTAACGGCATAACCGTTTTCTGCAAGCGTTGTGCAGATGCGTTGCATACGCTGGTCATAGGTGAGGTCATTGGTTACCGTAAAGAAAATATTTTTCACCGGTGGTTTTTAAAACAAAAAAGGTTTTGCAAATATGCAAAACCTTAAACGGAATTTTGTTTTTATCTTATTACTGGCCCATGTTCACATTATCAAGGCCGTTGTCGTTCTGGTTTTTGTTGTTCTTGCGTTTGAAAAGGTTAGGATCAAACTTACCAAAGCGCCAGTTGAAGTTGATTCTGAACACCTGCGGGTCGCGGCGGCGGAATACTTCCTGGGTGAAATAGACGGACTGGGAGAAAATATTCTGCCTTCTTGTACGGAAGATATCATTGATGTTGAAAGAAACAGAAGCCTGTTTGTTTTTCAGAAACTCATATCGTAAGCCGGCATCCACAAAATAGTTGGCTTTTACATAGCCCTGTGCAGCGCTGGTTTGTCCAAACATCATACCGCCTCCGCCAAACATACCACCTCCGCCGCCACGGCCGCCACCACCTCCGCCACTGCCTCCGGGAGGAAGGATCGTTTTGGATTGATATTCACCAGAGAGTTGCAGGGTAAAATTCTTCGGCAGTTTGAATGTGTTGTTCAGTTTGCCAAACCAGCTTGCAAATTGGTCCTGCTCAGGTTGGGTGGGGTCATCCAGGTTAATTTTTGAGGTAAACAGGTTAAGGTTGGTGGTCATATCCCACCATTTGGTGATTTTGTTTTTGGATACCAGTTCAATACCCGTTACGTAGCTGGAACTGGCATTGATATAGGTATTTACCAGCATATCCTTTCCGTTAGAAGGATTCACTTCTTTCACCTGGTAGCGGGTAATGAGGCCGGTGGTATTTTTATAATAAGCAGAGGCAATGAAGTTGTCTTTATTCTTAAATGTTTTCTGGTAAGATAATTCCACTGAGTTGGTGAATTCCGGCTCCAGGTCGGGATTGCCCCTGCTGATATTCAGCGAATCTGAATAATCGGTGTAGGGATAAAGCTGGAAGAAATTGGGACGGTTGATCTTCCGGGTATAGTTCAATTGGAGGTCTTGTTCATTCTTCAGTTTTTTACTCAAAAACACACTGGGGAAAAGGCTGACCGGGAATTTCACATTGAACACCTGGCCTTTATCGGGCAAGCGTCCTTCATAATCTGAACTCTCCACCCGGAGGCCCAGTTGGTAGCCGAATGTTTTTACCTGGTTAGAATAGGTGGCGTATGCCGCATAAACGTTGTCAGTATTATTATAGTTTATGGAAAGAAGGGGATCATAAACGGGGGTGCCGGTGGCATAAGAGAAGAAATCGTTTCGTGTTTGCGATTTCCTGATCTGCATGCGAAGCCCCATTTCCAGTTTCGATTTATCAGTAATTGGTTTGGTGTAATCGGTTTGTACAACCAGGTTCTTATTTGAGCCACTGCCGGTTTGCTGTTGTTTGAACTCGTTAATGAAGTTATAACCGGGCAATTCAAAGTAATCTGTTGTAATTACATTGTCGTTCTTGTTCCTGCTGCTGTTAAATGTTACATCAGCAGTCAGTTCCTCACCTTGTTTGGGAAAATTATGTTTAAAGCTAAGGGCAACACCGCCATTGTTAAACCGGCTGTTTGAATTAGAGAGCCGCTCGTTGAAAGACGAGGTAACGGTGGTAAAAAGAGAATCTATCCTGATATCGCTTTCCGAAAACGGTTTGAACCGTCCTGCGGCAATATTTCCTGAGATGGATAGTGTATTGCGGTTGTCGAGGAAGAAATCAAATCCTGAACGGAAAAACATGAACTGTCCTTTGGAAACACTCCGATCGTCCTGGTGCAAATAAGTATTAGGAGTTCCGATAAGGGTGGTGCGGTCGGTGGTGCCGGTACTGATTGACTTTCGCTGGTTGAAATTGGCATTTAAAAAGAAATTCACCTTGTCTTGCCGGATATTGATATCACCACCCAGGCCAACTCGCCCCCGGGAGTCCACGTTTGTCCGCACACTCCCGCTGTAACCCACTCTTTTATTCTTCTTGAGAATCACATTCAGGATGCCTGCGGTACCACCGGATGCATCAAATTTGGCGGATGGATTGGTGATGATCTCCACACTTTCTATGGCATCTGCCGGAATCTGGTCGAGGCTCATGGTGGTGGGGCGACCGTCAACAAATATCTGGGGAGTATTGTTTCGCATGGTTACGTTACCGTCAAGGTCAACAGTGATGGAAGGAACATTTTTCATAATGTCAACAGCAGTACCGCCGGCGGATACCAGGTTCTTGTCAACATTAAAAACCTTTCGGTCTATACCCAGTTGAAGGCCGGGTTTGCCGGATGTAACAGTTACATTTTCCAGTACCTTCTCTTCAATATCAATTTTAATATTGCCGAGGTCTTTATCAAGGGCGCCCATCATACTGCTCATGTCACCGCCCATTTTTATGTCGAAGGAAACGGTCTGTTCGTAGGGCTTAAAGCCAACTACGGATACTTTCAGCTTATATTGACCGAATACCGGTACATTTTCGAGCAAAAACTCACCGTTGGTTTTGGTAAGCATACCTGCCACCACTACTTCCTTTCTCTTTTTAGAAACAGAATCAAACCTGTTCTGGAGTAATTGTACAGAAGCATATTCGATTGGTTTGCCGCTTTTAGCTTCTATGAGTTTACCATAAAAACTCCCGTTTGGTGCCTGGCGACCACCTGCACCACCTCTGTTGCCTCCCCCGGCAGGGGCCTGGGCATATAATACATAAGTTGCCAGAAATGAAACCAAAAGGACCGTAATCTTTCTCATCTTAAGGATTTGGCTTTTAGACGCCGTATTGTTTGCAAACTTGCTTACAATCTGGTGACAGATTGATAAAAGGCATATCACAAGTATAACCGGAAAAAGTTTGAAAAGCAGGCAATTAACAGGCATCAGGTGGTGAGGATGGTGATCAGTACCTGCACAGCGCCAATAATAAAGCCGATAACCGCTCCGATGATTTCTACAAAACGGAATTCCTTCGACATTATCTGGTACAGTACCTCCTCCAGTTTGTCGGAAGAAAAAGCGGCCACCTTCCGGGTTACGATCTGTTCCAGGTCAAGTTCTGTTTTCAGATTGGCCGCATATTGCTTCATTACTGCAGGAAAAAGTTCTTCAATTTCCTTCATCAGTGCCCCTTTAAGCTTATTGATGGTTTTATCACCGATAAACATGCTGATCACGGGCATTTCGTCACTGAGGCGGGTGCGAAGAAATTCATCCACATGCTGTTCGATCATAGGCATGATCTTCTTCAGGTTTTCGGGGCTGCTGATCTTTTGTTCGATATCATCGAAAGACAGAAACTCAGCACTCACCAGTTTTCCCAGTTTATCGGCAAATTGTTGCTGCCGCTTGGGAAAAATGCCCTGGAAGGTCATACCCAGTATTTTTTTGGGCTCACGGGGATGAAACAGCATTTTGATGGCAATCCAGTTGGTAATCCAACCGATAAATGCAGAGATGACGGGAATGAGAAGAAGCCAATAATTCATACGCTGTATAAAATAAGACCCCGTTTCTCCTGAAACGGGGCCTGTAAGGGTGGCTAACCGGGCTCGAACCGGCGACCCTCAGAACCACAATCTGATGCTCTAACCAACTGAGCTACAGCCACCATTTGAAAATTCCGGGTTATTTATGCCCTGAAAATTTCTGAGCGGCAAAAATAAGCAAATTGATGTTCCGGCAAAAAATAAAACCTGTTACAAACGGGTCCGGTATTGTAATGCCTGTGTAGTTAGCTTCCCGAATTCCGGGATTTGGGATTTTCCTGTTTGGAATTTGCTTGCTGTAACCACTCATCAAAAAGCGGTGTTAAAAGACTCTAAAGACAAGAAAAACAGGCTTTTTGCGTTATTTTTGGATCATGCCTAAAGCAATTAAATACCTATTGAATATGAAAAGACTTCCGATTGTGGTTATGATGGTGGTGGCAGGTTCATTTCTTGCCTTCAAGACGATGGGAACAGGAACAAAAAATCCGGCAACCCCTCCCTCAAAGTATGAACAAATTCTGAAACTGGTAGGCCAGATGCTTTCTGAAGCACATTACAGCCCCCAGGATATTAATGACGACTTCTCCCGCAAAATTTTTAAAAAGTTCATGGGCGATCTGGACCCTGAGAAAAACATTTTTCTTTCGGCAGATATGACAGCCCTGAAGAAATTTGAAACTAAAATTGACGAAGAGATCAAGGGTGCTCCGGTTGAATTTTTCCTCGAAGCAGGAAAGGTGTTCAACACCCGGATGGAAGAGGCGGCGAAACAATACACAGAGTGGCTTTCCAAACCTTTCGATTTTACCATTGACGAAGAAGTGGTGCTGGATGCCGACAAACTTGATTATCCCAAAAGTGAGGCAGAGAGAAATGAACGCTGGAGGAAGAAAGTGAAGTTTATGACATTGGAGCGCTATGCAGATATGCTTGATACCCGGGAAAAGAACAAAGGCAAAGAAGGATTTGTAGTGAAAACGGATGAGGAACTGGAAAAAGAGGCCCGTGAAAAGGTGAAGAAAATACTGGACAGGACCTTTGAACGCTTCCGTTTCAAGTTTAATGATGACGACAAGTTCAGCTTATTTGTAAATGCTATCACCACCACGATGGATCCTCATACAGAGTTTTTCCCGCCGGTGGACAAGAGATATTTTGATGAAGAAATGAGCGGCCGTTTCTATGGTATCGGCGCTTCGCTTCAATATGATGATGGAAATATCAAAGTGGCCAGTATTCTTTCCGGAAGCCCTGCTGCAAAGTCGGGTGAGTTGCAGCCCGGTGATATTATTCAGAAAGTTGCCCAGGGCAAGGAAGAGCCCACCGACCTTACAGGTTTTGTGGTAACGGATGCTGTAAAAGTAATCAGGGGTAAAAAGGGTACAGAGGTAAGGCTTACGGTGAAAAAAACGGATGGTTCAGTAAAAGTGATCTCGCTGGTAAGGGATGAGATCGTTCAGGACGAAAGTTTTGCCCGCAGTGCAGTCGTGAATAATAATGGCTACAAGATCGGTTATATTTTCCTTCCTGAATTTTATGCAGATTTCGACCGGCCGAATGGCAACCGCAGCTATATTGATGTGGCTAAGGAGGTGACTAAATTAAAAGAAGAAAAAGTAGACGGTATCGTGATTGACCTTCGTAATAATGGCGGTGGTTCATTGTATGATGTGGTACAGATGGCGGGGCTTTTCATTGATGAAGGTCCGATCGTGCAGGTAAAAGATCGTGATAATAAGCCCAGTGTGCTGAAGGATAAAGACAGGTCGGTTTTATATACCGGCCCGCTGGCAGTAATGGTAAATGAATTCAGTGCTTCAGCTTCAGAAATATTTGCTGCTGCTATACAGGATTATGGCCGTGGCGTTATCATCGGCAGCACCTCAACTTATGGAAAAGGAACTGTGCAGCGCAATATCGGTCTCGATCCTGAAACAGGTTTCTCCATGTCAAACTCTGAACTGGGAACAGTGAAGCTTACCCTCCAGAAATTTTACCGTATCAATGGGGGATCGACTCAGCTCAGGGGCGTTTATTCTGACATCGTATTACCTGATAATCTAGAGCATCTGAAAGTAAGGGAGAAAGACGATGTGGATGCCTTGCCCTGGGATGAGATCACCAAAGCTTCTTATTCTAATTGGACAGCAGGTTATGATCTTAAGACGATACAGAAGCTGGCGAATGAGAGGGTAGCTGCCGATCCAGCCTTTAAAATGATAAAAGAGAGTTCAGAATGGCTTTCCAAACAGAATGACAGAACCTACTCATTGAATCTTAAGAAATACAAAGAAGAGCAGGCCGCAGTGAGAAGCACCATTAAGCAAATGGAAACGCTGCTGAAGCTTAAGGACAAGGAAGAGCTGAATGTGACAGCTTTGACAAACGAGGAAAACCGCTGGGCGGAAGATAAGAATAAACAGGAACGCTTTAAGCAATGGCTGAAGAACCTGCAGAA
This sequence comes from Chitinophagaceae bacterium, assembly GCA_016787125.1. GTDB lineage: Bacteria > Bacteroidota > Bacteroidia > Chitinophagales > Chitinophagaceae > JJ008. The sequence continues at coordinate 14,180 of JAEUVM010000219.1, read as the reverse complement.
AGATATTTATCTGGATCAGGCTGTAAAAGTGGTGAATGATATGATCGGCCAGCAGAATCTTGCTAAAGCCAAGCCGGCAGAGGAGCCTGTGAAGAAAGCATTCTGATCGCTAAAAACAATTAAAAGGAAACCCCGCTTTGTGCGGGGTTTCCTTTTGCGGGTTATTTCCGAAGATACCTTTCTTTGATTACATTAAGGTGATGGTTGACGTGGCCTGCGATGATGTAGCCAAGACCGAGCACATAAACGGATTTACCACTGGCGATACCGGTGCTATCGAGTTGCTGCTTATCGAAACTGCGAAACATGATCTCTGTGGACAATCTTACAGCCTTGAATTCATCAATAAGGTCATTCCAGTCACGTTTATTGGCCTTTGCGTTATCAGCGTATAAGTTTTCGTCGAAGCTTGGAAAGGCCGATTTATCCTGTCGGGCAATACATAGAGACCTGTAAGCAAATACCCTTTCGGTATCAATTACATGGATTAATACTTCCTTTATCGTCCACTTACCCTTAGCATATCTGTAATTCCTTTTTTCTTCAGGCAGCTGCTTTAAAAACCTTATAAAAGCGGCAGTTTGATTGCTGAATGCTTTGGTAATGTCATTTTCTGGCACCTGGTTAATATAACGATGATAATATTCAGGCACTCTGGACAGGTTGGGTCTTGGCATTGGGTAATGGTTTATAACACTTCAGTAAATGAAAACCCCGGAATTGCCGGGGTTTCTCTATTCAAATTAGCTTTTCTTCTTAGGTGTCACAACGGTTTTGGGTTTTACCGGTGCCAGTTTTCTCTCGCCTTTAGTAACTGATGCCAGTTTAATGGCTTCATAAGCGTTTACTATACCACCGGAACGGCTCAGTTCAGACAAGCTCACCATTTCGTCGTCACCGGGGTTTTTGACATTATCAGCCGGTTTCTGTGCCGATTTTTCAATGATCATTTTAACCTGTCTTGCGCTGAGCGCAGGATAATATTCCAGCAGGAAAGCAGCGAGCCCGGCCACCACCGGCGAAGCCATACTGGTGCCCTGAAGATCCCTGTAAGTATTGCCGCCGGGAACGGTTGAGTAAATCTTAACGCCAGGGGCAAACACATCTACCTCATTTTTACCATAGTTGGAAAAATTTGCAGTCAGTCCGCCAGCTTTGGGGTCGCCGCTTGCACCTACCGTTATCCAGTTGTTCGGCCTGGTGCCATCAAGCAGTTGTGGAGTAGGGTAGTTATAGGTGGAGTCCAGGTTTTTGGCATCATTTCCGGCAGCATGTACCAGTAAAACCCCTTTAGCTTCGGCATATTTCACGGCTTCATCCACCCATTTCTTCTCAGGAGAGAAACCTTTACCGAAACTCATATTTATCACCTGTGCTCCATTATCTACCGCATATCGGATGGCAAGAGCAATATCTTTATCATGCTCATCCCCATCAGGTACAGCCCTGAGGCTCATGATCCGGACATTATCGGCCACTCCATCCATCCCTTTTCCATTATTACGTGAGGCCGCAATAATACCCGATACGTGTGTGCCGTGCAGGGCAGATGATTTGCTCACCATTACATTATTGTTTCCATAAAACTTATCACCAAAGTTGCTGTAGTCATCTTTTACAACATCTGCCCGATAGGCAGTTGGCGCTTTGGTGGCAGCTTCTGCTTTCTTTTCCTCGCCATCTACATACTCTCCAAAGCCTTCAAGGAATTCCTTATTGGTTGATTCAAGAGCGTCGTTTTGGGAAAGCATCATGTAGAGGCTGTTCTTGGCTTTTTTTAACTCAGCGTCTTCCGGTTTAAATTCGTCAAGTTCCTTACCTGTATAGATATCTTTGCCAATGGCAGCCCGGATGAGACTGTCATACTTAACACAATTCTTGTAAGCCCTCTTTACCATCATCAGTTCCATGGCAGTCTGCTTGGAGTTTTCACCGGCAACTTCTTTTTCTGAACGCTTCCACATAGCATACTCAAATGCTTCGTCTTTGCTCAGTTTGGCAGGATCAATTTCTTTTCCGGCATACTTTGACTTGTATTTATGATATACTCTGGCCGCCTCGTAACTGTCTTTTTCCACATTACTTTCTATATCCTTACCTCCCAGGAAATTCCAGCCATTAATATCGTCCACATAGCCGTTCTTATCATCATCTATACCATTATTCGGTATTTCGCCCGGGTTAACCCACAAAACCTTCTTAAGGTCTTCATGAGTGGTATCAATTCCAGAATCAATGACCGCGACAATCACTGTTTTGCTTTTCAGTTTTTTTGCCTTTACAAAACTGTAGGCTTTGTCAACACTGAGGCCATAGTATCCGGTGGTGGATTTGTCAAGCATGTGCCATCCTTTTGGCACTTCATCTTTCTGGGCAAAAAGGGTAAAGGAAAACAGGCCGGCTGTGAGCAGCAGAGCCATACGTTTCAATAAACTTATCATTTGTGTGTTTTTATACTGCAAAATTGGTGTAGGCGTAAAAATAATGATTACCACTCATACATTTTACACAAATAAGAACTGAGAAAACGTATGCTTTAGCAATTTTTTCACCTCCCGGGGGATTATTACCGGCTGATAAAAGCCGGTTTTGCCGGTCGTGTTTTAGCCGCCAGTTTAATGGCTTCATAGGCGTTTACAATGCCTCCGGTACGGCATAGTTCGCTGAAGGGGACCATTTCTCCGGTTCCAGGCTTTAATACAGGTTTCTCAGGGATGCTGACTGATTTTTCAATAATATGTTTTAGTTGTACCGCACTCAGTTTAGGATAATACTGAAGTAAAAACGCCGCGAGGCCGGAAACGACTGCCGCCGCTGCACTGCTTCCCTGGAAACTCTGGTATGTATTGCCAGGTGCTGTACTGTAAATTTTAATGCCGGGGGCAAAAACATCTATACTTTTCTTACCATAGCTGCTGAATCCCGCAACGAGGGTACCTGATGAATAATCGCTGCTCGAACCTACAGTGATCCAGTTGGGAGCATAACTGCCATCAAGCATACCCGGATCAGGGTAATACCGGTTTTGGTCGTAGTCGGATGCACTATTGCTGGAGGCATGTACTAACAGAACATTGTTTTCAGCAGCAAATTTTACAGCATCATCCACCCATTTTTTTTCAACAGACAAAGGGTTTCCAAAACTCATATTTATGATACGGGCGCCGTTCTCCACAGCATACTTTATGGCCAATGCAATATCCTTTTCATGCTCACTGCCGTCATTGGTAGCCTTAATGAAAATGATCCTGACATTGTCTGCAATACTCCTGAAGCCCTGCTCGTTTCGGTTTGCGGCACCAATAATACCAGCCACATACGTACCATGCAAAGCAGACCGGCTGCTTACCATGATATTGTTATTGCCATAATAGCGGTCGTTAATGTCAAAATAATTATCACCAGTTACAAAGTTCCGGTAAGGGTAGGGTTCTGAGTAGTTATTGTATATCTTTTGTTCCTCATTTTTAATATAAGCTTCATAATTATGAAGAAATTCAACATTTGTGAAGGATAAAGCATTGTTCTGGCTCATAATATTAAGTATGAACTGTCGTGCCTTTTTACCTTCTTCAGTATTGGGATAATAATTAGTAAGCTCGGCACCGGTGTAAACTGTCCTGTCCATAGCGATCCGCAGAATACTGTCGTTTGAACCGCACTTCTCAAAAGACCTGAGCAGGTACTTCAATTCCTTCATGCTCGCATTTCTGGAATTATTGATCATCTCACTGGCCTTTTTCCAGGTACGGTAATTTTCTGCCTCGGCAGGCGATAGGGTGGATCCATCGATTACAGAATCTTTCCATTTGTCCTTAAAACGGTAGTAAATTCTTAGCTCAATATCCGAGTCCTTTTCAACGTTGCGGTTGCCGTCCCTTGAACCAAGGAAATTCCATCCTGAAATATCATCCGTATAGCCGTTTTTGTCATCATCAATCCCGTTTCCGGCTATTTCACCAGGATTTTTCCATAGAGCTGGCTTGATAGCAGGATGAGTTGTGTCAATACCAGTGTCAATAACTGCAATGACGACAGGCTTGCTCTTCAGATTTTTTTGTCTGACGAATTCTATTGCTTTATCCAGGCTGATGCCATAGTATCCGCTTGCGCTTTTATCCAGCAGATGCCATCCCTTTGGAAGGTCTTTTTGTTGGGAATAGGCTTTCAGTAATGGCAAAAGAAGAAAAGAAGAGAAAAGTAGTTTTCTTAAGGAGTTCATGTAGGGTAGTTTTATAGGGTATATACTAAGTAAAAATACTATTTTCCCTTTTATGAGTTGAAAAAGTCTCGAGGTAAGTTGCTCCAACTGATTTTTTCGGCTGCTTCTTCAGGAATTGTCAGAAAGTTGTCAAAAACTGGCAGCCGGCAAATAGCTGCTTTACCGTTCTTGTCCGAATTACGGACAGGGAAGTCTGGCGGCACGATTCTTAAGTACAAAAGAATAATAAAATTGAATTATGGAAATTGAAATCTTTACGCTGGCAGATTTTGCCCAGGATAACAATTCAAAGCTTACCATAGTGGGTACCTTCGACAGCATCAATGCCCGGCAATTCCCGGTGGTGCATCCGGCCTGTACCATAGCCTGCCGTATGCGCTTTGGGGCAAAGGAATCAGGTGAGCATGCGATGCTCTTGCGACTGATCAATGAAGAAGGAAAGGAGATCATTCAGCCTATCGAGGGAAACATGACCATTGGAACACCTGTTAACGGCCAGGTAAATACAATTAATGTGGTTATCAATTTTAACCAGTTAAAATTTGAGAAACCCGGCAGATACTCATTTGAGCTTTACCTCAACAATGAGTGGAAGACAGGCCTGCCCTTATTTTTACACCAATCAGCCTGACACAAAAGCGGGTCTTTCAAAGAGGCAAACCCAGCGAGCTATTCAAGGTATTTTTTAACACTTTTATCGGTTGGTTATTTGGACATCATCTGCTCCTGGTGTATCTTTGCGGAGCAAAACTGAGCTAACGTACCTTACAACTACATTGAACGTATCTGACCAGCTATTCAGCTTGCCGCCTGGTTCTCTTACTTCCGTTTCGCTCAGATGATTATTAAACGACAGACTAAAAAAAGGAGAGTTTATGAAGAGCATTGTTATGCCCTCAACTGTGCAATTGACCGATGAAACCAAGAAACAAATTGCACAAGAGGTAAAGGAAACGGTAGCTGCTGAAGCTATCAAAAATCAAGACACAACATTTACAGTTTCGCAAATGTGGAACCGGCACCGTCAAATGCGTTCCGCCAGTGAAATGATGCGTAAATGGAACCTGAATTAAGGAGAGGGGCTTTAAGCCCCTTTTTCTTTGTAAGACCGTTTGCAGATTCCTTATAAACGGCTGACAACTGCAAAACCGGTTGTCTCGGGGAATGGATTAACTGTCAAAACCCGTCTCGAAATTTTTTGTTCCCTGTTTTCTCCAATCTTATACTTTTGTGCCGTTAAAACATTGCAGTACTAACCCATTTCCGGCAGCATGACAAACTCTTACCACGACCTTGTCAAACAGACTTTTAACTTTCCCCAGGATGGCATTGAGGTGGAAAACGGTAACCTCTGGTTTAATGGTCTCGACCTGAAAGCTTTGATAGCAAAGTACGGAACACCCATGAAACTTACCTACCTGCCCAAGATAGGGATGCAGATCAGGAAGGCGAAGTCCATGTTTGCAGCAGCTTTTAAAAGACACAAGTATGAAGGTAAATACTTCTATTGCTATTGTACCAAAAGCTCACATTTCAGTTTTGTGGTGGAGGAGGCACTGAAAAGCGAAATACACCTGGAGACGTCTTATGCATATGACATTGAAATAATCAAAAAATTATACGCCAAAAAGAAGATCACAAAAGATATACATATCATCTGCAACGGCTTTAAGCAGAAAACCTATACACGCCGTATTGCCGGTCTGCTGAACTCTGGCTTCCAGAATGTAATACCTATACTCGATAATAAAGACGAACTGAAAGAATATGCACAATCGGTAAAGGTGCCGTTTAAGCTGGGTATAAGAGTAGCGGCAGAAGAAGAACCCAGTTTCCCTTTTTACACTTCAAGATTGGGTATCAGGGCAAAGGATATACTTGAGTTTTATGTTGACAGGATCGAAGGATATGAAAGCAAGTTTCAGCTAAAAATGCTTCATATCTTCCTGAATAAGGGTATCAAGGATGATATCTACTACTGGAGCGAACTTAATAAGGTGATCAATCTTTACTGCCAGTTAAAGAAAATATGCCCTGAACTTGATTCAATAAATATCGGTGGCGGTTTCCCCATAAAACATTCCCTTGGTTTCGAATACGATTACCAGTTTATGATCAACGAGATCGTTCGGAATATCAAGGTGGCCTGTAAAAAAGCTAAAGTGCCCATGCCAAATATCTTTACAGAATTCGGCAGCTATACAGTCGGCGAAAGTATGGCCCACATTTACAGTGTGATTGCGGAAAAAGTACAGAACGACCGGGAAACCTGGTACATGATAGATTCATCATTTATCACCACCTTGCCCGATACCTGGGGAATAGGGGAGAAATTCCTGATGCTGCCGGTTAATAAATGGGAGTCCGATTACCAACGGGTGGTTTTAGGAGGTATTACCTGTGATAGTCACGATTACTACGACTCTGAAGAACACATCAACGAGGTATTTCTTCCAAAAGTAAACGGAGATAAAGAGCCGCTTCATGTTGGTTTCTTCCATACGGGAGCTTACCAGGACCAGATCAGCGGCTATGGTGGCATCAAGCATTGCATGATCCCTTCGCCAAAGCATATCATTGTTGGATACGATAAGAACGGAAAACTGGTTGACTGGGTCTACGCAAAACAACAGACTGCGCAGAGCATGCTTAAAATACTGGGATACAAATAACAACCAGCATAGTTTGGCTGAACAATAAGCTAGTAAACTGAACAAAAGCCTTTCACATATAGGAAAGGCTTTTGCTTTTTATACCCAACTATGACAGGTTCTTTACTTGTGATCAGTTGCTGGCACGGCTGTATCGTTTCCATTCATCATATTCCCCTTTGGAATAACTCACACGGTTAAGGTGGCTTCTGTCAAGATAAAACCGGTTGTCGTATCCTTTCCAGTAAAGAAAGCCATCATGAGAGCGGTGATAAAAACGACCGTTGCCGGGATTCTGTTTCATCACGAAACCCGGCGATGGAGTGATAATAAGCGAAACATAACTGTATCGCGGTGGTGGGGGAGGGGCAGGCCTGCTGTAGGTTTCCTTTTCGCGGTACTCCTTTGGTTCTTTCTTTTTTGTAGCCCATACTCTGCTGGGTTTACAACTTGTGAATGTAATCGCCAGGGCAAGGATGGCAGTTACTGACAGAATAGATGTTCGTTTCATCTGTTTTGTTTTAGGTTAAGAAATAGATCAACCGGAATATTTATAGTATCAAGGGGTTTATTACTCATTTTACATAGACGGGATAGGCTGATAGCGGCTATTTGTCATCCCTGCTTCGTTTACTTCTTACTTCTCCGGTATTTACAGCCCTGGCCACAGGCTGCAACTCTTCTTCCGTATTCTTTTTGTGTGCAATAACAGCAGGCGTGTTCCTGCTGCTTTCAGCTTTTGTAAGTGTATCTTTTTTCACAGGGCCGGGTGGAAAGCTCTTTGCAAAATTGTCAAGCACATAAGTGCTGCCACTGGTATCCCTGCCCATAATAATATCCGTGGTCACCCATCCATCCATATTTTCAACAGCGCTGTCAAGTTCGAGGAATCGGAGCGGAGCGTTGGCTGTAAGTTGGGTGTCTTTGAGAGGTGCCGATCGGGGAACAAACAGTTTGCTGGCGTATTCTTTAGTTGCTGCGCAACTGGCCGCTAAGGCAATGATCGTCATCAGGACGACCGCCTGTAAAATTCTCACTGTTTGCATGGCTATAGATTTTATTTTTAGGAGAACCAATTGAGAACGCTATTTTGTTTCAATTCATTTGCCATAAAATCTTAAAACCCCGGTGTATGAAGTACTTTTTGATACTCTTAACAGTATGCTTATGTGGAAATGCTGTAAAGGCGCAGACAGCCGAAGACTCAGTAAAGACAGTCATCAACAACTTATTCACAGCAATGAAAACCGCTGACCCGGTGCTGCTGAGAAAGTGCTTTGCCGATAGCATGGTGTTGCAAACTATTTCACGAACAAAGGAAGGGCAGGTGCGGATCATTAATGAGAAGCCGGATTCTTTTATTGACTTTGTCAGTAAAGAGAAACCCGGTGATGCCGATGAGCGGATTACGTTTGAAACAGTGAAAGTGGACGGCCCGCTCGCTATTGCCTGGACACCTTACAGTTTTTATTACAAAGGGAAGTTCAGTCATTGTGGGGTCAATTCGTTCCAATTGGTGCGGTTTAACGGAGAGTGGAAGATACAATACCTCATTGATACGAGGCGGCGGCAGGGATGCCCTGAATAAAAAAAGAAACCCTCCCGTAGAAACGGGAGGGTGTAAACCAAAACCAACTGCTTATGAGAAAATCGTTCTGATATCTTTATTTAATAACAATCTGTGTCGCTGTTTGTTTGACTTCTTCCTTTTTCGGAAGGTTTAATGTCAGTACTCCATTGATGTATGATGCTTCGATTTTAGTTGCATCAATTTTTTCATCTAATGTGAAAGATCTCTTAAAAGCTTTATAGGTGTATTCTGTCCGGATTGTCTTTTGATTGTCATCCGCAGTCTCAGATTTTTTATCGGCAGAAATTGTCAAAAGGTTGCTGTCAATATCCACTTTGAAATCTGATTTGTCAAAACCCGGTGCAATCACCTCCATTACAAAAAGCTTATCTGTTTCTTTGACGTTTACAGGTGTAATACCCGTCGGTACTGAATTGTTAAAACCGTCGTTAAAGAAACCGGGCAATCCCGAAAACAAATTATCAACAAGGCTGGTAAAGCTGTTTTCGTAAGGCTTCCTGTTTAATTTTACGAGTGTCATACGTATTTAGTTTTAAGTGTTTAAAATATGATTACGACGACAGGGTTTCAAAGCGTGTACCATGCCAATTTTTTGGATAAAAAGCTGACAGGTATGACTGAAATCCTGTCGGAGGCAAGACAGAACTTCCGAAACCGGGAAATTTTGCTGACAAAACTTCCAACCAAAGGTCTTGAAGCTTCTCAGCACCTTTTTTCTTTTAATTTTGCAGCATCAATAAAACAATTATATATGTATCCTGAAGAAATAGTAATTCCAATGAAAGAAGAACTGACTGAAAATGGTTTTTCAGAACTCCTTTCTTCCTCAGATGTTGAAACCCAGCTCGCAAAAGAAGGCACCACCCTTGTAATGATCAATTCTGTATGTGGCTGTTCAGCCGGCAGCGCAAGACCGGGTGTTCTTATGGCTGTGGCCAATACGGCCAAGAAACCAGATTACCTGGCCACCAGTTTTGCCGGTTTTGACATTGAGGCGGTGAGAACCCTTCGGGAACATCTCCTGCCTTACCCGCCCTCATCACCAGCAATCGCATTATTCAAAAATGGTCAGTTGGTACACTTTATCGAAAGGCACCAGATCGAAGGCCGGCCAGCCCAGATGATCGCACAGAACCTTTTAGGCGCCTTTGAGCAACATTGTAATTAAGGCATTGTTCAGGTAGCTGTTCATCCTGGCCCTGGTACCTTAGTTTTATCAATGACTTAATTGCCACGGCCAGGGCAATTAAGTAGGGACTTTTTTTAGTATATTCGTCGCCACTTAAACAATCGCATGTATCCCAACCTGTATTACGCTTTCAGAGATCTTTTTGGAGTGGAATGGACCTTTCTGCGCTTTGTAAACTCATTTGGTTTTTTCGTAGCCATCGCATTTATCGTGGCTGCCGTGGTGCTGGCCTCCGAACTGCGCCGGAAAAGCAAGCAAGGTCTGTTTCAGCCTACGGAAATGCAGGTAATGGTCGGAAAACCCGCCAGCATTTGGGATATCGGCCTGAACTTCCTTTTGGGATTCCTGCTGGGGTATAAAATTGTAGCGCTTTTTATCATGGATAAAACTGCGACTGATGACCCCCAAGCCTTTATTTTTTCCACACTGGGAAGCTGGCCCGCTGGTATTGCACTCGGTTTGCTTTTCGGAGGATTGAAATGGTGGGAAAAGAACAAGCAGAAACTGGAAAAGCCAGAAAAGCGTACAGTAAGGATCTGGCCACATGACAGGGTGGGGGAACTGACCATCCTTGCCCTGATCTTCGGTTTATTGGGCGCCAAACTTTTCGACATATTTGAAAACTGGTCAGCCTTCCTCGAGAATCCCTCTGAGCAGTTGTTTTCTGCCAAGGGACTTACTTTTTACGGAGGCCTTATTTGCGCCGCCATTGCCATCTGGTATTATGCACGTAAACACAAGATCGGTTTCTGGCACCTCAATGATGCTATGGCCCCTACCATGATGCTGGCTTATTCTGTTGGACGGATAGGCTGCCAGGTGGCAGGTGATGGCGACTGGGGTATTCCCAATCCGCATCCAAAGCCTTTTGGCTGGCTGCCTGACTGGGCCTGGTCCTATACATACCCGCACAATGTAAACGAAGTAGGAGTGCCCATTCCGGGCTGTACGGATGTAAAATACTGCAGCGAACTGCCCGCTGGCGTGTACCCTACACCCCTTTACGAGATCATTGCCTGTTTTATCCTTTTCCTGGTGATCTGGTCATTGCGGAAGCGGCTAAAAATCCCCGGACAATTATTTGCTTTCTACCTGATGGTAAATGGTTTAGAAAGGTTTTTTATAGAAAAAATCAGGGTAAATACCACGATGAATTTCCTTGGTCTCACCGTAACCCAGGCAGAGATTATTTCTTCAGGATTGTTCCTCGCCGGCCTTACACTCTGGATTTACCTTACCCGCCAGGGTAAAAACAAAAAGCAAACGGGCTCTGCCGGATAACAATATACCTTTACCGCGGGTATCATTTTTATACACAAAGTGTCAACTGCAATCGTTGTAAAGACAGTCATCTTTAATTTTTTGACTGATTCTCTATGAGATACGGCGATTAAATGGTACCTTTGTCGCTAGTCCGGACGGTATTTCATTAACTATCCATTTGCAACATCCTGCAAACAAAGACTGTCATTAAACGTTGATATTTAAACCATTTTAGTTATGCGGCAGCTTAAAATTGCTACCCAGATCACGAACAGGGATTCCCAGGCAGTTGAAAAGTATTTACAGGAAATTTCTAAAATCTCCATGATCACGCCCGAAGAAGAGACCACTCTTGCTCAGCGTATCAAGATGTTTAACAGAAATCCTGTTGATTCTCAGCGTGCTTTGGATAAACTGGTGCAGGCCAACCTGCGCTTCGTGGTGTCGGTGGCAAAGCAGTACCAGCATCAGGGTTTGTCACTTAGTGACTTGATTAACGAGGGCAACCTCGGCTTGATTAAAGCGGCACAACGCTTTGATGAAACCAAAGGTTTCAAATTCATTTCTTACGCCGTTTGGTGGATTCGCCAGTCCATCCTGCAGGCGTTGGCAGAGCAGGGCAGATTAGTCCGCCTGCCTCAAAACAAAATTGGCACCTACAACAAGGCCAACAAGGCCTACATGGCTTTCGAACAGGAACATGAACGAGAGCCTTCCACCGAAGAACTGGCTGAATTGCTGGAGATGAGCGAAACTGAGATCAACAACATTTTCCAAAGCAACACCCGTCACACCTCACTGGATGCACCCGTGCATGAAGCAGAAGATGTGGCCATGGGCGACCTGCTGGAAGGTGGCGACGACACGGATGATGATGTAATGAAGGATTCCCTTCGTAACGAGATCCGCCGTGTACTCAAATCTCTCTCTCCCCGTGAAGCTGAAATTGTAAACGCCTACTTCGGACTTGATGGCGAAAACGGTGTAACCATCGAGCAGATCGGGCAGAAGTACGACCTTACCAAGGAACGTATCCGCCAGATCAAAGAAAGGGCGATCAAACGCCTCCAAAAGGCCAGGTACAGCAGTGCACTGAAAGCATACCTGGGCTAATGGCATTATTCCCGTACCTGCTTTTGCAGGTTTACATAAACTCCGGTCTTTTAAGACCGGAGTTTTTTTATGCCGTCAGAACATTTTCCCGTACTCCGGGGTTATTTTTGTGATGACTATGAAAATGACCCGCCTCCTTACAATCGCATCGATCCTCCTGCTTTTCATTTCTTGTGAAAGAGCCGTTGATTTCGACCTTGATGAAGTGGAACCTAAACTCGTGGTGGAAGCCACCATCGAAAATGATCAGCCACCCATTGTTTATTTGTCCCAAAGCCTCGGCTACTTTTCCAGCATCGACCAGGCCACACTGGCAGCTTCCTTTGTGCGTAATGCCGAAGTGTATGTTTCTGATGGTACACTTACCCATAAACTGAAAGAATACGCCATACCGGTAAGCGGTGGTTACACCTTTTATTATTATTCAAACGACCCGGCCAGCCCGGCCACAGCTTTTACCGGTAAGCTGAAAACGAATTATACCCTCCGTATTGTAACCGGTGGCAAGCAATACACCGCCACCACCCGCATACCCGACACCACCCGCCGTATCGATAATTTTTACTGGAAGCAGTCCCCGGCCGGCAATCCCCCGGAAAAGGTATTAGCGATGATAAAGGCGTATGACCCGCCTGGCTTTGGCGATTACGTCCGGTACTTTACCAAACGAAACAGTGAACCCTTCTATCCCGGCCTCAATTCAGTATATGATGACCAGATCATTGATGGCACCACTTACGAAGTACAGGTGGAACGGGGTGTATTGCGCACCGGCTCGGTGCCGGAAGGTTATTCCTTCTTTGATAAAGGAGATACCGTGACACTAAAACTCAGCAATATAGACAAGGCCACCTACGATTTCTGGCGGACCATGGAATTTACCTATGCCAGCGTGGGCAATCCTTTTTCATCACCCACCCGGGTAATGAGTAATATCAATGGCGGCGCCCTCGGATATTTTGGCGGCTACGCTTCCCAATTCAGAACGATCATCATTCCCCGCTAACGGATAGCCCTGTGATACAGGTTACAGGCAGTAATGCTTTTTACTGCTAAATTTGCCGACTGATTTATTTATCCAACAACAGCTACCATTATGGAGATATCTGAAAAAGTAAAATGCCTGATCATCGGGTCTGGTCCTGCGGGATATACCGCTGCCATATATGCCAGTCGTGCGGGTTTAAGCCCTGTTTTATACCAGGGTATTCAGCCGGGCGGGCAATTGACCATCACCACAGAGGTGGAAAATTACCCCGGCTACCCGGAAGGTATCCAGGGGCCTGAAATGATGGTGCATTTTGAAAAGCAGGCTGCTCGTATGGGTACAGATATCCGGTATGGATTGGCAACAAAGGTCGATTTCAGCGGACCAGGGCATAAAGTACAAATAGATGAAGAGAAATGGATCGAAGCTGATTCCGTTATTATATCCACCGGTGCCTCCGCCAAATGGCTGGGACTGGAAAGTGAACAACGCCTGAACGGGTTTGGCGTAAGCGCCTGTGCTGTATGCGATGGCTTCTTCTTTAAAGGAAAAGAAGTGGCTATTGTAGGTGCCGGCGACACCGCAGCCGAAGAAGCGCTGTATCTCTCCAAGATATGCTCAAAGGTGCATATGATCGTACGCCGTGATGAAATGAGGGCCAGCAAAGTGATGCAGGAAAGGGTAAAGAATACAGCCAATATCACCATCTACTGGAACAGCGAAACAGATGAAGTGCTGGGCGATAAAAAAGTGGAAGCCGTTCGCATCAAAAACAATAAAAGCGGCGAAAAGCAGGATATATCGGTAAGCGCCTTCTTTGTGGCGATCGGTCACCAGCCAAATTCTGACATATTCAAAGGCTGGCTGGAAATGGATGAAGCCGGTTATATCAAAACCGTACCCGGTTCATCCAAAACAAATGTGGAAGGAGTATTTGCCTCCGGCGATGTGCAGGATAAAATATACCGCCAGGCCGTAACGGCGGCCGGCAGCGGCTGTATGGCCGCCCTGGATGCCGAACGTTATCTCAGCGAAAAAGGATTTCATTAACCAGTCAGCATGCCGGGAACAATCACCGTTTCATTACATAAACTGATCTTCCGTGCTTATCATGGATTATATCCTGAAGAACGGAAAACAGGGAATGATTTTGAAGTAAACCT
>JAEUVM010000205.1 GCA_016787125.1 Chitinophagaceae bacterium | reverse complement strand
ATATGCATACTACAGCAGATTCCAGGATTTCCTGCTGAGTGAGGCGGTGGCACAATCGCAGATACCCAACAGCAAACTGGGATTATACTCACCGTTCACCACAGACAACGTATCTTATGTACAGAACTCCACCCAAACGGTAACCTCACAGGGCTGGGGCCTGGGTATTGAATATAAACTGATCAAGAATTATGTGTTGTATGGTAACGTATTCTCAGATGAACTGCGTGATGTTCCTGCTGATGCCGTTACATTCTTCAATGCTCCTAAATACCGTTTCAACATTGGTCTGCGCAATGAGAATGTTTGCCGCAACATCGGTTTCAATGTGGTGTTCAAATGGCAGGATAATAACTACTATGAAGGTACATTTGTATCCGGCACACTGCCTTATTTCGGCTGGTGGGATGCACAGATCACATACCGTCCTGCAGGCACAAAGAGTACGTTCCGTGTAGGTGGAACCAACCTGGGCAACCAGTACCAGCGCACCGGTTACGGAAGCCCGGCTGTAGGTGGTCTCTACTATATGAGCTATGGCTGGAATCTCTTCTGATAAACAAACAATGGGTTTTAAGTATAAGGGTCCCGCTCCGGCGGGACCTTTTTTTTGGGCCATTTCCAGCATAGCAAAATAGCCGGACTGTATTATTTTATCAAAACCTTATTGTGAGGAAAAACATGGTCAACAGTTGCGATATTACCACACTGGTTCTCACATCATCCTTTTTCCCCGCATATATTTCCCTGTAAAATAAAGGCGAATTGATACTGGCATAATGTTTTTATCCATATCTGTATAAAATCTAAGTATATGGACACATTAGCATTGAGCCTCCTGTTAGCAGGATTAGCTTTACTCAGCGTGGGTATTTTCGGATTTCGTGAAAGAAAGCGTACCCGTGCAAAAGGGTAAATAGTAACCCGGACGTGATACCGGGCAATAGAAAGAAGAAAAGATACAGGAGGCTGTCTCAAAAACTATTCAGCACAGAGTTGCGGAGTAATAGCGATCGACAGGGTATTGATTCGCAAGATGCACTTCTCTGTGCAACTCAAACCCACTGTTTCCCTGTGTTGAAATTCTTGTTTTTGGGGACAGCCTCTTTTTTCAATTTTACTTTTTACTGATGCGGTACAGAATGCCGCTGTCTGTAACAGCATACAGCATACCATTGTTATAGGCAACATCCCTGAAGCGTTCATTGGTATCTGCCAGCAGGCGCTCTTCACCAACAACTTTATTTTGCTTAATCACAAGCCTTACAATATGTGTGCTGCTGAGGCCGCCTATAAAGAGATTGTTTTCCCACTCAGGTATGGCCTTGCCTTTATAGAAAGTCATACCACTTGGAGATACAACAGGGTCCCAGTAATAAATGGGTTGCTCCATACCGGCCTGCTGCTGGATACCAACACCTACCTGATCGCCTCCGTATTCAATACCATAAGTGATCACCGGCCAGCCATAATTCTTTCCAGACCTGATAATGTTTACTTCATCACCGCCACGGGGACCGAACTCCGCTTCCCACAATTCACCGGAGGCAGGGTGGATGTCGAGACTTTGGGCATTACGAATACCATACGCATATATTTCCGGCATCGCACCGGTTTTACCAATGAATGGATTTCCGGGTGCAGGCTTTCCTTCTTTTGTTATCCTGAATATTTTTCCAAGGCCTGAATTGAGTAATTGAGCCTGCATCCTGCCTTCCAGGACCGAACGTTCCCCTGTGCTTACAAATAAATAGCCCTCTTTAGTAAACACCAGGCGGGAGCCAAAATGAAGGCCGCCTCTCAGCGCCGGTGTGGCCCGGAAAATAACCACCGGGTTGTCCACGTTACCGCCAGCTTCATTGAGAGTTCCTTTGGCTACTGCCATCAGGTTGCCGCCGCTTACCTTTTCAGAAAAAGACCAGTAGATCATTTTGTTTTTGGTAAAATCAGGATCAAGCGCCACATCCAGCAGGCCTCCCTGTCCGTTATAATCAACCGCTGGAAAACCGGTGATCTTTTTCACCAGGGTGCCGTTCGCATTATGTATCTGCATGTAACCCGATTTTTCTGTGATCAGCATCCGGCCATCAGGCATTGGAACAACAGCCCATGGATGACCAAGACCGGTTGCCAGTTTCTCCGTTTTATAAGGAGTTTCCGTTTTCACACCGCTGATGCGGGTTTGGCCGGTGAAAGCAGGTTTGTAGTTGCTGTTTGGTTTCTTCTTTTCCACCGGGGGAAGACGGGAAGTATCAACACCGGAAGCGGTACCCGAGGCATTATTATTACTGCAGTCGTACAGACAGAAAACAAAAAAAGCAATGGGCAGGCTGAACAGCATTTTAGGCGACATATTATTCTGTTTATGAGTAAAAATACTGAAACCTGTTCGTTTGGGGTTTGGTCTCAACCGCTTTTTGATGAACTGCACTATTACCTCCTTATTGTTCAAAACACACAACACGAACGGTATCAAAAAGAGTATCGTGTTTTTCCCTGACGTCTTTACAGTTACCCGTACAGGTTACTACTTAAAGGTCTTTTTGTGTGGGTAAAATACTTTTTGTGTGAAATAAATTATCCTAATTTACGGTATCACTACATTTCAAAACAAAAACTAACCAGAATGAAAAAACTCCTCACTTCCGGCGCACTTATGCTGGCCCTGACAGGCACTTTTGTTAGCTGTAAAAAATCTGCAGTGGATACACCGGCAGACCCCCGCTCACTTTCTGCTGAAGAAAAGCTGATGGTGCAGGCGGCTGGCTTTAACCAGAATTGGGCTGAAAGAACTACCGATGGCAATTACCTCATCGAAGGTGATATGCTGTTGTCTGCTGAACAACTTCGTGAAATGGGCGGCGTCAGTCCTTTTTATGAATTGATTGTAGCCAATGAAGAGCATTACAGAACGACAAATATTGTAAGCACACCGGCAACCGGCCAGCGTACCATTACTGTAAGGCTGGGTTCCGGTTTTCCGGCGCATTATTCCACCGGTCTTGACCAGGCATTGGCCCGTTACAACAATCTGAATCTTAAGATCCGGTTCCAGCGTGTAACAAGCGGTGGCAATATCGTGATCAGCGGAGCTAATCTCGGTACCACCAGCAGTGGCGGTTGCATACTCGGACAGGCAGCCGGTTTCCCCACAGCAAGCGGCAACCCCTCATCCGGGTTTACACTCAGTACCAGCAGTTGCGCAACCAGCTATCTGAACACAGCAAACAGGGCCGATGAAGTGATCGCACATGAAATTGGTCATTGTATTGGTTTCCGCCACACCGATTACATGAACCGCTCCAGCTGCGGTCAGAATGTAAATGAAGGATCTGCTGGTGTGGGTGCTATACATATTCCTGGTACTCCAACCACTGTAACAGGCTCCTACAATTCATGGATGATGGCCTGTACCAACGGCAACCCTGCTTTCGGTTCTGCTGATAATACAGCGCTTAACTATGTATATTAAGCGGTTTTTATAAAAGGA
The DNA here is from genome assembly GCA_016787125.1 of Chitinophagaceae bacterium. GTDB lineage: Bacteria > Bacteroidota > Bacteroidia > Chitinophagales > Chitinophagaceae > JJ008. Next base: position 23,287 of record JAEUVM010000205.1, on the reverse strand, counting down.
GAATCCCTTTCCATGGAAAGGGATTTTCTTTTTTCAGCCGTTTGTCTTTTAAATTCATCTTTAGCGGCTAAATTGTGTTTTTATCTGCATGATCTCAATCTGTCATAGAAGGGTAATAGGTAAACTTTTGCTGCTGATGGTGGCTGGCCTTTTTGCCCGCACGGCAACCGCACAGGCTTTGAGCCATGATCCTTTTTTCCGCTATGCAGATACATCCCGGAAAGGCTGTCAGCCAGGGATTACGTATTATGTTATTGCCTGGAATGATAAACAACCGGCAGGTATTGATATCATCCGCCAATTGGATGAAAAGACAGCTATAGCAGCCTTGACTAATGTAAAAAGTTATTCTGCAATCTCAGACCTGGCAACTATTGCTCCCGCAAATAATGACTGGAAATTTTCTCCCGCCCTTGCCAGTGTTCTTATTGCACCCGATAAAAGAGAAAGGACACTTATTCTTACAGGCAGGGAGCTGAACACATTAATCTCATCAGTCAGCAGATTTAACGAAGTAAAACTGGTATGGATTGATTCCGCTTCACGTTCCATCGTAGTGAGAGTGCGGGTAAAACTCTTCAAAGAGAAAATACTTTCGATTCCTGAACTTGTTTTTGCAGATATACAACCTGTGCCTCATGTTGAGACGGCTATCATTGGTTACAATCGTGGTTTTCACGGCATCAGTGCACTCGATTTTCTTGTCACCGGGGCCAATGGAAAAAATATAGTGACAGGTGTAAAGGAACAGAAAATGGAAGCCGCTGATTTGGATTTGCACAAACGGATAGTAACCTCACCGCTGGCGGCACCTGTCGTAAGCAACCATGCCACCGTGGTGTCTTCCATTATCGGTGGCAGCGGCAACAGTTTTTATGACGGCCGTGGTATCGCCAATGGCTGTACTTTTTTTTCAAGCAATTTTGAGAATCTTTTTCCAGACGACATCGCCATATTGAATACAAACAAGGTAACCGTACAGAATCATTCATACGGAACGCAGGTGCAGCAATTTTACGGGGCAGAAGCGGTGAGTTATGATGCACAAACCTGGCAGCAACAACAATTATTACATGTGTTCTCGGCCGGCAACAGAGGTACTGCGGCAGCAACTGATGGCCGTTACGCCGGGATCACAGGGTACGCCAACCTGACTGGTAATTTTAAAATGGCAAAAAATGTACTCACTGTTGCTGCGATTGATAATAAAGATGTAGTGGCAGCCGAAAGCTCTGCTGGTCCGGCTTACGATGGCCGGCTTGTGCCACTGCTCACGGCATTGGGGCCCAACGGCACTTCAGATGCCGCAGCGATGGTAAGCGGAACGGCCGCCGTATTACAACAGGTGTATGCAGACAGCAACAGCCAGGTATTGCCTCCCGCTTCCCTTGTGAAAGCATTGATGTACACCACTGCTGATGATATTTATACAAAAGGGATTGATTACAAAACAGGTTTCGGATTGCTTAACAGTTATGCAGCAGTAAAGACATTGCAGCAAAAGCAATATGAAACAGACAGTGTAAGTACTGCCCAGGTCTGGACCAAGAACATTAATGTGCCGGTTAATGCCGCAAGATTGAAAGTAACCCTTTGCTGGACCGACACCGCAGCAGCAGTTAATAATCTCAAAGCGCTTGTAAATGACCTTGATCTTGAAGTAACCGGGCCCGGCGCCGGTATTGTATATAAGCCATGGGTATTAAGTGTGTTTGCACATGCTGATTCGCTGGCAAAGGATCCTGTCAGAAATAGAGATTCACTGAACACGTCAGAGCAGGTGAGCATTGATCTTCCTGCTGCCGGAACTTATGAATTGAAAGTTACCGGTACCCAAACAGGTTCGTTCATTGTACCTTTTTCTGTTGTTTATGCCATTGATACTCTTAATACATTCAGCTATATCAGTCCGCTACATACATCTGATGTTAACAGGGCAGAAGATGACAGTCTTACCATACGCTGGAAGACTTTTGTGACCGACACCAATGTAACCGGGAATCTTTATCTGAGTTATAACGGAGGAGTGAACTGGCAATTAATCCAACCTGCCTTTAAGATATACAGGAACAAATACAGGTGGCCGATAAAGGATACTGCCAGCCGGGCCATGCTGAGAATGGAAACCTCATTTGGTGATTTTTTATCCCGTGAGTTTATCATCAGCCCTGTATGCCGCCCGCAAGTTGATTTTTTCTGTACCGATTCATTTGGCCTGTCCTGGAGGAAACATATTTATGCCACAGGTTACAAAGTGTATTGCCTTACGGACAGCCCTTACCTGAAACATATCCTTACTGTATCTGACACCGCCGTTGTATTGAACCGCTTGCTGAACCCATCCATGGTATATGCCGTGGAACCGGTACCGGCTAATGGCATCGCTGCTGCAAGAAGTATTGCATTTGATATCAGTCTCCAGGGAACACAGTGTTTTTACAGAACCTTGTATTATAATCTCCCTGCACCCGGCAAGGCCGACCTGGTGCTGGAACTGAGCAGCACCGGTTATACTGACAGTATTTACTTTGAACAGCTTTCACCCTCCGGGCAGGTGATGCGGGTGATTGGAAAAAGAAGTATTGCGGCAGGCATATTACTATACAACCAGTTTGTGAATGATCTGCCTTCCGGTACCAGCTACTGGCGGGTGAGGATCAGGTTAAAGAGCGATGTCGTTGTTTACACAGAAACGATCAGTATACAAAGTTCCGGTAATCGTTATTTGTTGTTTTACCCAAATCCATCCGGCAGAAATGAACCGGTGAATTATTTTCTGCAACCGGGTTTACCTTCAGACAGCCGTTTGCAGGTGTTTGATATCAGCGGAAGGCTTTTAAAGGAATATGTATCCCTCCCTGCACAACTCAGCTTCACTACATTATCGCCGGGCATATATATCTGTAAATTGATAAGTGTGAACAACCAGGTATTGGAAACTGCAAGACTGGTGATCCGTTAGAAGTCTAACCTGTGCTTTATCCTTCCAAAAGCTTTGCCACGCCAAAGGCTGCACCTGCTGCGGCAGCGCCAATCATCATAACCCGGAATGCACCTGCCCAAGGATTGATACCAGTGATCTTGCTTTTAAAATAACCAAAGATGAAAAGGCAGACCAGTGTTACGATAACCGACACTTTCAGTGCATCGGTGGATGAACTCAAAAAGAAATAAGGACTGAGCGGCACCAGCCCGCCCACCACATAGGAGAGGCCGATATTCAGGGCAGATTTGGTGGCTCTTTTCGGATCGGGCTTTTCCAGGCCAAGCTCATACTTCATCATAAAATCAACCCACTGCTTCTTGTCTTTGGCAATTTCTTCTGTTGCTTTTTCCTGCAACTCTTTACTCAGCCCGATGTTTGCAAAAAACTCCTTTGTTTCCTCTATCTCCCGGTGACGCAGGTGTTCCACTTCATAATACTCCCTCTTTTCCTCGCTGTAATAATGATCCTGCTCGGTTTTTCCGGCGAGGTAACCGCCAAGACCCATAGCGATAGAACCGGCAGCCACTTCGGCAATGCCCGCAATAATGATGATATTGGTGGATGATACGGCGCCACTGAGGCCGGCAGCCAAAGCAAACGGAACGGTAAGGCCATCACTCATGCCGATAACAATATCCCGCAGCATATCACTGCTTTTCAGGTGCTCTTCATTGTGCGGCAGGTCATGATGCAGATGGGTATCCATACAATCTTTTATTTTTCGGCTGGCTTAAGCTGGTATTGCTCCAGGATTTCATAAAAGCGTTTTTCCTTACCCTCTTTCTTCATCAGCGAATAGATCATATTGATCACTTTTTCCGCATCACTCCGGTAAGGCGAACGGGCACTCACATACAATTTATATGCACGGCACATATCAGTCAGGGCATTTTCATAATCGCCTTCATTATTCAGGTACACCAGGGATGAACCATAGAATCCCTCGGGATTATCGGGATATTTTGCCTGCAAAACTTTATAAGCTCCCAGCGCTTTATCATACTCTTTCTGGTATTGATAAACCACAGGAATGTTTTGAAGCGGTGTGATGCCGTCCGGGTCTGCCTCCAGCGATTTATTGTAAGCGGCCAGCGCCTCATCAAGCTTGTTTACTTTGCGGTAACATATTCCAAGATTGTCCCAGGCGAAGGCAAACTTGTCATCTTCCTTTACCGCTTTTTCAAACCAGGGGATCGCCTCCCCGTATTCTTCGCTGCGGAGCAGGGTCACACCTTTATTGTAATACCCAAGTGCTTTGTCATTTTTTGACATTGAATGTTTGGAAGATATCTCGTTGTTGGAGGCTACTGCCTGGTTCAGCGAGGCGCAACTGTCTTTCAGCCATCTTTCTATTTCAAAATAGTAAGTCTGGTATTCGTTTGACTTTTTATCCTGGTTCAGGGAAATATTATTACTCCCTTTACCGGTCATAGAGGCAAACATTTTCATCATCAGCTGGTAGGTTCCTACCTGTGCGTCGATACAGTCTGCAATCTCACGGGTAAGGGCTGCCTTGCTTTTTTTTGTGGAAAGAGTGATTGAGTCTATACACTTGCAAGCATCATGGCCGGCAGAGGAAAGGAACGAAGTGTTGTCTATCTTCAATTGGCTGAGCAACTCTTTTGCAGCATCACCGGTAAGGGTATCTTTTTGTGAAAAGGCAACAGCAGGAATGCATACGGCTGCAAACAAGGCGAAAAGTATTTTTCTCATAAATGGAATTGTTTTCAGGCTTATTTAAAGGTAAGGAGAATTGCCCGGGCTTTGGATATGATTCTCATTGGAATACTTATGCCAAATCAGGCAGGCTTTAGCCCGTTACTTATTTTCCTTTCGCCGGGAGGATTAGTCCTGAAAACTATTCAGGCTCCTGCCGATCCTTTCCACGCAGTCGAGCAATTGCGTTTTATTGATAACGAGGGGCGGGGCAAACCTGATCTTATCTCCATGTGTAGGTTTTGCCAGCACACCATTTTCTTTCAGGGTAAGACAAAGATCCCATGCGGCCTCTTTATCGGGATGATCGATCACTATCGCATTCAGCAGCCCTTTTCCACGCACCGTACTGATATAGGGAGATTGTAATGCCTCCAGTTCTTTCCGGAGTAAACTTCCCATTGCGTCCGCATTTTCTGCCATCTTTTCTTCTTTCAGCACACGAAGGGAAGCCATGGCAACAGCACAGGCCAGCGGATTGCCACCATATGTAGATCCATGTTCGCCGGGTTTTATAGTTAGCATGATCCCGTCATCACAAAGCACTGCGCTTACGGGCATCATACCACCGCTGAGAGCTTTACCCAGTAATAAAATATCAGGACGTACGGACTCATGATCACAGGCCAGCATTTTTCCGGTACGGGCAAGACCCGTTTGTATTTCATCAGCAATAAAAAGCACATTGGCCGCTTCGCAATATTGTTTTGCTTTTGCAAGATATTCGTTGTCCGGCACCAGCACACCTGCTTCACCTTGTATCGGTTCCACTAAAAAGCCAGCCACATTCTTATTTTCAAGTGCTTTGGCAAGTGCGTCCTGGTCGTTGAAAGGGATAGCTTCAAATCCCGGCATATACGGGCCGAAATTTTTCCTGGCAAGCGGATCGTTGCTGAAAGAGATGATGGTGGAAGTGCGCCCATGAAAATTTCCATCACAAACAATGATCACCGCTTTACCGGCTTCTATACCTTTTACTTCATACGCCCATTTGCGGCAGAGCTTGATACCTGTTTCCACCGCTTCGGCGCCTGTGTTCATCGGCAGCACTTTATCATACCCGAAATAAGCGGTAATGTATTTTTCAAATTCTCCCAGCTTATCGTTGTGAAAGGCACGGCTGGTTAAAGTAAGCTGCTGTGCCTGCTCCATAAATGCCTGCAGGATAACCGGGTGACAATGGCCCTGGTTGACGGCTGAATAGCCACTGAGAAAATCATAGTATTGCCTGCCATCTACATCCCAGAGATGCACGCCTTCGCCACGGTTCAGCACCACGGGAAGCGGATGATAATTATGGGCGCCGTATTTTTCTTCCAGGTCAAGGAAATATTGTGTGTTGCCGGAAATATTGATCGTTTGCATGATGAATCAGTTAAGCGGTAAATAAAGAGGGAAAGGGAAATATGGATTATACCGGCATAGCGGTAAAGCCGGGCAAGCTGCCTCAGTGATTGAGCAGGTCAAGATTCTGCCTGAGAAATGATATTGATGTATTAAACCGGATAACTGCTGTTTCGCCGCAAGATACAACGAACAGGCGGTATGTGCAAAAGGGCTTCTATGGAATGGCAGGCCTGGGTTTTGGCAGATTGTTTGCTTTTTCAGGGGTGAAGAGGTTCTATTTTTACCAATAAAATAATAGTTATGAAAAGACCATTGAAAAGATTTACCGGTGCATTGACTTTATTTGCTTTGTTACTGTGTGCCTGCACCTTACAGGCACAAACAACCAGGAAGGAAAAGAAACTGGTTGGAGACTGCGTTGAAGCAAAACAGGAATTCATCCAGACAGACGGGCTGATGAGCAGCCTTTTTGCCAATGCCTATGGGTACGTTATTTTCCCCAATGTGGGGAAAGGAGGCATCGGCGTGGGTGGAGCAGCCGGCAACGGTATAGTATATCAAGGAGGAAAAATTATTGGCAAGGCAAAACTTACACAGGTAAGTATTGGCTTTCAGTTTGGCGGGCAGGCCTACCGTGAAGTGATCTTTTTTGAACACAAATCTGATCTTGATCGGTTTAAAGAAAATAAGATCGAATTCTCGGCCCAGGCTTCTGCTGTGGCTGCCACAGCCGGCGCTTCTGCAAATGCAAAGTACCGGGATGGTGTGATGATATTCACCCAGCAGAAAGGCGGCCTGATGTATGAGGCATCTGTTGGTGGCCAGAAATTCAACTACAGTTCCTTTTGATCATTTATTGCAATCACACTACAACCCGCAGGTTCCGTACTGCGGGTTGTTTTATTTCAGGAAAATAAAAAACCTTTTATTCTGTTAATACCCAGCGGCGGGTATAGCACCCGGTTTACCGCACACTATTTTCAGGGTATGAAACAGCTCGTTTACTTCATTTTCTTCTTCTTACTATCAAACACCCTTTCCGCTCAGCAAGATCCGGGTACAGAAGAACCGGAGGTGTTGCTGAAAGATTCGGTGGACTGTACACGGGTAAAAGACCAGGGCAACAGCCCTACCTGCTGGGTATTTGGCACCAATTCTTTATTTGAAAGTGAGGCGTTGAGAAAAACAGGAAAACGTCTTGACCTTTCTGAGATGTTCATTGCCCGCTATGCCTACATAGATAAGGCCAATACTTACCTCGCAACAGGAGGTAAAACTTATTTTGCCGGTGGCGGCCAGTTTCATGATGTGCTTAGAATAGTAAGGCGTTATGGTATTATGCCCGAAGCAGCCTACACGGGCCGGCCGGAAGCAAACTACAGTCATGATCACCGGGCGCTGGATACTGCGATGAAAAGATTTATGGAAGACCTGCTTGCCGCCGGAAAAACCCGGCTTGATGGTGAAGACCTGCAGCAGGTAACTGATACGCTTGACAAATACCTAGGCCGTGTACCTGTCACTTTTATCTATGAGGGTAAAGAATACTCGCCACGCAGTTTTGCAGACCAGGTGGTGAAGTTCAGCGATGACTACATAGAGCTAATGTCTTTTGCAGACCTGCCGATGTACCAGAAATGCCTGCTGAGTGATAAGTACAATTGGGCGGGCGATAGTATATATAATATACCGCTTGCCGAGTTGCAGGCTGCTGCAGATACAGCCTTGCAAAAGGGATGGTCTGTGGGATGGGAAGGGGATGTGACAGAGCCGGGGTTTAATTACTTCTCAGGGTATGCCCGGCTGGCCGACTCTTCATTTGTATTTGACAAGCAGCGGGTGGATAATTATAAAACAGAAGCAACAGAAAGGGATCATATGCTGCACCTGGTGGGCATTGGCAAGGACAAGAAAGGGGAGAAGTGGTATTACCTCAAAAATTCATGGGGTACCTGGCTCAGCCATTTCCGTGGTTACCTGTATATGAACAGTAATTATTTTAAAATGAAAACGGTGATCATACTGGTAAACCGGGAGGCCCTGCCGCTTCACCTGAAGAAAAAACTCGGCCTGGAGAAATAGCAAGGCATAACTCGGCGTGTTGTCGCAATCAGCCCCTTAAATATTCGTATTTGCACAGCTAAGGAACCGGTAATTTATCAGAAGTTTGTGTTGTAAACAAAAACAAACAAACAATAAATTTGATTGAAATGGAACCAACAACAAAAACCATGATCACTGTTGAAAATACAGTGAATGCGCCGGCAGAAAAAGTGTGGGAATACTGGAACCAGCCCGTGCATGTAACAAAATGGAACCAGGCTTCACCAGAATGGCATTCGCCACGTGGAGAAAATGACCTGCGGGTGGGCGGCAGCTTTTCTTACCGGATGGAAGCAAAGGATGGCAGCTTTGGGTTTGATTTCGGCGGCGTATACGATGAGGTGCGGCTGCATGAGTATATTGCCTATACCATGGGCGATGGAAGAAAAGTGGCCGTTACATTTTCACCAGCCGCCGGCGGCACAAGGGTGGTGGAAAGTTTTGAAGCAGAAAATATGAACAGCATAGAAATGCAGCAGGCTGGCTGGCAGGCTATACTCGACAGTTTTAAGAAATACACCGAAGAAAACTGATTTTACACCCGCCTGCAAATACCCTGATCCCGGACATGAAGCCGGGATTTTTATTTTATAAAAAGAATTGGCTGAAATAATAAATACCCTAATTTAGCGGTGTACATTTCAGTACAATCTTAAACACTTCCCCGATTATTTTACTGGTACGACTGGATTATTGTGTATGCAGTCGCTTGTATTGATGAGTTATTTCGGTTGCATCACTGATTGAACCTCTTGAGCATGAAAACGGGTTTGATTTGTAATCGTTTTAATAAAATAAATTCAGTACCCATGAATCTTGAAAATATTACAACCTGGGAGGTTATTGCCATGTTACTTACCGCTGTGGGAGCTACATTCCTGGCCTGGCTTATTGTGCATATCGCATACCGCAAAAGCCGGAGAGAGATGAGAAAGCACAAGTTTGATAAGTAAAGGCGATCCCTGCTGGTGGTAATCTGCTGCTTTGACCATGACAATGGCCGGGACAGCGGCATCATGCCAAAAAATAACCTGTTTTTGGTATTGACTTGCTTTGATGACGGGGCTATATTGCCCCCGTTTAGAGTGCCTGTTGATTGATATTACTGTTAGGCTACGACCCATTGGGCGTCCGTTAATCATTACCTTATCCTGTTTTAATACACAATCAGTCAACGGGCACTTTTCAAGGCATCAACCAAAACCAGTAGCATGAAAAAGGCCATCTTCCTTGCCGCCATCTCAGGTATTATTTTGTTATTAGGCTGTCCCGGAAAAAAGGATGGCGCCACTGCCGGTAAAGATTGCGGGTGCCGGTCAGAAAAAGACAGCAACTCCATTTGTGCTTCATTCGTTAGCGGCCGCTGTGGCTGGTGTGCAGAAGATACCTGCCAGCAAGGCGACCTCTGCAGTTATCTGCCCCGGGATGTGGACTTCTATCAGAAACAGGCAGGCTATTCCACTTTTATTCCTGCCTGCCAGAATGCATTTGACTGGTTTTCATGGCAAAGTTTTGTAGCGCTGAACTGGCCGGCAGATGCCGACGGCAACCCGCTGAAAGTTCCCATCAACGAAGCCCCCAATGCTCCCCGTGTATGGGAAGCCTACCTTACCCTCCCTGAAGTATTTGACGGAGCCGCGAAGAACAACTCCGGATTTATGATGCTGGGTCAAAACACCAAAGCGGGCCCTCACCAGTTTGATGGTAATATTGATGACATGGAGCCCGGCTCCGACAAGCCACTGATTGACCGGAACCTCAACTTCACCCTTTACGAGGTGAGAGTGAATAAGACCGAGGCTGATTTTATCCAAAAGCACGGCCTTACCACCTGGTGCGGACAGAAAAAATTCTACGACAGCGTTTCAAGGGCGGTACAATTTCCCTCCGGCAGTTATGAATCCGGCGAAGTTGGCTCCATCGAACTGAAGCTTGCCTGGCGGATAATGGTACCCGGTGTGGATGACACCACCCGGTTTTTTACCCGCAAAGCAATCATCGTGGTTCCTGCCGCAAACGTGGTGACCAAAGTGGCAATAAGGGATACAGTCACCGTTGGCCTGGTGGGTATGCACCTGGTAAGAAATGTAAAGACCAAGGGAACATCGTGGATATGGAGTTCCTTTGAACAAATAGACAATTCTCCTGAATGTCCGAATGGTAATTGCCCGGCAGGGGCGGCCATTTATTCATTTTATAATCCTGGCTGCACAGGTTGTAATCTGAATACGCCGCCTTCTGCAACGGGTAACAACTTCCTTTGGTCTGTGTCACAGGGAAACAGCCGGCAGTACGGAAGACAATATGCACTGAACGGTTATGGTTCGCAGATAGGGCGTATCAATCCTGTGGAGGCTTCCACCGATTCTATTTCCACCCTTTGGCGCAACAAGCTGAAGGCTGTAAAGAGTGTGTGGCAATACTACCGCCTGATAGGAAGCCAGTGGCTGAATGCGGAAGACAGCCGGGGACCTTCCAATACTTTTGGCATTCCACCAGCACAGGCCAACACTGCTATGGAATCATATCTTCAGATACTGAAGCCGGGCACCGGCAGTGGCAGTTGTATGAATTGCCACGGCTTTGCCACCGGCAGTTATCAAAATCTCAACGCAAACCTCAGTTTTACATTAGGCTATCCTCCTGCTGATTCCTTAAATTGTATCACCGGGAAAAAATAAAATATATCTAAACCTGCTAAAAACCATTTCATGAAGGCACCAGTACCGTTCCTGGTTTATCTCCAGGCCCTGGGAGGGAAATTTTTAGGCCCCAATGCATATAACAACTCAGGCATCCAGGTCTCTTTAAAATATTCATTGGGCATTTTCCCGGTGGAATATAAAGTGATATCCGGTACCGATGATGGTGCCATCAATACCACTTTTACCAACGGCAGCACTTCTTTTATGCCCATTCTTACCATGCCGGAATCGGGCACCGGCAACCCCGCTGTAAATTACCTTACAGCCGGGCCCCATACCATAGTGGGTAAAACAAATATCTTTTTACCGGGTTCCAATGAAACAGCAACACTCATTGTGCATATACCCACGCCATCTGGAAAACTAATTGAAATACAGGAACCCGTTTTACTGAACCCGCAGCAAACAGACTACCGGATCATTGTGGTGGTGCCCGGATTATTACTTACAGAAAATACGTCTGTACTGATACCTCCGGATACGATCTCTGTTTTTGTAAACATGATGTGCGGTTGCAAGGTCACCACAGGTTTGTCCACTTCCTTTTGGACATGGACCGACTTTGAAGTGTTTGCAAGGATTATTTATAATGATGGCGTGAACGAAGATGTAACCCTTACGTTTGATAAAGCGGCCAACCAATCATTGTTTACGGGCAAGGTGCCGGATATCAACCGTGTCAACAAGATCAATTTTACGGCCCGTCAGAAAAGTACCGGTAATTACGGTGCCCTGCTACAAAGTTTTATTAAATAGATAGCAGGAAAGTAAGTGGCTGGCATTTATTTTCCTTTCACACATCCTTTTCCCTGTATGACAGCACCAGTTCGCCAATGCCCGGCTCAGCTTTCCGGCATTGTACGCCGGCTTTTTCCAGCATCAGCCTGGATGCTTTGAAAATATCCTTGTCTTCATATTTATCAGACAGGTAGATCACTTCCGTAATACCAGACTGGATAATGGCTTTTGCACATTCATTACAAGGAAACAGGGCAGTATAGATCTTACAGCCGCGAAGGTCCATGCCAATATTGTTAAGTATGGCATTCAGTTCTGCATGACAGATATACGGATATTTGGTGTCGAGATAGTCTCCCTGTTTTTCCCATGGGAAATCATCATCATCGCAACCAATCGGCAGGCCATTGTAGCCGGCCCCCACGATCTTGTTTTTATCATTTACAATGCAGGCGCCAACCTGTGTGCTGGGGTCTTTACTTCTTTTGGCTGAAAGCAGCGCCACTCCCATAAAGTATTCATCCCAGGTGATATAATCGGTTCTTTTTTTCAAAGCAGCAGTTTTTATGCACTGCGAATTTATAGTATTGTGAATATACCGGGTGCAGGGTATGAACGTGTGGGAGTGAATGAGTATATTTAGGATGTAAGCGAACGAAGACAGGGCTGCCGGGAATAATTCAAACTTTTTAATATGTACTTACTGGATGGGGTGGGAGCGATATTTTTTGTGCTTGCCTTCGGATTGGGACTGGTGTTTCTTCTCATCGCCATTTTTGTGGAAGCCTGGGTGATGACGAAATTCAAATATGTGGCAGAGTACAGGCGGGCAACGGTGGTGTCGCTGACTGCGAACCTGGTAAGCCTGGCGGCCGGCTTTATATTCATTACCAGCACTGAATTTTTTTCAGAAAATAATGCTTTGGGTTTCGGACTGCTGTTTGGCATCACCCTGTTGCTGGAATGCCTGGTCCTGCACCTGATGAACAAAGGAAAACCACTGAAAGATACCATACTGGTGACGGTGGTGATGAATGCAGTAACCTATGCTATTGCTTTCCTGGTGATCAAAGTATTTTCATTCGGATAAAATAATATTATGGACATCTTTTTGCTTGACGTGGTGGATGCAGGCGTATCCTCATCACCTGATAAAACCCTGTTGCTTGTATTGGGTATTACCATTCTGGCAGAAGCGGGATTTATGCTGCTGGCCAGGTACAATAATTTCCCGACAAGCCTGTGGCAGTCGGCTGCAGTAAATGCAGTGTCGCTGCTGGCCGGTTACCTGCTTATCCGGTATATGCCGGATACATTTAATGATTACAGGATTTGGAAAAACCTGCTCCTCCTGCTGATGATCACTATTGTGCTGGAAGGAGTTGTATTGTACCTGCTCAATCAAAAGAAACCATGGGTATACACCCTTATCGTTTGTGTCCTGATGAATGTGATCACCTATCTGTTGTTTTACCTGCTGGTTCCGCATCTTTAACCGGTGAATAAGGCAGGCACCATATTACTGCTGGCAGCCGGTCATGGACTAAATGATCTGCTGGCCGGTTATTTTCTCGGCAGCATTGTACAAACACCACAGGATATTACAAAGGCAGGGCTCAGCCTGCTGGTATATAACCTGCTGGCTTTTGGCGGGCAGTATCCTGTAGCCCTGTGGCTGGAAAAATATTTTGAACCCCGGCTCTTCCTTATTGGGGCATATGCACTGAATGTAATGGCGGCCTTGTTTTTTACAAGCTCACCATCACTATCTGTTGTGATGATGGGTGTGGCCTCAGCTGTTTACCATGTAGCCGGGGGTACGGTTTGTGCCAATGAAAACAAAGCCTTCAATATCGGGTTGTTTGCAGCACCGGGAGTGGCCGGATTGATTGCCGGCGGTTATTTTGCCTGGCAGGAATTTCAACTGGCACTGCAGTTACAGGCAGCAGCAGTATTATTTCTCCTTTTATTGTTAATAATAAAACTGAACACCGGCAGCGTGACTGAACGAAAAACGGTGAAGGCGGATACAGTTTTGCCCGACAGGCATGATATGGTGATGATCTTGCTGCTTACGGTAATTTCTCTCCGCTCAGCGATATGGAATATTTTTCAACTGGTGCATGAAAAGGAATACGAATGGCTGATCGCAATTGCAGTGGCGGCCTTTGCAGGCAAGATTATAGGTGGCTGGCTGGCGGACAGGCTGGGGTGGCATTTATACATTTATATTTCACTGGTAACGGCCCTGCCATTGCTTACCTTTTTTAAAAATGAGATGTTTCTATTCTGCACCGGTGTCGGACTGTTGCAGTCTGGTATACCTGCAAGTACCGCCTTGCTGATAAAATCGGTGAAGGGAAAGACGGCCCGGGGTATCAGCCTTTCTTTTGGTGTGGCTATTATCGCAGGAGCAGTCGTGTTTTGTTTGCCGCCGGGTATATATAGCGATCAGATGCCTTTACTAAGCTGGATCACCCTGTTCATTGTAATCCTTATGCTGGTGATTATGTTTTTGGTGAAAAAGAAGACCGGGTTTAAAGTCTGATGGTGAAAGTATTTCAGCGGGCTGCCTGTTTACAAAAAAGACACCTGTAAAAGGTGTCTTTTTTATGCATTTAAGCGGAGAGAGAGGGATTCGAACCCCCGGACCTTTTGAGTCAACGGTTTTCAAGACCGCCGCATTAGACCGCTCTGCCATCTCTCCGGCGCAAATGTACGGTCTCATTTATTTCAAGCCAAACTTTACTCACACATCATTTAACTTTGCAGGAATTTTTTTGTGAAACATCTCAGCGCTTTAAATAAATATTTCTGGAAATACCGGGTGCGGCTTGGTGTGGGGATACTGTTTGTATTCCTGTCGAATTACTTCAACGTTCTTTCGCCGCAGGTTACCCGTTTTGTGATCGACCAGGTTCAGCAATCAATGGGTGGTTTGCAGGAGAATGCCCGACAGCCGGAATACGATGTATTGGTTCAAAAATTCGTAAACAGGATGGAAGGCATCAGTTCCCTGGGAAAAGTGGTGGCCTTTAGTGGTATCACCATCCTGCTGCTCGCCCTGATGCGTGGTTTCTTCCTTTTTTTAATGCGGCAAACACTTATTGTGGTGAGCCGTCACATAGAGTATGATCAGAAAAATGAAGTGTTTGATCATTACCAGAAACTTGACAGTACTTTTTACAAAGTTCACAGCACCGGCGACCTGATGAACCGGATCGCAGAAGATGTAAGCCGTGTCAGGATGTTTACAGGGCCGGCTATCATGTACCTGGCCAACCTGGTGGCCGTCATCTCGCTTTCGGTTTTCTTTATGCAGCGCAGTAATCCTGAATTAACGCTTTATGTACTGGCCCCGCTGCCGATACTGGCCATCACCATCTATTTAGTCAACAACACGATCAACAGGAAAAGCGAGCAGATACAGGAGTCGTTGTCAGCACTCACCACCAATGCACAGGAATCATACTCTGGTATACGGGTGATAAAGTCATTTGTACAGGAAAAGGCTATGCTTGATTTTTTTGCCCGTAACAGCGAAACATACCGTAAGAATGCCGTTGGCCTGGCCAAAGTGGAAGCAGTATATTTTCCTTCAATCACCTTGCTGATCGGACTGAGCACCCTTTTTACGATCATGATAGGCGGGCTGTATTATATATACGGCGGGCATAACATCGGAATGGGTACCATCCTCGAGTTTGTGATGTATATTAATATGCTCACATTCCCGGTAAGTGCTATAGGCCTTACGGCAAGCATGATACAACGGGCAGCAGCTTCCCAGAAAAGGATAAATGAGTTTTTGCAAACCGAACCTGCGGTACAAAGCCCGGCCAATGCGGTAAAACCATCACTGCAGGGGAATGTGTCGTTTGAAAAGGTGAATTTCATTTATCCGCACACAGGTATACATGCATTAAAAGACTTTACACTCGAGGTGAAGAAAGGAGAGAAGGTGGCCATCGTAGGCAGAACAGGCAGCGGTAAATCCACGATCAGCCAGTTGCTCCTGCGGATGTATGATGCCGGCAGCGGGGTGGTAAAAATGGACGGACTTGATATACGAACACTTGACCTTCAGCATTTGCGCAGGCAGATAAGTTATGTGCCGCAGGATGTTTTCCTGTTTAGCGAAACAGTGGAAAATAATATCCGCTTTGGACAAGAAGGCGCCGGGAGGGATAAGGTGGAAAAAGCGGCAGCCCTGGCCCGTGTGGATGGCGAGATAGCAGGTTTCTCAGCGCAGTATGAAACAATGATAGGGGAGAGAGGTGTTACGCTGAGCGGAGGACAAAAACAGCGTATATCCATTGCGAGGGCACTGACGAAGGACCCGGCCCTGCTGATATTTGATGATTGTCTCAGTGCCGTGGATGCCCGGACAGAACGGGAGATCACCGCCAACCTTTCCAACTTCCTGGAAGGGAAAACTGCCATCATTATTACACACCGGATATTTTCGCTGTTCAATTTTGATAAGATCATTGTACTGGAAGATGGCCGCATAGTGGAGGAAGGAACACACCATTCATTGCTTCAGCAAAACGGTTATTATGCAGGCTTATATGCCCGGCAGCAACTGAAGGAGCATGGCCAAAATGAAGCAGACTTGTGATAAGACACCGAAAGACCGGATTTTCAGCAGGAAACTATACTGAACTGCATTTGGCTGTTTCAAAAACATCTATATATTTGTGCCTTCCCGGCCGGCCGGTTAAAAAGGTTTGCTGTGGAGATAAACCAAAGCTTTTTCAAAACTGCAAAAACTAACTACTGTGGCGTACGAGAACAATGACAAGAAAATGGAGAGCATTTACAGCAAACGCATCAGGGCCGGAAAAAGAAGGACCTATTTCTTTGATGTAAGAGCTACCCGCGGCAATGACTATTATCTTACCATAACAGAAAGCCGCAAAAGATTTGACGACAATGGTTATGACAGGCACAAAGTGTTTCTTTATAAAGAAGACTTCAACAAGTTTATCAAAGCATTGGGAGAAGCGGTTGATTATGTGAAAACTGAACTGATGCCTGATTTCGACTTTGACGCCTTCAACCATGATGAGGCAAACGAAGAAGGTGGTATGCATCATGAAAACGGAGCTGAAGCATCCGTTGAGGTTGTGGCTGAAAACCCGGTAGCTGCCGCTCCGGAAGAACAACCCGCCTCTGAAACTTCCGGCAGTACAGAGGAAGTGGATAAATGGTAATTTAAACTGACCAGTATAAAAAGTACCCGCAGCAAGCGGGTATTTTTGTTTTTAATCCTATATTTGACACGGCTCAGAAATAGTAATGCAGCCGTTTTTCTTCTCTCCATACACCTTCCCCCAATAACACTTCCATAATCGTTTGGCAATTGCTTTCCGGCCTGCCGGTAAAGTTTTTTTAATAACTAAACAATGATTATGAGAGTAAATTTTACATCCGTTTTTTCCGTTTTCCTGCCAAGACTGTTAATGCTGGCGCTGTTGCTCGGTTCATTAACTTTTACATCTATCGCACAGACCGGGCGGCGGGTCAATAAGGATAGGTTGGCCGGCCAGAAGTCCCGTGCAGAAAGAAAAATGAACATCGAAAGGACAGGTTCCAGATTACCTGTTCAGCAATT
Organism: Chitinophagaceae bacterium; assembly: GCA_016787125.1. GTDB lineage: Bacteria > Bacteroidota > Bacteroidia > Chitinophagales > Chitinophagaceae > JJ008. The sequence continues at coordinate 6,075 of JAEUVM010000205.1, read as the reverse complement.
TGCTGCTGATGATATTGGTGGAAATACCTATGCAGCAGGTTATGCCGGTGTCAACGTAAACCGTACTGAAGCCATCTGCGCCGTTTTTACAGGTACTATCACCGCCGCAGATCCGACTTTCACTTCTGGAAGGCTGACCAGAAATGGGGTTACCTCTTCCTGTGCCGCCCCAAAAATATGTCCCGGAAGCTTCAGCCCCGGTACAACTTACAGGTACCGGACACACACGTTTACCAACCCCCTGGCCATTCCTCAATGTATTACCGTTACGCATCAGAATACCGGCGCTTCGGGAGCACCGCATCTCTCTATTCATAATGGAGTTTTTGATCCTGCTAACATCTGTACCAATTACCTGGCAGATTTTGGATCAAGCCCCCTTGCGACATTCAGCGTTACTTTCACTTTTACACTCCCTGCGAGTGCGACTATTACGCTGGTAGTGACAGAGACAGCCGTTGGCGGCCTGGGTTCTTATAGTGTAACCCTGGATGGTTGCCAGCCCGCCTGTGACGGGACGCCGGCCCCGGGTAACACAATTAGTACTGTACCCAGTGTTTGTCCTGGTATAAACTTTACCCTGTCATTGCAGAACACAACCACAGGAGCAGGTGTCAACTATCAGTGGCAGCGTTCAGCTTCCGCAAGCGGCCCCTGGACCAATTTTGGCAGCAATACAGCTACCCAGGTTACAAACCAGGCTGCAGCCACCTATTATCAGTGTGTTGTAACGTGTATTGCTCCTGGCGGTGGATCAGGCACGTCTGAGCCTGTTCAGGTAACCATGAATCCTCCATTATCCTGTTATTGCTTACCACCCGCCTCAGACTGTACAGATGATGATGTGATCCTGCGTGTTCGCCTGAGCACACTGGATAATGCATCCACCTGCGGTACAGGCCCCCCCGCCGGTTATACCAACTATACCACTACCGTAGCTGCACCCATCGTATTTGCTGGTGCTGCCAACCCGATCATCGTAAACGTACCGACCACCTATACAGAGCAACTGGCTGTATGGATCGATTATAACGTGAACGGTATATTTGAAGCATCCGAGTACACTAACCTGGGTTCAAGTGCAGGTACCGGTGGTACTGTTACCGGTAACATCAACATACCTTCAACTGTAGCCAGCGGCACCACACGTATGCGTGTAAGGGTTCGTTATGCCACAGCACTGGGTTCAGGTGATGCATGCACCGGTTATTTTTTTGGTGAAACGGAAGATTACAATGTTGATATTCAGCCCTGTGTACCCGCGACAATTACCGGCAACCCTGCCAATATGTCAATTGCATGTGGAGAAAATGCCAGCTTTACTGTTATCGCCAGCGGTTCATTACCTGCATACACCTGGCAATTTCGTCCAAATGCCTCAGCAGCCTGGCAAAATGTACCTGATGTACATCCTTTTTCGGGCATTAATACATCGGTGCTTTCATTAAACAATGTACCTGAAACCTACACGGGATATCAATTCAGGGCGCTTGTTTCAGGTGGCTGCAGCGGTTTGGATTTTTCCGGAACTGCCACCCTTACAGTATCACCAGTGGTGCCCCTGGTAAACCCGGCAACAGCCACGATATGCACCGACTCAGTTCAACCTCTCAGCCTTACCAATACAATCGCTAACACAGAATTACTGAGTGAGGGCTGGTCTGTGGTATCTCCTTTGCCAGCAGGATGGTTTGCAAAAAATAACAGCTCGCCGGTTGGAACTACCGGCTGGTTTCAGGGAAATCCGGCGGCTTTTCCATCCTATAATGGAGCAGCAAATACTTATATAGCGGCAAACTTCCAGAACACGGGAGGTGCCAATACTATCAGCAACTGGCTGCTTACACCTGAACAGCCTATAAAGAATGGGGATATACTTACTTTTTGGACCCGTACTATTGACGACCCTTTATTTCCGGACAGATTAGAAGTAAGATTGAGTACAAACGCTGCCAGTACCAACGTGGGTGCCACCAGCACTTCTGTTGGTGACTTCACCACTCTGCTGCTCACCATCAACCCTATGCTGACTCTCACCGGTTATCCTTCTGTCTGGACACAATACACCGCCACCGTATCCGGGCTGGCTGCGCCTGTAATAGGCCGATTTGCATTCCGGTATTTTGTAACAGACGGAGGCCCATCAGGTAACAACTCTGACTACATTGGCATTGATGATATACGGTTTACCGCCGCAGGAGGTCCGGCGGAAGGTATCTGGACAGGCCCGGCGGGAACAATGTGGGCAGATGCGGCTGCAACCATACCATACACCGGAAATACGGCCAATACAATATGGGTAACGCCAGACAGCACTTCAAACTATGGAGTTTCGTTTACCACACTTACGCCATGTATGTCAGCTCTGACAAACGTGCCTGTAAATGTCGTACAGCCTGTTGCACTTGTAAGCAGCCCGGAAGACAGGTCTGCCTGTATTGGAGGCACTGCAACCTTTACGGTTACGGCCAGCGGCGGCCCGCTCAGTTACCAGTGGCAGCGCAGCACGGATGGGGGGCTTACCTATAGTGATATGGCAGGAGCGGTGTCATCCAGCCTGACAATAACGAACATTTCTTTATCAATGAATGGATACCGGTACCGCTGCGTGATTGGAGCAGCACCCTGTGTGGGTTCTGTTACATCGGCTGCAGCAGTGTTGTCGGTATTATCCCAGCCGGTAGTAACGCTATCCTCGCCGGATCTGCAGATTATTCCCGGTTCGTTGAATGAAACCTCAATTACTGCCACCAGTACGCCAGCCGCTGCCGTAGGCGGATGGATATGGACGTACAATGGCAATGTGATTGCCGGAAATAATACCAATATGGTAAGTGGTATCGGTGTGGATGAACTTGGTACGTACCAGGCCACGGTAACAGATATCAATGGTTGCCAGGCCACTTCTGCAACCATAGTGGTGGGAGGGGAGCCATCAGACAGGCTCTGGATCTATCCGAACCCATCAGAGGGTCAGTTCCAGGTGCGTTTGTACTACGACCCCGCCTCTGTGGCTGAAATAAGGGGCGTCTACATTTACAATGCCCAGGGACAACTGGTAGACAGTAAAGAGTTTTTATTGTACAACAGCGCACCCTATCTCCGAATGGATTTTGACCTGAGCCGGCAGGCCGATGGGGTATATGTGGTAAAAGCGCTTCACAAACATACCGGAAGGACCGTTTCGGGTATGCTGCTGAAACAAAGCCGCTGACCGGTATAAAGAAGATTAGTAATATCATATCCCCCGTCTCCTGACGGGGGATTTTTTTGTTTATTATTTTTTTAACAGTTATGCGAAAAAAATTTACCTTACGCCCTATATTTGGACTTCCTGTTCCATGTTGAGCTCAAATTAATTAACCTAAAATGCTTTCTATGCAACCAAAATTTACGCTTCGAAGTTTGGTGTACTTCTCTGTGAGACTGTCGCTGGCGCTGCTGGTGGTGGTTTCTTCAACACTGATTTCCACGGCTCAGAAGGGTCAGAAGGCGAATCAGCAGGCTACTGCCGATCGTCAGACCCGGGTTGAGCGGAAACTTGCGCTGGAACGTACCGGCGGAGTGGCCACAAATACACCCGTATCAGCTAATAATGATAAGGGATTAAGCAATGCAGTAGCAGCCCGTAATTCGGCTGTAACTGCCCGTACAGAAGCTATCTGTGCAACATTTACCGGCTCATTGGCTGCCGGTGACCCCACCATGACCGGCCGTTTGAACCGTAACGGTGTTCAGGGTGTGTGCCCCGGCCCCAAACCTTTTGCCGGAACACTCGCTGGTAACACGTATTATGACACATATACCTGGGTAAATAACTCAGGTCTGTCCCAGTGTGCCACCTTCAGCCTTTCAACCACTGATCTCACTACCAACATCGAGTTTGGTGTGTGGAATGGCAGTTTCAACCCTGCCAACCTGGCCACTAACTTCTTTACCGATCCGGGACTGAGTAGCGGTACTCCTCCTAACGTTACCACCTGTAGTGCTAACGTAGCTGCCGGACAAACACTGGTGTTTGTGGTATTCTCTCCGAATGCTTTGGCAACGGCCAGCGCCTATACGCTGACTGTTGATATGCCAATCTGTTCTTCAGTACCTTGTTCTGCCACACCAACACCGGGTAATACCCTGTCAACTGTAACAACAGTATGTCCTGGTATCAACTTTACCCTGTCTTTGCAGAATGCAACTTCAGGTTCAGGTGTTACTTACCAGTGGCAGTCTGCCCCTACAACTGCTGGCCCCTTCACTAATATTACCGGAGCTACTGGTTCTACACTTACCACGACACAATCTGCTGCCACCTGTTATCAGTGCGTGGTAACCTGTGCCGGTAATGGTTCTGGTACATCTACTCCTGTATGCGTGGCACTTACTCCGCCCACAGGATGCTATTGCTTCCCGCCGGCCACCGATTGTACAGATGATGATGTGATCCTGCGTGTTCGCCTGAGCACACTGGATAATTCTTCTACCTGTGGTACAGGCCCGCCCGCCGGTTATACCAACTATACTACAACAGTAGCCGCACCGATCGTTTATGCCGGTGCTGCTAACCCGATCATAGTGAATGTGCCGACCACCTTTACAGAATTTACTGCTGTGTGGATCGATTACAACGTGAATGGTCAGTTTGAAGCTACTGAGTTTACCAACCTTGGTACAAGTGCAGGTACAGGTGGTACTGTAGTTGGAACTATCAACATACCATCTACTGTCGCCAGCGGTGTAACCCGTATGCGTGTAAGGACCCGATTCGCAACTGCTCTCGGCCCTACAAATGCTTGTCTTGGTTATACTTTTGGCGAAACAGAAGACTATAATGTAAACATTCAGCCTTGCGTTCCGGTTACTATTACCGGCAGCCCAGCCAATGCAACAATTGCCTGCGGCAGCAATGCCAGCTTTACGGTAACAACAGCCGGAAGCCTGCCTGCTTATTTCTGGGAGTACAGAACCGGTCCTTCTGCAGTATGGCAGAACGTACCGAATGCCGCTCCTTATTCAGGTGTTAACACGGCTACGCTGACCATGACTAACGTACCTCAGACCTATAACGGTTACCAGTATCGTGCCGTGGTATCTGGTGGTTGTTCAGCACTTGACTTCTCTGCAGCGGCCACACTTACCGTGAACGCTATCGTTCCGGTGGTGAGCCCCTCATCTGCAACAATCTGTAATGGTACCATCCAGCAGCTTACACTGACCAATACCCTTGGCAATACCGAAGTATTGAACCAGGGCTGGGCAACGGCTGTGCCGCTTCCTGCGGGCTGGGCTGCGCAGAACAACAGTACACCTCTTGGTACCACCGGATGGTTCCAGGGTGATCCTGCTGTGTTCCCTGCACAAAGTGGCGCTGCAAACAGCTATATCGCTGCTAATTTTAATAACGTAACCGGTAATAACACCATCAGCAACTGGTTGATGACACCGATGCAGAATATTAAAAATGGTGACTTCCTTACCTTCTGGACCCGTACGGTAACAGGCGTTGCCTTCCCCGACAGGCTGGAAGTAAGAATGAGCACTGCCGGTGCCAGCACCAACGTAGGTGCCACTAACACTTCAGTTGGTGACTTTACCACATTGATGCTGACCATCAACCCGACGCTGACCACCACTGGTTATCCGTCAGTTTGGACACAATACACTGTTACCGTATCAGGCCTTCCGGCACCGACAACAGGCCGTTTTGCCTTCAGGTACTTTGTAACAGGTGGCGGCCCGCTGGGTGCCAACTCTGATTACATTGGTATTGATGATGTAAGATTCACTTCAGTAGGTGGCCCTGCCCAGGGTACATGGACTGGTCCTGCCGGTACTATGTGGACTAATGCAGCTGCCACTACGCCTTATACTGGTACATTGGCTACCACTATCTGGGTTACACCTACTGTTACTTCAACTTACGGTGTATCATTCAATACGCTTACTCCTTGTACTTCAGCTACCACCAACGTTCCTGTGAACGTGGTACAACCTGCTGTGCTGGCTACCAGCCCGGCTAACCGTTCTGTATGCGTTGGCGGAAGCACAACATTTACTGCTACAGCTACCGGCGGTCCGCTG
>JAEUVM010000179.1 GCA_016787125.1 Chitinophagaceae bacterium | reverse complement strand
GCCATCCTTACCAATAATACAGCCACCATCCGGCTGATCTATGAACGCTTTGCCGGAAAAATCTGTAAAATGGTGCTGCAAAACAATGGCTCCGAAGCCGATGCCGCCGACCTCTTCCAGGAAGCCCTCCTGGCCATCTACCAACGGGCCACCAACAGGGATTTTGTACTCACCTGCCCCTTCGAAGCCTATTTATATATGATATGCCGCAACCGCTGGCTCAATGAACTGGATAAAAAAGGAGTACGAAAGGTAACATTTACCGACCCTGAAGGATTTAACCACGGAGAAGATGTGTTTGCACAGGCCGAAATAACCCGAAACCAGTATGAACGCAGAAATTTACTTTTACAAAAAATGAAAGAACTGGGCGAAGGATGCAGGCAACTGCTGGAGCTGTCGTGGAGCGGCCTTTCGATGGAACAGGTGGCCGCCAGACTCAATAACTCCTATGGCTATGTACGAAAGAAAAAAAGTGAGTGTATGGCCAAACTGGTGGCACTGGTAAAAGCAGCACCCGGATTCAGCACCCTGCAATGGTAATAACATGAATGAACTGTACAAGGAAATGATCGAACGCTACCTGGAGGGCGACCTTACAGCAGAGGAGCGCATTGCCTTTGAACAGCAGCTGCAGCAAGACCCCGCCCTGGCAGCAGAAGTGGAACTGTACAAAAAGATCCACGCTGAAATGCAGCAGCATACCCTTCACGAAAAAAAGCAACAGGAACTCAATACAACTATTACCAGCCTTAATAAAGAATTTTTCAAACAACCAGCACCCGTACGCAGCATAAAACGCTGGTGGTATGCCGCCGCAGGTGTGGCAGCCGCCGTATTACTGCTCCTGGTCTGGAATCTTTTCTCCGGAACGGAAACTTTTGACAACAAAAAACTGTTTGCTTACTATGCCAAAAACCCGGAAGAACTGCCCGGTGGCGAACGGGGCGGTGCCGCCGATTCCCTGCGGTTAAAAGCAGCAGCATTATACAATAGTCAGGATTACAGCAACGCATTGCCCCTGCTGCGGACCGCTGCCGCCGCCAACCCGGAAGACACACAACTGCAAATGGCCCTCGCCATATCCCTGATGCATGCAGACCTGTATGCCGAAGCCATCCGCATATTTGAGAGAATACAAACAGGCAGCAGCGTGTATATGGGAGAAGCCACCTGGTATAAAGCGCTTACCCTGCTTAAACAGAACAACCTTTCGGAATGTTACGAGGTGTTAGAACAGATACCGGAAACAAACAGCCATTATAAACAGGCCGCTGAACTGATGAAGAAGATAACAAAGAACGACCAGCCCTGAGTTGGTGGCAAATATTGTGACAGCCAATGAATATTAACGATTTTGATTTTCATGACGCAGAATTAATAGGGTCAGAGAAGTTGAAGAGCAAACTATTGAGTTTCTTACAAACTTCTGTACAGACTGGCAGAATAATATTTTTGAAAAAAGAATTTTAAGGTTTAAAGGCTTTATCAGTTATAATATTGACGAAATACCATTTGGCGGACGACCCACAATTTTAGAAATAGTTGATTTTGGACAATTCACAAAAACATTTGGAACCGGTACAAATCAAATTGAAACAGTAAGAAACAAAATTGAGATTCAAACTAATGCCGGAAACAGGACGATTGAATATTCTGAATTCGAATTAATAACTCCCTAATAAACCGGCTCTGGCAAACGACTTAATTATTATAAAAGCCAAAATTTATTTGAAGACGGCCAAAGAAGGTGGCAGAGCGAGTGGTATTAAATCCGGGTACAGGCCTAATCATGTTTTCAAACAACCAAAAGACATTAGAAACGTCGAAACCTTTATTGGCGACATTCAATTTGATCAACAGGAATTTATTCAGCCCGGAGAAACGAGAATTGTAACAGTAAGGTTTTTGAAAATGCCTCTTGTTGAAAAATACATAAAGGTTGGGCAAAAATGGTTTATTTATGAAGTGCCAAGACTTGTAGCAGAAGGCGAAATCATAGAAATATAACTGCCTCCAGCATGGCGTTGCTCTACGAATGCTCAATCACCACTTTCGTATTATCATACATATCATACTTCACATGAATAGTACAGCCTGGTTGAAATTTAGGAACTGAGGCTTCTGCTATCACTCCTCTCGTTTTGGCGCCATAGGCCGGTGATAGTTCGGGCAGCACCTGCACTTCCAGTTCCACATAGGGATTATTACCATTTACATAAGTGCCCAGCCAGGTATATTTTGTTACGATCGCTTTCGCCGGTTTGCCCGAAGCACTGATGGCCTGGTTTTCCTGTTGCATTTTCAGCAACTCATCCTGCAGCGCAGCAGTATGGAATGTATTACTATGCGTAACCACGCCTGCGGTAACCGATGATTTGCCCCCGGTAAAATCAACCGCCACATTCATTTCATTCTTCGGATCGATCTTAATGGGTATTTCCATACCCGGCATATACGCCCCCGGGTTGATGCGGGATACCAGCACCCGGCATTGCGTGGTATAGGTTTGACCAAAACTGTTCTTCACCTCCAGTATCAGTTTTACCTGCGGACTGTTGTTGATCGTAACACCCGTATCCCTTACTTCCACAATGCGGGCCTTGCCGGGCAAACCAGTCTTCTGCAGCCGGTTGGTATTGATGATGCTTTTGAAAAACAAACGATAGAAGAGATAGAACATGCCGCCAAAAAACAACAGCATACCCAGCGCAATGTAAATGCCTGCTGAACCTGTAGTGCCTATCACGGCACCCATTCCCACCACCAGGCCAATGATGCCGCCGATGATACCGATCCATACGCCTGCATTCATCTTCATCATAATAAAAAGTTTTGGTGCAGTAAATTACTTAAAAAAGCAGGGCAGTTATGGCACCGGCCGGTTCATCGCCTCCATGTACAGCTTCAGCGCCGCCAAACCCTTTTCAAAATCTTCACCCATTTGCTTGTCGAGACTGTAAAACAGGTTGAAGATATTCCACGGCCGCGGTGTGTGCAGTTCAAAATACCAGGTCACGGTTGTGCTTTTCTTATCCTGCCCGATCACCGAAAAGGTAGAACTGGCCTTGCCCTTCTTCGGTTTGGAGAATTGTATTTTATGCGATACGGTATGGTCAGGTATCAGTTCAGTGATCTCGATAGAACCTTCACCGGAAATCTCCGGACTGCCTTTCCACGATACACTGGCGCCCACCGTACCATCAGTACCCTTCATGGTGTTCACAATGCTGGAATCCGCCTGGCTCCAGATAGAAACACGGTTAAAGTTTTCCAGCTTACTGAGGTTGTCATAGATGTCTTTAGCCGGTGCGCTGATGGTGATCGACTTCTTCACCTTTTGGCTTACCGGAAGCACAAAAGTTAAGATCGCTGCTGCTGCCACCAGGGCCAGTAAGAAGAAGAATAGTTGCCGCATAGAAACTGCTTGCCTGTATTTATGTACTTAAAATCCTTTCAATGGTTTTTCTTCGGGCTTGTCGGGGTTCAGTATCACTTTGATAAACCCGTTCATGTTGATGAATTTCCTGGCCGCCTGCTGAATCATTGCCGAGGTAAGTCCGCTGATCTGCTGCGGCTTGTTGAGCACATCCGCCGGCTTTGAACCATAGAAATACACTTCAAACAAACTGTTGAGCCAAAACTGGTTTTGCTTGCTGTCCACCTCCAGCTTACGCTTCTGCTGTTCTTTTATTTTCTCCAGGTCTTCATTGCTCACCCCGCTGCTGATGATCTTTTTCATTTCATCCAATGCGGCACGGGTAAGTGTATCAGCATTTTCAGGTGCGCAGGGAAAAGTGATACTGAAAGTGGAATACGTATACGGCACCCTGTTCAGCAGGCCCATGGCATTTACGCCATACACACCGCCTTTTTCTTCCCGCAGTTGTTCGGTCAGCTTGATGGTCATTATCTCACCCAGGCTGCTGAGGGCATAAGCATCACTGCTGGTATAGGCAGCAGGCCCGGTAAATACCATCGTCACCATACTCTTGGGGTCGGCGCCTTTGTTGATCATCTTTTCCACTTTACCCGCAGGCGGGCGGATGCCAAGGTCTTTATACTTTTCTCTTTTTGTATTGCCCGGCAAGCTGCCGATATATTTTTCCAGCAATGGCTTTATCGTTTCTTCATTTACCGCACCAACGAATACAAAGGTGAAGTCGGCCGCATTGGCAAACCGCTCTTTATATATCTGCAAGCTGCGGTCGAGGTTTATCTTGTCAAAATCTTCCGGCTTGGGAATACCACCGCCACGGGGATGGTTTTGTGTCATCAGCTTCTGGTATTCACCGCTGAAATAGATCTGCGGGTTGGCGCCCAGGTTGGCATAAAGCTGCTTCTGTCTTGTTTTAAAAGATTCAAAGGCATCTGCATCTTTCCTTGGTGCGGTGAAGTACAGGTGTACCAATTGCAGCAATGTCTCCGTTTCTTTCGGCACGGTATTGCCATTGAGTGATTCGCTGTACATGGAAATAGCAGGTGAAAGACTGGTGCTTTTTCCTTTCAGCATATTGCCCAGGTCAATAGCGGAGAAATTACCCACGCCGCTCTGTGTTACGATCGCTGCTGCATTCATAGCTGAGTAGTAGTCGGCATCTTTTACCAGCGAATGGCCGCCCTTGCTGAAAGTGCGGAACAGTACCTCATCATTTTTGAAGTTAGTGCTCTTTATAACCACCGTGGCCCCGTTGGAAAGGGTATAGGTGGTGGTGCCAAATGCTTCATCTGTTTTACTGCTGATGATCTTGCCGGGTTTTAACAATGAGGCATTCATCAGGCTGGATGCAAGCGTTTTTTCTACAATGGGATTGATCTTGGCAGTTTCCACTGCGGTAAGCACCTGTTTCACTTCTTCTTCACCGGGAATGCGTACACCTTCTTTGTCGGGCGCATTCAGCGTTACCACCATATTATCTTTGGTGATCCAGAGCGCCGCCAGTTTGTTGATGTCTTCAAGTTTTACCGTGGCCAGGTATTGTTTTACAAAATCATATTCCCATTCTATACCAGGTATCGGCTCATTGATCAGGAAATTATTGACGTACTCATCCACATATTTGAACGACTCTTCTTTTTCCCGTTCATTAAAGATGCGGTCGTACATACTTTGCATCTGTTTTTTCTGCAGTTCAAACTCGGCCGGGGTAAAGCCATACAGCAGCACCCGCCTGTTCTCTTCCATCAGTGCATACAGTGAGCGGGCCATACCGGTATCGCTGGTGTTGGCGAAAAGCTGGTACGCATCTTTGGTGCGGGCATAGCTGTTGCCGTAGAAGGCACCGGCACCCACAAAGGGCGGATGTGATTTGAGGGTGGCTTCACGGAAGCGGTTGTTCAGCATACCGGTAAACATGCGGCGGTTCATGTAGCGTACATAATCGCCGATACTGGTTTCGGGCACCGGGTCTTTTTTGAACATGATCTCTACCGAGGGAAAAGCTGTTTCCTTATCCTTGGCCACCACCGACAGTGTTTCGGTATGATCAGGCACCGGGAAAAACTCCCGGGCACGGGGATTGGCCGGGGCAGGAATGTCGCCAAACATCTCTTTGATCTTCTCTTCCATTTCACTGGCGTCAATATCACCCACGATAACGATCGCCTGCATATCGGGCCGGTACCAGTCTTTGTAAAACCGTCTTAATGCAGCATGCGAAAAATGCTCCAGCGATTCTTTGGTGCCAATGGGCAATCTTTCGGCGTAGCGGGAGCCCTTGTATTGCACGGGCAGGGTTTGTTTCATCATCCGTTCATCAGCGCCACGGCTCAGGCGCCACTCTTCTATCACCACACCCCTTTCTTTTTCTATTTCGAGGGAATCGAGCAGGGCATTGTGCGCCCAGTCTTCCAGTATCTGCAGGCCTTTATTCAGCAGTTCCGGTTTATCAGAAGGTACGGGAAGGATGTACACAGTTTCATCAAAGCCGGTATAGGCATTCAGGTCGGCGCCAAATTTCACACCGATGCTCTGCAGGTAGTTCACCAGTTCATTTTTCGGAAAACGTTTGGTGCCATTGAAGTTCATATGCTCCATAAAGTGGGCGAGGCCGAGCTGGTCTTCATCTTCCATCACCGAGCCGGCATTTACCACCAGGCGCATCTCCACCCGCTTTTCGGGCAATTTGTTTTCTCTTATATAATAAGTAAGCCCGTTAGGCAGGCGCCCGATCTTTACTTTGGGGTCAAGCGGCATTGGCTGCGCCGGGTTGATCTGCGTCCATCCCTGGAGGGCCACCACCAATAATATGGCCACTAAAAGAGAGCACTTTTTAACCACATCCATACAGTAACATTTTTGGGAAAGTAAATTTATTCCCTTGGCGGGGCTTTTTAAAATAAAAAACTCCCTTTGGGATAAAAGGGAGTAAACAAGCGCCGTACGAACGGAGGAGGTCAGTTCTCCGTTGTTTTTTCCTTATTGTATTTCTTTTCGGCTTCCTGCGCCTTTACAAAGTCGAGTATCACACCATTGATACAATAGCGGAGGCCGGTAGGCGGGGGGCCATCATCGAACACATGGCCCAGGTGTGCCTTGCAGCGGCCGCACTGCACCTCGGTTCTTTCCATACCATAGGAATGATCGGGAGTGTAAATGATACTTCCCTTGCTGATGGGTTCGTAAAAACTGGGCCAGCCGCAGCCGCTTTCAAATTTGGTGTCACTTTTGAACAGCGGGTTGCCACAGGCGGCACAATAATAGGTGCCCACTTCTTTAAAGCTTTCAAATTTGCTGGTCCAGGCCCTCTCGGTGCCCTTCTGCCGGGCAATATGATATACATCCGGCGGCAGGATCTTTTTCCATTCTTCCTCACTGAGGGCCACTTTGGCGGTATCGGTATTGGAATAAACAGGGTTTTTTTTCTGGCTGGTATCCATGGCTGAAGGTTTAGTGGTGTTGTTTTGTGAGTAGCTGCATTGCTGCAGCAGTGTGCAGGCAAGCAACAGGAGCAATATGCCGGGGAAGCGTTTCATGAACAGATAACAAATCTACGGTTTCAAAGTTTGGCAAGATTGCCGGTAAGCCAACACCCGTGATAATTAACATTTTAGGCAAACACTGATTTTGATCCAAATCCCCGCCGGGGTTGAGGAAGTATTCGGTTCGTACATTATATTTGTCCATTACCAAGACCACGAAGCGCTTATGTTTAATCTGATATTATTTGGCCCTCCGGGCAGCGGCAAAGGAACACAGTCTGACAAACTGGTGGAGAAATACGGCCTTATTCATCTTTCCACCGGCAACCTGCTGCGCAAAGAAATGGCAGATAAAACGCCGCTGGGCATGGAGGCCAGAAGTTTTATTGATAAAGGGCAACTGGTACCAGATGAAGTGGTGATAGGTATGGTAGACAGTTTTTTTGATGAGCATAAAGATGCCCGTGGCTTTTTGTTTGATGGCTACCCCCGCACGGTGGCCCAGGCGGCCGCCCTCGACCGGCTGCTGGACCTGAAGAAAACACAGATAGACACGGTGCTGTTCCTGCAGGTGGATGAAGAAGAACTGATCAAACGACTGGTGAACAGGGGGAAAACCTCCGGCCGCAGCGATGATATGGATGAAAATGTGCAGCGGAAAAGACAGGAAGTATACCGCAAAGAAACTTTACCCGTGGCGGAGTTTTATAAAAAACAGCATAAGGTGACGGATATAAAAGGAACCGGAACGGTAGAGGAGATCTTCCGTCGTCTTTCTGATGTGATCGATAAGAAGATAGACTGACACCTGTAATGATCCCTGGCTTTCCTGTAAGGGAAAGTTTTTTATTTACCGGTATTTAACCATTGAGCCAAATCCTTCCATATGAGCCTTGAAAAGGAAAATTTTCTCCGGACTAAATTTATCGGCTGCCTCCAGCGCATCGACCCGGCCACCAAAGGCAAGTGGGGTAAAATGAGTTTACAGCAGATGATTGAGCATTTCACCGATGTGGTAATGGTTGCCAGCGGTAAAATTGAAATGCCAATCACCACACCGGCAGATAAGCTGCCCCTGTACCGGGAGTTCATGATGAGCGAAAAACCTTTTAAAGAGAATACCAAAAGTCCTGTATTGCCCGCAGAACCTTTGCCGCTGAAAAAACATACCGTGCAGGCTGCCATCGGTAAACTGCAGGAAGAGCTTATTTATTTCTTTGAGGCATTTGAAAAAAATCCGGGACTGAAAACGGTGCATCCCGCTTTTGGAGAGCTTGATTTCAACGAAAACATACAGGTGATGCACAAACATGCCATCCACCACCTGAAGCAATTTGGGGCAGAGCCACAGCAGAAATGATCCCGGCACTGATCTGAAAAAGACCTTGGCCGGGACCATAAATAATTGCGTTCCGTTTATTTTTTCAGGAGAGAATCAGCTTTGGCAATACTGTTGAGCACGGCGTCTTTCATTTTGCCGGCCTTCAGTTTTTCGTCCATGAAATATTTGATCCTTTCTTCCACGTTATTCTTAAAAGAATCAAGCCTGAACTCGGTCATCCATTTATCCATAGCCATATAGGCATAGCTGAGATCGCCTTTCAGACTTTCCAGTTTAGCTTTCAGCGGGGCGGCTTCTTCACTGGCTTTACCGGTCAGTTTATTGACAGAATCGAGCAGGCGGTTCACTTCTTTTTCCAGGTCGGGTATCTTCATGGATTTGGGCATGGCGATATCATGCATTTCCAGCACCTCCTTTTGAATATCTTTAGCTTGTTTTTCCTTGTCATCGCTTTTTTTGCTGTTGCAGGCAACCATTACTAAAAGAACTGCGAGAGGGAGAAGAAGTTTTTTCATGATAATTTATTGTTTGGTATTGGCGCTAAGCCATTAAATGACTTGTTTAGATGATAACCGAAAGGGAAACTTCTTTACAACTCATGAGCCAGCTTTTTCAACGTTTCTTCATTCCATAAGCTCATGTGTCGGAATGCTGTGAAAGATTTCAGGTTTTTTGCTTCTCTTGCTGAATCAGTTCATCCAGCCGGTCCAGTATCTCTTTGAGAGCTTTTTTATCATTCAACTTAATAATTGCAGCAATAGCTGCCAGTTTCATTTCAGCTATACTCATAGTGTCCGGATTTGAGAGGATAAAATTAAACAAAACATCCGGTAAATTTGCCCCACATCATGCTTGCTATGCACAAACTGGAAAACTACATCGCCGGCCACTGGATTACCGGTGATGGCGACGGACAACTTTTATACAATGCCGTAACCGGCGACCCCATTGCCACCGCCACCACAAAGGGTATTGACTTCAAAGCCATAACCGACTATGCCCGGAAGACCGGCAATCCTGCCCTGCGCAAAATGACCTTTCACCAGCGGGGCAATATGCTGAAAGCACTGGCGCTTCATTTAAGAAAACACCTGGATAAATTTTATGCGGTAAGCTACCAGACCGGCGCCACCAAAGCCGATAGCTGGGTGGATATAGAAGGCGGCATCGGCAACCTGTTTGCCAATGCATCGCTGCGCAGAAAATTTCCTGATGATGTGCTTTGTATAGATGGGGAAAGTCATAACCTCAGCAAAAACAACACCTTCATGGGTACGCATATACTGGTACCCAAGGAAGGTGTGGCCATCCATATCAACGCCTTCAACTTCCCCGTGTGGGGAATGCTGGAAAAAATAGCGGTAAACCTGCTCGCCGGTATGCCCGCTATTGTAAAACCCGCCACTGTTACCAGCTATCTTACCGAAGCGGTGGTGAAAGAGATCATCGCTTCAGGTATTTTACCCGAGGGCAGTTTGCAACTGATTTGCGGCAGCGCCGGCGACCTGCTCGATCATGTCACTTCGCAGGATGTGGTCACTTTTACCGGCAGCGCTTCCACCGGCATCATGCTGAAATCAAATCCACGCATTTTAAGTGAAGCAGTACCGTTCAATATGGAAGCCGATTCATTGAATTGCATCGTAATGGGTGAGGATGTGCAACCTGGAATGCCCGAGTGGGATATTTTTATTAAAGAGATAAGAAAGGAAATGACATTGAAGGCCGGGCAGCGCTGTACCGGTATCCGCCGCATTTTTGTACCGGGAAATAAAATGGAAGAGGTGTGGAAAGCCATTGCTGCTTCTTTATCCCAAACCGTGATCGGCAACCCGCTGAATGATAAAGTGCGGATGGGAAGCCTCGCCGGAAAAACTCAACTCGCAGAAGTAAAAGGGCAGGTGGAAAAACTGCTGGCCTCTTCACAAATAATATATGGCAGCCTCGACAGTGTGGAAGTGGTGGATGCAGATGCGGCCAAAGGCGCCTTTATGTCGCCCGTATTATTGATGAATGAAAAACCTTTTGAAGCCAGTGAAGCACATGAGGTGGAAGCCTTCGGACCGGTGAGCACCATCATGCCGTATAAAGACCTTGATGAAGCTATTGCACTCAGCAAACTGGGTAAGGGCAGCCTGGTAAGTACCATCGTTACTGCCGACTATCTGCAAGCCCGCCGCTATGTGGTGGGTGCGGCCACACATCATGGAAGGATACTGGTACTGAATAATGAATGTGCCAAAGAAAATACCGGGCATGGTTCTCCCCTGCCGCTGCTGGTGCATGGCGGACCGGGCCGGGCAGGCGGCGGCGAAGAAATGGGCGGCCTGCGTGGTGTAAAACATTACCTGCAGCGTACAGCCTTACAGGGTTCACCCACCACAATCACTGCCGTCACCAATGTGTACCAGCCGAATGCTGCCGGAAAAGATCCGGGCAGGCATCCCTTTAAAAAATATTTTGAAGAATTAAATATCGGCGATCAGCTGATCACGGATAAAAGAGTGATCACTGCCGAAGATATTGACCGCTTTGCCGACCTGAGCGGCGATCATTTTTATGCCCATATCAACACCACCGATTTCACCGGTACTATGTTTGAACAACAGGTGGCACATGGTTACTTTATCATGAGTCTTGCTGCCGGGCTTTTTGTTGACAGCTATGAAAAGAATCCCGTGTTGCTGAATTATGGTATTGACGAACTCCGCTTTACCAAACCGGTATATCCCGGTGCAGAGATCCATATCCGTTTTACCTGCAAGGAAAAATTGCCCAATGATAAACGGGTGATCGAAAAGCCGGAAGATTTTAAACGGGGTGATGATATAGATAAAGGCATTGTAAAATGGCTGGTGGAAATGATAGATGAAACGGGCGAGGTAACCGGTGTGGCCACGATACTCACCATGGTGGCAAAAAAGCAGCAGTAATTTTCGGGTAAAAGCAACACTTCATGGTACGGTCATTCACCGCTTTCGGGGATTGACCGTGGCCCGGAGCAGAAATAACTTTGGTTGAAATTTTTAACCATGAGTAAAGCTGCCGCACTATCGAAGAATGATCCCCGGTTTACCTTATTGCAGAACCGCTATAACCTCACTGCAGAACTGGCCGCTGAAAAGGCAGCGCTTCATTTCAAGAATCCGCAGCAGTATCCATTACCGGCCGCTGGAAA
>JAEUVM010000096.1 GCA_016787125.1 Chitinophagaceae bacterium | reverse complement strand
GAAAATGGTTCCAGCTTTACAGTATCAATCCCTCTTATAGACAACTGATATGCGGGTAGTAATAATAGAAGATGAAGCGCCTGCAGCCGCCCGGCTCGCCCGCCTGCTGCAAAATACCGGTGATGATGTGGAAGTGCTGAAACAACTCGACAGCGTGGAGGCTGCCACCCGCTACCTGCAAAACGGCGGCGAAGCTGATCTGCTGTTTATGGATATTCAGTTAGGGGATGGACTCAGTTTCGACATCTTTCAGCAAACAGAAGTGAAATGCCCCGTCATCTTCACCACAGCCTTTGATCAATATACCCTCAAGGCTTTTAAGGTAAACAGTGTGGATTACCTGCTGAAGCCGATAGATGAAAATGAATTGCAGGCAGCGGTGGAAAAATACCGCCAGTTGTACCATACTGAAAAGAACGGCCTTCCGCAAAACCTGCAGCAACTGATCGAAACATTACAGGCGCCGAAATACAAAGAACGGTTACTGATAAAAAGAGGGCAGCAGCTCAGCTACCTGAAAACAGAACAGGTGGCTTATTGTTTTGCAGATGGTAAACTATGCTATGCCGTGGATTTTACGGGAAACAAATTAATGCTTGAAGTAAACCTGACCATCCTTGAAGAGCAATTACATCCGGCAAAATTTTACCGCATCAACCGGAGCCTGCTGGTGAATATTGATGCAGTACATAAAGTACACACCTGGCTGGGCAGCCGTCTCAAACTGGAATTACAACCTTCCACCAAAGCAGATACCGTCGTAAGCCGTGAGCGGGTGAATGGTTTTAAAGAATGGCTGGGACAATGATCAGTTCAGTTGCGGATCGATCGGGAAGTTGATCATCATTTCATATTCACCGCCGAGGTGGCGCAGTGAATCTTTCCATATTTCATTATGGTCTTTATGAAAAACGAGCCGGCGGCTGGCTTTTACGGTAAGCCATGTTTTTTCATTCATCTCTGTAAGCAGTTGTCCTTCACTCCAGCCGGAATAGCCGATATAGAAACGGATCTTAGACGGGTCAAAGCCGGGGTCTTTGATCAGATCAACCACCGCATCAAAATCACCTCCCCAGTATACACCGCTGATCACTTCCTGTCCGCCCGGTATTTCTTCCGGGTACTGGTGCAGAAAATGAATGGAGTTTTGTTGCACCGGGCCGCCATAATATACCGGCAGTTGATGGCCTTCGAGTTCGGGTATCAGTTCATCAAGGGTGTTTTCAAACTGGCGGTTCAGCACAAACCCAAAACTGCCCTCGTCTTTATGTTCACAAAGAAACACCACGGTTCGGAGGAAGTTGGGATCTTTCAGAAAGGGATCAGCAATCAGTAATATGCCTGGTCCGGGTTCAATCATAATCTAATTTAGTATAAATTTTATTTCTGTCGCCGGTACTGTTTAGCCGGCCGGGGTCGTTTATACATGGTGCCGGCGAATGGTAAAAACCAGTTAAAACAATATTTATACCCTTTGCAGGGTACAGCAGGCTTCTTTTCCACCGTATTTTTGTATGCTCCCCCCGGTTGATTATCTTGGGTGGCGAATAATACATCATAAGTGAAGCGGATATTCACCATTATCACAGTACTGATAAGCCTTTCTCTTGTAGGCATCATTGTAATCCAGATATCCTGGCTGAAAAACATGGTGCTGCTGCGTGAAGAACAGATCAAGCAAAGTGTGGATGCCAGCACCGAATCGGTGGCCATACAGCTTGGCCAGGAAAAGGGAAGCCTCGGTACAGCTCCGGGAACGAAGAAAAGTTTTTTATCAGATGATCTGTCATTGGATATGTTTCGCCCGCTGAGTATCGGCCGGGGTGTGGAAGTGGACGATGTGAGAAACCGTATCGAGAAGGAATTTGCGATGAAAAACCTGCGAAACATCCGTTTTGAATTCGGGATCGCTTCTTTTGATAATACGGGTAATACAGTATGGGAGAAATTATCACCCAACTTTCTGAAAGTGTTTGAGAATACCCGTGATAATATTCATTCCAATTTTGAGATCAAAGCGCTGAGCGGTACCGCCGGTGAAAACCTTAGTGTGAATGAAGCGCTGTTTGTATCAGTACCAAACATCAAAGGGCTGGTATTAAGGTCGCTCCGCTGGCGTATTGCCACTTCGCTGTTGTTTACACTTATTATCATTGCGGCATTTTACCTTACCGTACGCACCATGCTGCGTCAGAAGAAACTTGGCGAGATCAAGAATGATTTCATCAACAACATGACGCATGAGTTCAAAACACCTATCGCCACCATCTCCCTTGCCGTGGATGCCATGCGCAATGAAAAGGTGATCCAGGATAAAGACAAGCTCAGTTATTTCAGCAGTATCATTAAAGAAGAGAACCAGCGGATGAACCGGCAGGTGGAAACCATCCTGAAGGCTTCACAACTGGAAAAGCAGGAAGTGGACCTGAACCTGAAGCCGGTGAATGTACACGAAGTGATACATGATGTGGTGGACAATTTTGTATTACAACTGGAAGAGAAACACGGCCAGGTGGAGTTACAGCTCAACGCTGCAGACGATCTTGTCAATGCAGATGAGGTGCACCTTACCAACCTGGTGAATAACCTGGTGGACAATGCAGTGAAGTATGGTAAGGAAAATGTACCCCCGGTAATCAAACTCTCCACCAGTTCAAATGGTAAGTATTTCACCATGCGCATTGAAGATAACGGCATTGGTATGAACCGTGATACGGTAAAGCGGGTGTTCGAACGCTTTTACCGGGCACATACCGGCAATGTGCATAATGTAAAAGGATTCGGCCTTGGCCTCAGCTATGTCAAAACAATGGTGGAGGCACATAATGGTGAGATAAAGGCAGAAAGCACATTGGGCAAGGGCAGCATCTTTACGGTTGACCTTCCGTTGAAGAAAAACTAAACATTACTTTTTCCAAAGCAGGCAGCCATCTCCATAGCTGAGAAACCGGAAGTCCTTTTCAAGCGCATAATTATAAACTGTTTTCCATTCTTCGCCGATCAGCGCTGCCACCAGCAGCAATAAAGTGGATTGAGGCTGATGGAAATTGGTGATGAGTCCGCTGATTATTTTAAAATCATAGCCAGGTGCGATCAGTATCTGAGTTTTGGCAGTAAGCTTATCTGCCTGTTGAAGTTCCATCCATTGTAATAAAGAATGTAAAGCGTTTGCCACAGGTACATTTTCAGCAGCAAGTGAATAAGCTTCCCATTGGGTAAGCTGCATCAGCTCATCCTTTTTGCCTGTGGTCTCTTTCTTGCCGTTTAGAGAAAGATATGTTTTCACACCAAGCCAGTACAGGCTTTCCAGTGTTCTTAATGAAGTGGTACCTACTGCAATGATGGGTTCTTCAAGTTCAGCCAATAGTTTTTTTATCAGTTGCTTTGGTACTTCGATCCATTCAGCATGCATGTCATGCTCCTCCATGGTTTCACTCTTTACCGGCTTGAAGGTGCCGGCGCCCACATGCAGGGTAACGTATTCTTTCAGTACATGAATAGCATCAAGATCACGAAGAATCTTTTCAGTAAA
>JAEUVM010000095.1 GCA_016787125.1 Chitinophagaceae bacterium | reverse complement strand
GTGCCCGGATGTTTTGCCGGCTGTGCTGCCACCGCCTTTTTCTTCCGGGATGTCGCCGTAGTAGAGCTTTCTTATTGCTATGTTCATACTTGCTTGAATTATTGATTACTGATTATTTATTATTGGTGTCCTCTTGTTTGGAGGGTTTCTGGTATTTGAAGGGGTTTAATACAGAAATTATTAATTATTGATTATTTATTATTGGTGTCCTCCTGTTTGGCGGTTCTCAGGTATCTTATGTAGCCATTCAATTGTTTCAAACATTCTCTATAGTCATTATTAATTTCTTTCATTGTTACAGAAGATATATACTTTTCATCATAAGCTGTAATCATGTGTTCTAATGTTTCTGCCAAAGAACCTCTCGCTACCCTGCAAAACTGAATATTCTCCTGGTAGTGAAACCTTCCAAAGCCTTCGGCTATATTGGCGGTTACAGAACGGCTTGCATCTGATACCTGGGCTTTTAAAAGATAATCCTCTTGTTTCGGAAACTGCTTTTGAACAATAGAGGATATTTTCTTCCGGAAAGCTCTGCAAATTTTATATACAGGCAAATCGTAAAAGTGGTTATAAGAGGGCACGGAATAATTAATAATCAATAATAAATAATCACCACATTAAGCCACTTTCTGCTTAACAACTCTCTTCCCCGCAAAAGCCGCTGCCGCCTCCCTTACCCATTCGCCTTCTTCCCATGCCTTACGACGGGCATCGAGGCGTTGTTTATTGCAGGGGCCATTTCCTTTTACCACATTCCAGAACTCGTCCCAGTTTATTTCACCAAAGTCGTAATGCTTTCTTTCTTCATTCCATTTCAGCTTATCGTCCGGCAATACCATGCCCAGCGTTTTTATCTGCTCCGCAATCATATCTACAAAATTCTGCCGCAGCTCGTCATTACTTTTCCGTTTGATCTTCCACTTCATGCTCTGGTCGCTGTTGGTGCTTTCGCTGTCTTTGGGACCAAACATCATCAGTGCAGGCCACCACCAGCGGTTGATGGCATCCTGGCACATCGCTTTTTGTTCAGCCGTGCCTCTTGATAAAACCAACAGTGCTTCAAATCCCTGGCGCTGGTGAAAACTTTCTTCTTTGCAAATGCGCACCATGGCCCTTGCATAGGGACCATACGAAGTGCGGGTAAGCATTACCTGGTTCATGATGGCGGCACCATCCACCAGCCAGCCGATGGCGCCGATATCGGCCCAGGTAAGAGTGGGATAATTGAAGATGGAAGAATATTTGGCTTTGCCGCTGTGCAGGTCGTTGATCATTTCTTCGCGGCTCATACCGAGTGTTTCGGCAGCGGAGTAGAGATAGAGTCCGTGGCCGGCCTCATCCTGCACTTTGGCCAGCAGGATGGCTTTCCGTTTCAACGAAGGGGCACGGCTTATCCAGTTGCCTTCGGGCAGCATCCCCACGATCTCGCTATGGGCATGCTGGCTGATCTGCCGCAGGTTGGTTTTACGGTAGGCATCCGGCATCCAGTCTTTCGGCTCGATCTTTACTTCGCCGTC
>JAEUVM010000477.1 GCA_016787125.1 Chitinophagaceae bacterium | reverse complement strand
TCCGGAAAGATCAGTTGCGCCACCTGCCACAAACCGGAACTGAACTGGACAGACGGAATAGAAAAATCGGAAGGCCACGAGGGAGCCAAAACAACAAGAAATGCCCCTACGATCGCCAACTCGTGGTTTTATAAAAAGCTTTTCTGGGATGGGCGGGCAAGAGACCTGCAGGACCAGGCCTTTGCACCGATTGTAAGTGAAGTGGAAATGCACAGCGAAATGCCTGAAGTGATGATGAAGCTGAGGCGGATAAAAGGTTACCGGGAACTTTTTAAAAAAGCATTTGGCACGGATGATATTGATCCCGACAGGATGACAGAGGCGATCGCAGTGTTTGAAAAAACCGTGGTAAGTGGCAGGAGCCGGTTTGATGAATTTCTTTCCGGTAATAAGAAGGCATTGAACAATAGCGAACTTCGCGGCCTGCATTTATTCCGAACCAAGGCAAGATGTTTTAATTGTCATAACGGGCCGCTGTTTACCGACAACCAGTTTCACCGCAATAATATCACGTTCGATTTTGTGGACGTTGGCTTGTATAAAGTGACGCATGATGAAGCTGATAAAAGAAAATTCAAGACTCCGTCGCTCCGGGATGTGGCCCTCACGGGTCCCTGGATGCACAACGGGCAGATGAAAACATTGGAGAATATTATCAGCCGGTACAGTGTGGCAAAGTATGCACCCGGGGAGGCCTCTCCGCTGATCAAAGACCTGGGACTTAGCGGGAAGGAGAAGAAAGACCTGCTGGCATTTTTGAAGGCCATATCGGCGGCGCCCGTACCTTTTGAAAAACCTGTTTTACCGGAATAAGCAACTTTTACGGGTGAAAAGCTATCTTTGTTGCCCGATTTAAAAACAAATAAAAACTATAGTATGAAAAAATTATTCTTTACGCTGGTCGTTGCAGGGTTTGCTTTTACTGCCAATGCACAGCCCCCTGCCGGTGATGCCAAACCCGGAGAATGGTATGGCGACAAAGTAAGCACTGAAGGTGCCATGAACATTACTGATGTGGCTGCCAAACTGGAAGGCGGAAGTCCTGCATTTGAAGGTGTGAAAGTGAAGGCCAAGATCGTGGAAGTTTGTTCCAAAAAAGGCTGCTGGGTGAAACTGGAACTGGCTGATGGCAAAACTGCCATGGTAAAAATGAAAGATTATGGTTTCTTCCTGCCGCTGGCTGCCAAAGGAAAAACAGTGGTGATAGAAGGTGATGTGTCTATGAAAACGACTTCAGTAGCCGAACTGAAACACTATGCTGAAGATGCGAAGAAATCAAAAGAAGAAATTGATGCCATCACTGAACCGCAGAAAGAAGTGAAAGTAATGGCTAAAGGAATTGTGGTGGTGGAATAAAAGAAAGCAATTGATTTTTGGAAAAGCTGTCCATACCCGGGCAGCTTTTTCTTTTTTCGTAAACCCTTTTCCCAATCCGGCATGCCCGCCCGCATACACCAGCTGACATTTGCGGAAAAAACTGATATGCTGAGAAAAGTATTGACCCTGGCAGGAATAATAGGTGTGCTGCACGCAGAGGCCCAGGAAGTGAAGAAGATCTTTCACGACGACTCCACCAACCCCGTACATAAATACCTGCCCGATATCACCGTTGTGGGCAGAAACAGTAAAAGCGACTACCAGCAAATGCCTGAGGTGGTGGGCACCTCCATTTATGCAGGAAAGAAAAATGCACTGATAGTACTGGATAATGTGCAGGGGAATGTGGTAACGAACAACATGCGGCAGGTACTGGCCAAAGTGCCGGGTGTGCATATATGGGAAAGTGACCCCAGCGGTATACAGATAGGTATTGCAGCAAGAGGGCTCAGTCCCAACCGGAGCTGGGAATTCAACATCCGGCAAAACGGGTATGATATAGCGGCTGACCCCTTTGGCTACCCGGAAGCATATTATAACCCGCAGTTGCAGGCCGTGCAGCGGATAGAAGTGGTAAGAGGCCAGGGATCATTGCAGTATGGCCCGCAGTTTGGCGGGTTGGTAAATTATATTCTTCGCAACGGCAGCGAGATAAATAAGAAGTTTGAATTTGAAACGCAGCAAACCGTTGGCAGCAATGCCCTGTTCAACAGCTACAATGCCATTGGCGGGAAAACGGGCAAGTGGCATTATTATACTTTTTTTGATCACCGCAATGGTGATGGCTGGCGAAACAACAGCCGGTATTATACCAATGCCGGATTTGGAACGGCAACGTATTACTTCTCTCCGAAATTTTCTTTGACCGCCGAAGTGATGCGGTCACATATACGCAGCCAGCAGCCCGGCGGACTTACCGACAACCAGGTGCAGGATAATCCCACGCAAAGTTTGCGAAGCAGGAACTGGTTCGACATCACCTGGACAACCCCCGCACTGATAGCCAACTACCAGGTAAATGAATACACGAAATGGAACACTAAACTTTTTGCCACCATGGGTGACAGGAACAGTGTGGGCTTTTTACAAAGTATACTTACCGCAGACAGCATCAATGCCGCCACCCGTGAATACAATAACCGTGTGGTGAACATTGACCAGTATCGCAATTACGGACTGGAAAGCCGCATCATCACCAATTATCATTTGGGTAAAATGGAAAATACTTTCTCCGGTGGTATCAGGTTGTATACCGGCACTACCTGGAGAAGGGCGGATGGTAAAGGCACCACCGGTACTGATTATGATGTATCGGTAACAGGTAATTACCCGAGGGATGTGGAGTTTGATTCAAAAAATGCGGCCGTGTTTGCAGAGAATATATTCCGGGTTACTTCCAGATTGCTGATCATTCCCGGCATCCGGTACGAATGGCTGGAAGGCACTGCCTCCGGAAGAAACGGTTATGCTGCCGGCGGAGCAGAGATATTGTTACAAAATATCAGTCGCAGCCGCAGCTTTTTGCTGGCGGGTATCGGGGCTGAGTATCATGTAAGCGGCACCACAGAGTTGTACGGAAATATCACCCAGGCATACAGGCCCATCCAGTTTGCCAACCTGCAGGCACCACCCACCACTGATGTGGTGGACCAGGACCTGAAAGATTCAAAGGGGTATAATATTGATTTGGGCTACCGTGGTAAGATCAAGAATTACCTGCAGTTTGATGTAAGTGTTTATTATTTGCAATACAATAACCGCATCGGCACCATCACGGTAAGCGGCACGCCTTCCTATCGTTTAATAACCAATGTGGGCGGCAGCACCAGCAAAGGAATAGAAAGCTATGTGGAGTTCAACCCGTGGAGGGCCTTTACAAAAAGCACAAAAGGAGATATCATCCTCTTTGGTTCATACGGATATACACATGCCCGCTACGGCAATGACCATAAAGATGCTTCCACCAAAGGAAAGAAAGTGGAAAATGCCCCGGAGCATATCTTCCGCGGAGGGATCAGTGCCGGGTATAAGAATGTGCTGCTTACCACACAGGTGAGCTATGTGGGAGAAACCTTCAGCGATGCCAATAATACGGTAACGCCAACCGCTAATGGAAATACGGGATTAATACCTTCCTATACCATAACCGATCTCACTCTTACCTGTAAATTCTCAAAAGGATTGAATGTAAAAGCAGGCGTGAATAACCTGTTTGATGAAAAATATTTTACCCGCCGTGCCGGTGGCTATCCCGGTCCGGGTGCTTTGCCGGGCGATGGAAGAACCTTCTTCGTCAGCGTTGGCGCAAAATTCTGATCCTTCTTTTTAGCAAGGGCCTCCCGGAAAACGGGGGGCTTTTGCTTTTTTATCCAATAACCATACATGATGCAGATCAGGTGGTGGCATGACTGTATATGTGTAACCAGTCATTTCATTGTCAAAGAATTTGTCTGCGTCGTTAACTGACAATGATATGATAAATGAAAAGCGTACAGCATCAATCTTTGCACCCGAAATAATAGAGTATGAAACAAAGCTACCTGATCGCCGCAGCTATTATCGCCACCGGTAATTTATATGCACAGCAAGTATATATCCGCCCGCCAGAAGATACCACCAGGGCCAAAGAACTGACAGAAGTGGTGGTGACCGGACAGTACAAACCTCAGTCGGCAAAGAACTCTGTTTACCAGGTTCGTACCATTTCGGCCGAAAGGATTCAACGGCAGGGAGCAGTAAACCTGCAAACCGTACTGAACAATGAACTCAATATCCGTTTCTCACAAGATCTCGCCACTGGTGGTTCAGACATCACCATGATGGGACTGAAAGGCCAGAATGTGAAAATACTCGTGGATGGACTGCCGCTGGTGGGAAGACAGGGTGCATCCAACGAGATAAACATCAATCAAATTGATATCAACTCCATCGAGCGGATTGAGATTGTGGAAGGCCCGATGAGTGTGGTATACGGCGCTGATGCGCTGGCAGGTGTAATTAATATTATTACGAAAAAAAATAAGGCCGCTAAGTATTCTGTTACCGCCCGCCTGCATGAAGAAACAGTGGGTAATGAATACAGCCTGTTTAACCAGGGAGTGCATAACCAGTATGTTGGTTTTACAGCCAGGCATAAAAACTGGGAATTTGGTGGCGCCTTCGGGCATAACTTTTTCGGCGGATGGAAAGATACCGCCACCGGCAGGGAACTGGTTTGGCATAAAAAAGATCAACTGATCGCCAATGGCTTTATCGGTTATCATAAAGACAAATTCAGCATACGTTATCGCCTGGATGGTTTGGATGAGATCATCACCAATCCCGGCAACTTTCTTTTTTACCAGCAGGCATCCGGCGAAACGATGGCGCAGGACCAGGAATACCTGTCAACCCGGCTGATGCACCAGTTGCAGGCTTCTTACTTTGCCAACAGCAACCTGAACTTTCAGTTGCAGTCATCCTATACTGATTACAGCCGGCAGGTTTTTTCCACCACGGTAAGTGAACAAACAGGTAAGGTAAGTCTTGATATGGGCACCGGCCGTCAGTCGCTGATTGAATTTACCGGTGTTACCCTTCGTGGTATTGTAAACTACAAGCTTTCAAAACTGGTTTCTTTTCAGCCGGGAGTTGACATTAATCTCGACAGGGGAAAAGGAGAACGCCTCAAAGAAGGAACCAACGGGGTGGATGATTATGCATTCTTTATCACATCAGAAATTACTCCCAATGAAAAGATAAATATCCGTCCCGGACTGCGGTTTATCAAAAACTCCGTATACGATGCACCGCCGCTGGTGCCCTCACTGAATACAAAGTTTGTACTGGCAAAGAACCTCGACCTGCGCCTTGCTTATGCCCGTGGGTTCCGCTCTCCTTCCTTGCGGGAACTGTATTTCAATTTCTTTGATGCCACTCACCAGATCATCGGCAACCCTGACCTGAAGGCAGAAACATCACACAGCTTCACCGGCTCCCTGAACTGGAAAAAAAGCACACCCAAGGAAGTGGTTTATACAACGGTGCTCGGCGGCTTTTTCAATTCAGTAAAGAACCTGATAGATTATGCCGTATCAGCCTCCGATCCGAATGTGTACCAGATGACGAATGTATCAGACAGCCGCACGGCAGGCGTAAACCTTAATACCATCGTGAAATATAAAACCTGGAATATCGGCGTGGGGGCATCTTATACCGGTTTCTATAATGATTATGCTGCAACAGATGATGCCTTGCCGCAACTGCAATGGTCGGCCGAAGCCAATTCAACACTTGGTTACTCTTTTTCCCGTATCGGGCTGGATGTAAATCTTTATTACAAGTTTACCGGCAGGCGTCCTTTCTATACAGTGAATGGCAACCAG
>JAEUVM010000476.1 GCA_016787125.1 Chitinophagaceae bacterium | reverse complement strand
GATTATACCGGTAATATTTATGGCCCTATGCGGTTGCCCTTGCTCTCCGAAACAGATCCCCGGCCGGCCCGCTCGCCAGTATGGAGCATACAGAATATACAGGTAAGTAAAATGCTGAAAGGAAGAACAGAACTTTTTGCCGGCATTAAAAACCTGCTGAACTGGACACCGGCCCAAAGCACACCTTTTATCATCGCCCGCTCACATGATCCGTTTGATAAACTGGTGGAGTACGATGCCGCCGGTAAGGTGAAGGCCACTGCCGAAAATCCTTATGCATTGACATTTGATCCTTCTTACGTATTTGCACCTAACCAGGGTATCCGGGTTTTTGCAGGCATACGATTTACGGTAAAGAAATAATAAACTTTTATTTACCCCTTCGCCTGCCAAGCAGCAACTTTAGTACATGCTGGTTAGAGTTTTCTGTTATGCCAAACAGGAATCCGCCGTTAACTTCCCATTTGGGATGCAGGTACAGGTCTATCATCGGACCGATCAGGTGTTCTTGTTGTTTGAAAGGAAGTATTTTCTGGAAACTGCCCAATCCGCTGTAGTACTCAAAGCCAAGGCCCACTTTGCCATTGATGGTATAAACTGTTTTGAATTGCGGAGAAATTCCCACGCCTTTATCGGTGCCGGAGAGCACAAAATCAATATTCGGGTTGAAAGCAAAATACCAGTTGCCAACTGTTTTATCAATGATCGGCCGTATTTCACCTTGCCAGATAAAATCACTGGATTGATCAGGCCGAAAAAAACCAAACTCTACCGAAAGGCTGGCGCCTACTTTCCATTTCCAGGAAGCAGGTACGGTAACACGGGGCCGCAACTGGTTGCCGAGGTATTGAAATTTACCATCAGGTGAAAAGCCGGTGAAGGTGTAAAAGCCGATCTCAAAATTTTTCGCAAAGCCATGTGTGATCTCAAGCGTTTCATTCGTCCAGCGGGCACTGCGGGGATTGCTAAATGTTTTGCTTCCTTTAAACGTATAATTACTGTGCAATTCAAAAATGGTCCATTTGTGCTGAATGGTAGGTGAGGCATATACCTGTATCTCGTTATCGGCCTGTGCCACACAATTTGCAGAAACAAATAATAAAAGAAAAGCCTGCAGTAAATGTTTTGGTTGTTGCATACGGTAGTAATCTTAGCAGTATTTAAAGGTAAAAACAAATTTTTTTCTTTTGGTTCACCAGTTACTTTTGCCAGCCTGAATATATAACCTATGGAGCTTAAATATTTACAGCATATTGCCGCCATCCTGAATCTCTCTTTAAAACAGATCAGCAGTGTATCTGAACTGCACCAGGAAGGCGCCACCATTCCGTTTATTTCCCGGTACCGGAAAGAAGCTACCGGAAACATGGATGAGGTGGCTGTGGGAAATGTGATTGAACAAATAAAATACTTCAGTGACCTGGAAAAGCGGAAAGACACCGTGGTCAAGACCATTGAAGAGGCCGGAAAGATGACACCTGAACTGCGCAAACGAATTGACGATTGTGTAAACGCTACCGAACTGGAAGATATTTACCTGCCTTATAAGCCGAAAAGAAAGACGAAAGCCACTGTGGCAATTGAAAAAGGCCTGGAACCGCTGGCCACTTTACTATTTACCCAACAACCTTTGCAGGTGGAAGAAGAGGCTGCAAAGTATATTAATGAACAGGTAAAAGATACAAATGAGGCTTTAGCTGGCGCCAGGGATATTATTGCCGAATGGATAGCAGAGAATGAACTGGCCCGGAATATTGTGCGCCGCATTTTTACAGAAAGCGCCGTAGTCAGTTCCCGTGTATTGACAACAAAGAAAGACGAAGAAGATGCACAGAAATACCGCGACTATTTTGAATTCAAAGAGCCGCTGTCGCAAAGCCCATCCCACCGCATTCTCGCCATCCGGAGAGGAGAGAAGGAAGGTTTTTTGATAATGGATATTAATATTGAGAAAGAAACTTCGGTAGAAGAGCTGAAACAAAAATTCCTCACGGCATCTAATGCAGCAGCACAACAGGTGGGAATGGCTGTTGAAGATTCATTCAGCCGCTTACTGAAGCCGTCTATCGAAACAGAATTCCGGATGCTGAGTAAAACGAAAGCCGATGAAGAAGCGATCAGGGTGTTTGCAGAAAATCTAAGGCAGTTGCTGCTGGCTTCACCGCTTGGTCAAAAGAGAGTGATGGCTATTGATCCAGGCTTCCGCACCGGCTGCAAAGTGGTTTGCCTTGATGAACAGGGGAACTTTTTAAAATACAATACTATCTATCCGCATGCACCGCAAAACGACAGGTTTGGCGCTGTGCAAACGATCAAAGAACTGGTGGCCACTTACAGGATAGAAGCTATCGGGTATGGTAATGGCACGGCAAGTAAAGAGACAGAGCAATTGGTACGCAGCATAGAGTTTGATAAACCTGTTTCCATTTTTATGGTAAATGAAAGTGGCGCTTCTATCTACTCCGCCAGCGAAGCGGCCAGGGAAGAATTTCCAGACGAGGATGTTACTGTTCGTGGTTCTATCAGCATCGGCCGTCGCCTGCTCGATCCGCTGAGTGAACTGGTAAAGATTGACCCGAAGAGTATAGGTGTGGGACAGTACCAGCATGATGTGAATCAAAACAGGCTGAAAGATGCGCTGGACCAGGTGGTGGAAAGTTGCGTGAACTATGTGGGTGTGGATGTAAACACCGCCAGCAAGCATTTGCTGACGTATGTATCAGGGCTTACCTCCACAGTAGCGAAAAATGTAGTGGAATACCGGGCTAAGAATGGCGCTTTTAAATCACGGGATGAACTGAAGAAGGTGCCGATGCTGGGGCCCAAAGCCTTTGAGCAAAGTGCAGGTTTTCTCCGCATTCCGAATGCCGGTAACCCACTGGATAATTCTGCCGTGCATCCTGAAAGCTATCATGTGGTGGAAGCAATGGCAGCGAAAGCTGAATGCACTGTCACAGAATTGATTGTAAAACCTGAGTTACGAAAACAGCTGCAGGCCAAAGAATTTGTTACCGAAAAAGCAGGTCTGCTGACAGTGGAAGATATCTTAAAGGAACTGGACAAACCCGGCCGTGATCCCCGATCGCCCATTGAAGAATTTCGTTTTGCCGAAGGTATCAGCAGTATGGATGATTTGAAACCGGGAATGAAATTACCGGGTATTGTAACGAACATCACCAACTTTGGCGCTTTTGTAGATGTGGGTGTGAAACAGGATGGCCTGGTTCATATCTCCCATTTATCCAACCGGTATATCAGCGATCCGAATGAAGCGGTGAAACTTGGACAAAAAGTAATGGCGACTGTGCTGGAGGTGGACATACCCCGCAAAAGAATTTCTTTGTCATTGAAAGAAAGCCGGGAAGACGGAAAGGCAGTCAATCAGAAGGAAGGAAAGTCTGGAAATCAGAAGGACCGGAAAATTGAAAAGCAACAACCGCTGAATCCTTTCCAGGCAAAGCTGATGGAATTGAAGAAGCAGTTTAAGTCGTAAGTTGTAAGTGGTGGGGTCATTCTACTTTATAATCTTCCCGAACAGGGTGGAAGACATCAATCACTTTGCAGTCTGTAATAGCCACTGCTCCGTGTGGCACATTGGATGGTATTACATAGTACATGCCTGCAGTTAAGGTGCAAGCCTCACCACCGATGTTCATATCCAGCTGGCCTTCGAGGATGTAGGTGATTTGTTCATGCGGGTGCTGGTGAATGGGTAAATCACTGCCGGCTTTTATTTCCACCAGGCCAAGCGTCATTTGGTTACCGTGTGCATAATACCCGGTAAGTCCGGGGGCCAGTTCTTTTGCAGGAAGTTGTTTTATCTGTGGCATAATTTGTTTTTAGCGATAACCGATGCCTCTTGCCATTAAGCCGGCAACCAGCGGTATGATCAGTAACAACAGCAATTCGAGCCGTAGTAACAAAAAGACTTTTCCGGGAATGGGAATCGTTTCAGCAGGATCACCTTTTCTTTTTTTCAGAAAAAACACCGTGGGATAGATGGATAAAATACCGAGTGTGGCAAACAATCCCAGCTTGAGGTGAAAGACCCAGTTCTTATTATAAAACACCGCAGGCTTACCATTGCTGCCAAGCCAGAGAGTAAGCCCGGCCGCCAGCAACAACAGCGAAGCCATACCATACAGGCCGTCAATTTTAGCCAGGCGGCTAATCTCCTGCCGGGTCATTGTCTTTTTCAGCAAGAGATGTTCTGCAGTCAATGTACCTACAATAATGAAAATGCAGATGAAGTGAATATAGCGGAGAATTATCTCTGTGCTCATAAGCTGAACAGTGCTGAATTAAAATTGCATTTACTCTTTTTCAAAATAACAGAAATTGCCCCCTACCCATTCTTTGTCTTTATTATACCGTACGCCGATCATCTTTCCTTTGCTCAGGCGTCCAAGGTTGTTAACGGGTATCGGTCGTGTTTCTCCTTTTTTCCAGAAATAAAACATCCGTATCTCTGCTTTAGCCGGTACATCAGGTGTTTCAATTACCTCTGCATATTTCACTTTGCGTTGCAGTATCCAGTTTTCCGGATCTTTTACGTTGTCAATATCTTCTTTGGTAAGGTCAATGATCACTCCCTGGCCGGCAAAGGAGAATAATGGTTTCAGTACATAATTTTCCAGATCGGCTGGCAATTGCGTTACTTCGTTTAAAAAGAAAGTGTGCGGTACATACGGATGCCGGATAAAGGGCAATGTGTACTTGCTGATGCGATAAAACCATTGCGGGTGTGGCGCCCATTCCACCTCCAGTTCTTCGAAAAATATTTTTCCTTTCTCCTGTACTTCGGGTGATTGCTGCTGCAGGTCGTCGAAGATCACCCGGTTATATATTCTTTTTACCGGTGTCTTTACACCATTATTCATGTAATACAATTGTCTGCCTTCTTTTACCAGTTCAGTCAGGCATACCATTTTGATACCCACATATTCTTCGGTGCAGTAAAAATCAATCCTGGTTTTTTGTTTACGGGGAAATATTTCCAGCAGGATCACATTTTCGGGCTGGTGACCGCCGAGTATGATTTCTTTCAACAGGTTGATATACGATTCCCGATCATAGCCGCTGAGGTAGCAGGAAAAGTTTTCAGGAACAGGAAAATGACGGCGGAACACATCATCGAGTAATACTTCATAAGCAAAAAGGGTGGGGAAGCCTTGCATCTCGATCAATTGCGGCTCATATTCACCTTGCTCATTGATACAAATGCCAAAATCAAAAGCGATGAAATCAGGATATTCTGAATGACCCGGTACTTCCAGTCCTGCGGGTATCGCATTTTTAGTCAGTTCCTTAAAACCGGGCCCCGTAATGATATCAATTATACTGTTGCAGGCGCTGATCATCTTATCCGTAAATGAAGCCGGAACAAAAATCGGCGTTTCCGCCACCCGGAAGTCCACCTGCCCGGGATGTGCAGCATGCAGTTCTTCTAAAAAGGC
>JAEUVM010000746.1 GCA_016787125.1 Chitinophagaceae bacterium | reverse complement strand
CGGGGTGGATTTCCTCATGCGCTTCACCCGCTATGCCTTCCTGTTTGAGCCGGACAGCCGCCAGTTTGGCAATGAAAAAAGATTAAGCCCTGAGCAAACCTTACTCTACGATCAGAGCGACTGTGAAGACAGGGCCGCCCTTTTCTTTTTCCTGGTAAAAGAGATCTACAACCTGCCGATGATCGTGCTGGCCTTCCCGGAGCATGTTACCATTGCAGTCAGCTTCGACAAAGCCCCCGGCACTCCTGTGGTATATAATGGCCGCAGGTATTATGTGTGTGAACCCACCCCGCAGCAGCAAGACCTTGCCATCGGGCAATTGCTGCCCTCGCTTAGCAAGACGCCGTACCAGGTGGCGTATGCGTACATTCCTACAGGGCGGTAATTCTTTTTAGTTCGAGTTATGAGTTGTGAGTTATGAGTTACGAGATCTTCACGGCGGGTTGTCGCCTTTTCTCTGCGCCGCTGCGTCTCTGCGAGAAATAAATGGGAACGCAGATGACGCGGATTTGACCGATGAGCACTGATTTTTTTGCTTCACAAAAGAGAAAGGGTATCTCCGATCTGTAATGCACTATTATCTATTCCCCATTATCTATTCACTACGCTGCGTCTTCCCGGCTAACAACCAAAACAAAATCCCGGCCATGTGACCGGGACGTTGTTGAGACTGCTTTCTATCTATCAATAAACTGCATTCTGAGGATCCCAGTTGGTCCATCCGCTGGTCCAGTTGGTGGTGCCGAAAGCGCCACGGTAAGTGGTGCTGGTAAAGAACGCATTCATACCGGTGAAGCTGGCACCGCTGAGGGCTGGTGAACCGGCAGCCGGTAAAAAGTTCGGCGACGTAGAATAGAACGGGCTGGTAAGTTGTATACCAGCAGAAGTGGCGTAAGTGATACATCCTTCACTTTCTGCTTTAGCCTGTATCAGTGCATTGCTGGCAATAGCAGCGTTGGCTGTTTTATACGGCAGCGCAGAAGCATGCACCAGGTTATTCTTGAATTCAGAAATATTATTTACATAGTAATCATTCAGCGTGGCATCTGATTCGGTGGAGAAACCGGCATCAGGATGGCCCATCAGGATGGAGTTGCGCAGGATGAACTGT
>JAEUVM010000656.1 GCA_016787125.1 Chitinophagaceae bacterium | reverse complement strand
CATGGCAAACACCTACACACAGTTGCAGATACATATCGTATTTGCCGTCAAATATCGCAAAGCCCTTATCCAAAAAGAATGGAAAGAACGCCTTCATCAATTTATCACCGGCATTGTTCAGCAGAACAAACACAAAATGCTGCAGGTAAACTCCATGCCCGATCATATTCATATCCTGATAGGATTGCATCCCACAAAGGCGCTCTCCGCACTTGTACAAAACATAAAAACTGAAACCAGCAAATGGATAAAAGCTGTGAGCGGCTCCCCATTCGAATGGCAGGGAGGCTTTGCTGCTTTCTCCTGCTCCAAACGTCATACTGAACAGGCCATCCGCTATATTATAAACCAGGAAGCACATCACCATCAAAAAACCTTTATGGAAGAATACAGGAAAATGCTGCTGG
Source organism: Chitinophagaceae bacterium (assembly GCA_016787125.1). GTDB lineage: Bacteria > Bacteroidota > Bacteroidia > Chitinophagales > Chitinophagaceae > JJ008. Next base: position 1,151 of record JAEUVM010000656.1, on the reverse strand, counting down.
ATTCAGCCCTGGAATTTGATGAACGATACCTCTTCACCGAGCCGGAATAAGAAATAGGCAGACAGAACAGCATCTGCCATCATTTACCCAACGGCTTATACACCGGGCCGGGTATCTCTTTTGGCGGGATGATAAATTCTCTCGGGTGTTTGAAGAAATAAGAAGCTATCGTTTTGAAAAGCCGCGGATATTGGGAGAGATGTATCCCCCTCGATTTCACGGCCATGATAAAAGCCAGTGAAAAACTAACCAGGAAGTTCAGGAAACCAATGCACAACACACCACCCAATACAGCCAGCAGAAAATACGGGGGTATATTTTCAATGCCTAATCCATACACACCGATGGCTGTATTACCTGCTGAGATAGTGATATGGCGAATGTCGAACGGCACACCCAGTATTTTACCCACAATACCGGCGAAACCCAGGAAGAAGCCTAAGGATATATTCCCCATCAATGCACCGAAATTCCTTTCAACCCAATTGGCGATCTTATCCCGCCGTTTTGCTGAGATGGACAGCTTTAAGGCCGGATGCTGTATTAATCTTTCTTTTATCTGACCATACCGGATCTTATTCTGCCAGTAGCCGGCAATGATGCCGCTCAGGAAAAGAAAAAAGCCTGTTACACAGGCATACAATAAAGCGCCGCTTCGCCAGGGGTGCTGGTCTTTCAGCAGTTTGAAAGCAGCTTCACCCGTTGCTATTTTATCATTGAATAACTCAGCATAGCCCCAGGCCAGCAGGAACGTAAGCGGAAACACGATGATAAGATTGCCAAAGAAAGATGCGATCTGGCTGCGTGACACTTTTGCCACCGTAGCTGCCAGGTTGTCAATATCCGGTTCACTGTGCTTCTTTGTATCAAGTGAGCTTGCTACAGCGCTTGCTGTAAAGGCCGGTTGCTTGGTGGCCAGCGTGGAGCCGGTGTTCTCTATCGCAATAAATCCGAGACTGTAATTGATACTGTACAAAAAACCCATTGGGAAAGGCGCCATATTCAGTTTGCCGATCAGGTTCTTGATGATGGCGACAATACTGACAATGAATCCGCCCCACATCGCACTACGGATCATGGCATTGAATTCCTTACGGGTGGCCGTAATGTACTTGTGACCTTTATTGCCTTTATGCTCCGCAATCTGGTAG
>JAEUVM010000624.1 GCA_016787125.1 Chitinophagaceae bacterium | reverse complement strand
TACAATGGTATTTCTGCGTTTGCGATCAGCAGCCGGTTTGACATACAGTATTACGTTGATAAGAAATGGGCGGTAAGTCCCGGTATCAATATGCAGAAGGAAGCCGGGGCTGGTCCTTCCTGGTCATTATCGCTGAAAGCTGTACTGTCGTTGTAACTGATTGCTACTCTCCTGCTGCCAGGATCATTTCTCTGATTCTGCCGCTGCAAACATAAACTCACGGTTGAGGCGGGCGATATTTTCGATAGATATTCCTTTAGGACAAACGGCTTCACAGGCGCCGGTATTGGTACAGGCGCCGAAACCTTCTTTATCCATTTGCGCCACCATATTCATTGCACGGGATTTTCTTTCCGGTGCTCCCTGGGGCAACAGTGCGAGGTGAGATACTTTGGCAGAAACAAATAAAAGTGCGGAGGAGTTTTTGCAGGCGGCCACGCAGGCACCGCAGCCGATACAGGCGGCAGCAGCGAAGGCAGCATCGGCTTTATCTTTTTCCACGGGCATGGCGTTGGCATCAACGGCATTACCGGTATTGACGGAGATATAACCACCGGCCTGAATGATGCGGTCGAAAGCTGTTCTGTCTACTACCAGGTCTTTTATCACGGGGAAAGCATTGGCACGCCAGGGTTCTACAACGATGGTATCACCATCTTTATAAGCCCTCATGTGAAGCTGGCAGGTGGTATTTTGGGTCCATGGTCCGTGGGGGCGGCCATTGATATACATAGAGCACATACCGCAGATACCTTCCCGGCAGTCGTGATCGAAGGCGATGGGATCTTTTCCGTCGCGGATCAGTTCTTCGTTAAGCACATCGATCATTTCGAGGAAAGACATTTCGGAAGAAACGTTTTTGACGGGGTAGGTTTCGAAGCCACCACGATCGTCTTTGTTCTTCTGTCTCCAGACTTTGAGTGTGAGGTTCATGCTATAGTGTTCCATAAAAACAAAATGTGTAAATGGGGAAATGTGAAAATGTGAAAATAAAAACAGCCGCCCATCATACAGTCAGGCTACCGGATCACAATTCACCCGTGATTATTAATTTTTTATAATGACCCGTGGTATCCTGATCGTTGCCCGGCAACTCAGTAATTCTTCTTGCCGGAAATAACAATCCTGGATAAGATGCGGATCAATTCATCAACTAAATCTTTTAAAGAGCTATCTGCGGGATAAGTTTCGCTTCTTTCACACACCAGCAGCCAGTACCGTGTTTCATTGGCTTCTTTCAGGGCGATTTTCATCTTATGAACAAAATCCAATCTGCTTTCAGCATGTTGCGCTTCAAAAACATTTGCCCCGATTGAAGTGCCCGACCGAAGTAATTGTTTTGCCACAACGAACTTCCTCTTTTCATCCAGCAGTTCACAAAACTTAATTATCCTTATCGCAAAATCCAATGACTTATCTACCACAACATTTTTAGTTTCCATATGTACAGATTAAGATTACGGTATTACCGAAAGTGCTATGATCAATACATATTAACACACATTCCTATCCTCACACTAAAATATATACTATCCTATTCCCAAATTTCCACATTCCCTTATTCTCACATTTCCCTTATTCTCACATTTCCCTTATTCTCACATTTCCTTATTCTCACATTTCCTTATTCTCACATTTCCTTATTCTCACATTTCCCCATTCTCACATTTCCCCATTCTCACATTTCCCCATTATTTATAACTTCTTTGCGTTGGCTTAGCCACTTCAAACGTCAGCGCTTCTTTGTGCAAATTCCAGTTGCTTTCCCCGGCATATTCCCAGGCAGATACGTAGCTGTAGTTTTCATCATCCCGTTTGGCTTCTCCTTCTTCCGTCTGACTTTCTTCGCGGAAATGGCCT
>JAEUVM010000575.1 GCA_016787125.1 Chitinophagaceae bacterium | reverse complement strand
GTTGGCGGCAAGGATACCCGCCGTACCTGTGTTATTCTGATCGGTGGCATACCAGATCAGCACCATGGCGATATAATCCTGCATATCCTTTCCGGCAAAGGTGGTTTTAAACTCCAGTATTTTGTCATTGATCGTTTTCAGGGTCTTTCTCACCAATTCTTCATCCTCCGGCCTGATCTTGATGCGGTAAGTGCGGTCGCCGATAAGGGCTGAAACGGGAATTAATTCGCTCATTTTCTTGGAATTTATGTATTCATTTTATTACATTAGCTGCCGAAAAATACGGCACCCTGGTGAAAACGGGCGGTAAGGTCACACGGTGAAACGATAACAACCAAAACGTTTTCTGATTATGTTCGCTAAAGTCAGGTCATCAAATTTTATTGATGCGCTGCAGCTTCAACTCTCCACACCATCCGGTTGCTGCCTCCGCGCCGTCTTAAAAGACGATAAAGGGTGCGTTTGCCGCAGTATTGAAAAAGATATTGATACCGGTTACCGTGAACTTACCTGGAGCGGCCTCAATGATCTGCCATACGGCCGTTACACACTTGAACTCTCCCAGGGAAGCGATGAAATGAAACTTAGTCTTGTAAAAAGAATTTGATTCACTTACTCTCCCAGCATCGAAATACAACGATCGATCTCCTTTATATACCGGCTGATCCTTTTTTCAAATTCCTTCTTATCTGCCGCACTCATTTCGCCTGCATTCAGCTTTAATATACTTACCTGCTGCTTCAATTCATCGGCATTTTTCTGCTGGGCCTGCAATTTCTGTTCTGCTGCATACAGGTCTTCTTTCAGGCGTTTGTTTTCCTTTTGCAGCGCTGCATGATATTTCAGCAGTTGCTGCAATTTATCCTGTATCCGTTTTAATTGTTCTTCCTGGGAGGACATAATTTCTGATTTAGCAGAACCTATTTGCGTATCTCAGCATTCAGCTCTTTTTCCAGTGTGGTCATGATCTTACTCATCCAGCCGTCAATCTCTTTATCTGTCAGCGTTTTTTCTTCATCCAGAAAAGTAAAGTTTACCGCTACTGACTTTTTCCCCGCACCCAGTTTTTCACTTTCGAATATATCAAACAGGCGGATGTCTTTTAATTTATTCAGTTTTACTTTTTCCACCGTTTGCTGCACGGCTTCCCAGGGCAGGTCTTTGGTTACCACAAGGGCCAGGTCCCGCTCCACAGCAGGGTATTTGGCTATCTCTTTTACCGCATTGGCCTGTGTGGATGCCATTTCTGCCAGCAGGTCCCAGTTGAGCCCGGCGAAAAATACAGGCTGTTTGATGCCAAACTTATCCAGTATTGTTTTCTTCACTTCGCCCGCACCCGCCAGTATTTTATTATTACTCTTGTATACGATATGATTTTCAAGTTTGGGTACGGCCACCGTTTCAACGGCATCGGGAGCAATGCCCAGCAGTTTCAGTACTGAATCGACAGCGCCTTTTAGCGTATAGAAGTCTGCCGCAACTGATTTTTGTTTCCAGTTGTCATTGCTTTTGTTGCCGGTTATCACCAGGCACAGCTTTTCTGTTTCATTGTATTTACCCGGTCCGCTGGTGCTGTAGGCTTTGCCAAATTCAAAAAGGCGGAGCGAGGTATTACGGTGATTCAGGTTGTGTGCCACCACTTCCAGTGATGTTTCAAACAATGAATTGCGCAGGATATTCAATTCGGCACTCAGGCTGTTGGTCATCTTTACCATACTGCTTAATTCCTCTTCGGTGAAATAAGCGGCATTGGTGATGGAATTCGTCATCATTTCATTGAAGCCCAACCCGGCCAGGTAGTTGGCTGTTTTTTCCCGGTACACTTCTTTTGAATAATTCTCTTCCACAGCCGGTGTGATGTTGATGGATTCAGGGATGTCGATATTATCGAGTCCATCAATCCTTACGATCTCTTCCACCAGGTCGGCCGGCAGACTGATATCTGGTTTGTGATAAGGGACAGCTACCCGCAGTTCATCAATGCCTTCTTTGATTATTTCAAATCCAAGACTGGTGAGTATATCCTTTATCGCATCCGGGTGATAATTCTTGCCGCTCAGTTTTTTGATAAAATGCCATTTTACCGCCACTTCGCCTTTCGGTTTTGGATTGGGATAAATGTCCAGGACCGCAGAGGCTATTTCACCGCCGGCGATCTCTTTTATCAGCAGGGCAGCCCTTTTCAATATATTCACCGTGGCCGAAATGTCGGTGCCTTTTTCAAAACGGGTGGCGGCATCGGTCCTCAATCCATGACGGAATGATGTTTTGCGAACCTGTACACCATCAAAGCAGGCGCTTTCGAGGAAAATGTTTTTTGTTTTGTCTGAAACACCGCTGTGCATTCCGCCAAACACACCGGCAATGCAGATGCCTTCTTTGGCATCACAGATCATCAGGTCGTCTGCACTCAGTTTTCTTTCTTTTTCATCCAGCGTGGTGAAGGGAGTGCCTTCGGGCAGGTTGCCCACCACCACTTTGTGACCGTTTAGCTTGTCGGCATCAAAGGCATGTAGCGGCTGACCGGTTTCATGCTGTATGAAGTTGGTGATGTCTACAATATTATTAATCGGGCGAAGGCCAATGGCTTTCAGTTTTTGCTGCAGCCATTTCGGTGATTCTTTAATCGTTACGTTGCCAATGCTCACTCCGGAATACCGGGGGCATCCTTTTTCATTTTGCACCACCACCTGCACCGGCAATGATTCATTATCTGTTTTGAAACCATTACTTAAGGGCAGCTTTGGCTTCAGGTCTTTGTTTTCATGATGACTGAGGTATGCGCATACATCTCTTGCCACACCCCAATGGCTCATCGCATCCATACGGTTGGGGGTGAGGCCTATTTCATAGATAATATCATCGTATGGCTGAAAATAATCGGCGGCCGCCATCCCCGTTTTTACATCTTCGGGTAATACGAGAATGCCATCATGCGAAGTGCCGAGGCCGATCTCATCTTCCGCACAGATCATTCCCTGGCTTTCGCTGCCTCTTATTTTCCGTTGGCTCATGGTGAGCGGTTCGCCGGCTGCGGGGTAAATAGTAGCACCTACAGGAGCCACCACCACTTTTTGTCCGGCGGCCACATTGGGAGCCCCGCATACAATATTCAGCAGTTCACCTTTGCCGGTATCTACTTTGGTCAGCGTCAGTTTATCCGCATTCGGATGTTTTTCGGTACTTATCACTTCACCGATCACCAGGCCCTCCAGTCCGCCCTTTACTTCCTGGTATTTGCTCATGCTTTCCACTTCCAGGCCTATCGAGGTAAGGATGCGGCTCAGTCTTTCGGGTTCCACTGTTTCAGGAAGATATTCACTCAGCCATTTGTACGAGATCGTCATGTTCCGGTCGTCTTTTGATTGCTGCGAAGATAATTAAACTGGCGCAAGGCCGGGGCAGGTATAAAACACCGGCAGAACGATGACATGATTGTATGCTTAACTTAGTTGTTTAAAAAAACTTCTTGTCTGCACAACCCATTATTATCCTGCTGCTGATTGTTGTTTCGCTGTTACCCTTTTATCTGGCAGGCAAATGGATTGGGGAAAAGTTGCAGCCTAAAACATCCTTCAGCCGCTTTTTTGCCTGGCTGGTACTGGTTATGGCATTGATCTTTGTGTATACATTTTTGCTTGTATTCATTATACGGATGCTGTTCCCGGGGGCTTAGAAATATTGCCTTATTTTTACGGCACCAAAATCAAATCTATGGCTTATAATCTTTTGAAAGGTAAAAGAGGTATTATCACCGGTGCATTGGATGCTAATTCCATTGCATGGAAGGTGGCTGAAAAAGCGTATGAAGAAGGTGCATCCATTGTGCTTACCAATGCTCCCATTGCCATGCGCATGGGCGAGATCAACAAACTGGCGGAGAAAACAAATTCAACCATTATCCCTGCCGATGCCACCAGCGTGGAGGAACTGACCACCCTCTTCACCCAATCGCAGGAAGTGCTGGGTGGTAAAATCGATTTTGTGCTGCACTCTATTGGTATGAGTGTGAACATCCGCAAAAAGATACCTTACACTGAATCGAATTATGATTTTTTCATGAAAGGCATTGATGTATCGGCCATGTCTTTTCATAAAATGCTGGCGGTGGCCCGCAAACTGGACGCTATCAATGAGTGGGGCAGTGTGGTGGCGCTTACATACATGGCAGCACAGCGCACCTATCCATTTTATACCGATATGGCTGATATAAAGGCGATGCTGGAATCTATTGCCCGCAGCTTTGGCTATCATTATGGTGTGGAAAAGAAAGTACGGATCAATACGGTATCACAGTCGCCCACCAAAACCACCGCCGGTACCGGTATCAAAGGGTTTGGTGATTTCTTTGATTATGCCAATGCCATCGCACCGCTGGGCAATGCCACGGCGGAAGATTGTGCCAATTACTGCATCACCCTGTTTTCCGACCTTACCCGGATGGTAACGATGCAAAACCTCTTCCACGACGGTGGATACTCAACCACCGGCGTAAGCAACGTGGTGATGGAGAAGCTGGGTGTGGCCGGTGAGTGACCAGGGCAGTTCAGACCTTACTATAAAAGTAAAAGCCTCCCAGCGGAGGCTTTTACTTTATTATCATGTGGCAAAAGAAGTTAATATTCGTCTTCATTGAAGAGGAAATCGTCTTGTGTGGGATAGTCGGGCCAGATATCTTCGATGGTTTCATACACATCGCCTTCGTCTTCCAGTTCCTGCAGATTTTCCACCACTTCCAGCGGGGCACCGGAACGGATAGAATAGTCAATCAGTTCATCCTTGGTGGCTGGCCAGGGAGCGTCTTCGAGGTAGGAGGCTAATTCTAAAGTCCAAAACATCTTCTCAGGGTTTTTGTTTGTTGAATAAGGTTTCGGGTAATGTCCGCACCCCTAATTTTCCGCAAAAGTAATTTTATTAACGAATTTTCCAAATCCTTAGTTGTTCACCATTTTTTGAAGGATTTCTTAAAAAATAACTCACCCGGCTGGTGTCAGTTTTTGCCAGCGGCTCCTATTTGCTGATATTTGATTTTTTAAAGCGCTAAATAGCTGCATGATCTCCTGCGAAAACATACAAAAACGATATGACACCATACAGGTGCTGAAGGGTGTGTCGCTGCAAATAAGCAAAGGAGAAGTGGTGGCAATAGCCGGCCCTTCCGGGTCTGGCAAAAGCACCCTTCTGCATATACTCGGCACATTGGATAAGGCCGATTCAGGTACGGTAACCATGAACCAAACCCGTATTGGTTCGCTTACCGGTAAAAAACTGGCCGCATTCCGCAACCGACACATTGGCTTCGTATTCCAGTTTCACCACCTGCTGCCTGAGTTTTCAGCCCTCGAAAATGTATGTATTCCCGGCTGGCTGGCGGGCAGAAGCAAAACAGAAGTACGCTCGGAAGCCCTGCGGTTGCTTAATATGCTGGGCCTTTCAGAACGGACGGATAATAAACCCAACCAGCTTTCCGGCGGTGAACAGCAACGGGTGGCGGTGGCAAGGGCATTGATCAACAAGCCCGACATCATCTTTGCTGATGAACCGACCGGCAACCTTGATTCTGCCAATGCCAAAGAATTGCACCAGCTTTTCTTCGATTTGCGCAAAGAATTTGGCCAGACCTTCCTCATCGTTACTCACAATGATGAACTGGCCCGCTCCAGCGACAGGGTATTATTAATGAAGGATGGTAAACTGGTGTGAGGCGATTTGCGCCAGTTGAATATTTTTCCTCTAAAAAATCAGGGATGCCCGTTGAACCAGTTTTTGAGTTCATCCATGGTGTTAGCGGTTTTGACACCATCTGTCCACCAATCATGGAAGGTGAATGAATAGGTGACCATTCTTTTATCTACTCCCAATGTACCGAGTTTGGCCGCCATGCTGGTACTCTGGTCTATATACACCACCGGGTCAAGGTCGCCATGAAAGAAAATTGTGGGAGGTGAGGAGGCGGTAGCCTGGTATTGCGGACTGCAGTCTTTGTATCGCTGGGTGGCAGCCGCACTGGCTGGAAACAATGGTACTCCGAGAAAAGGCTGCAGGATTATATTATAGATGTTGAAATTGTAGTAAGACATGGCAAAAAGATCCGTAGGGCCGGCTAATGATCCGGCAGCCCTTACTTTTCCGCTGCTGTTGCGGGTATAAGCATAAGCCAGCGACAGATGCCCGCCCGCACTATGCCCTACTATATATAACTTCTGCCCGTTGAAAGTATGTACTGATGCAAGACGCAACGTGTACTGTACCGCACTGTCAAGGTCATCCACCTGCATTTTATAATTATCAGGGGTGTTGAGTGTAAGCCGGTAGTTGATGTTGGCTACTGCAAATCCTCTTTGCTTCAGCCCGTTTAGCAGCCAGGTAAGTTCGTTCTTATCTCCGGTAGCCCATCCTCCGCCATGCACCACCACCACGAGTGAAGTGTTGCTTGTGCGGCCACCCGGCAAGCCCAGGTCCAGTTTCTGACTGGCATTTGAACCATAAGAAATATTATTGATGGTGGTATCCCGTAGCGGGCCGCTTGGCGGGGGATCGATCGGGTCGGGCTGACAGGCAGTAAAAAAAGACAGCAGGAGCGAAACGGCTACCAGGGATCTCATCATGGCAAGTGTTTTAGCAATGAACAAAACGGGCCGGTATCTTTTTTATGTTTAAAAGACCGTTAAAGGAATGCCGGCCGGGCTTTATCCTGTTTTAAAAATAACTTTTTACGGGGTAAATGCAAACTACAGCCTTGGCTTCCAGGGTATTTCGGGAATGCCCTGCTGGTGGCCGGTAAAGCGGCTGAGTACAAACAGGTAATCACTGAGCCGGTTCAGGTATTTGATAATGAGGCCTTCCACTTCTGCATCTCCTTCGTCCAGCCGAACACAGCAACGTTCAGCCCGGCGGCAAACGCAGCGGGCAATATGAATGTGTGAAAGGGTGGGGTGGCCTCCGGGTAAAATAAAATTCTTCATTTCCGGCATGGCTTCATTCATGCGGTCCATTTCTTTTTCGAGCAACTGCACATCCGTTTCTTTGAGATCAGGAATGCGAAGCCGGGGTTCCTTCTCCGGGTCGCAGGCCAGCGATGAGCCGATAGTAAAGAGTCGGTCTTGTATTTCCTGAAGCATTTTCACAGAAGCCTCATCAGTCAGCAGGTCTTTGCACAGGCCGGTATAGGAATTCAGTTCATCCACCGTGCCATAGGCTTCTATCCGCAGGTGCGATTTGGGTACCTTGGTGCCACCAATAAGGGAGGTGGTGCCTCTATCACCGGTCTTGGTATATATTTTCATTGACATGCTGGCTGTTGTTTATGCCTTCTCCAATGCTGGCTTTTCGTTCTTTTTGTCGCTTTCAATCACACCATCTCTCAGTCGTATCACCCGGCGGGCATGGTTGGCAATATCTTCCTCATGAGTTACAGTAACGATCGTGTTACCGTTTTTATGTATCTGGTCAAAGATCTCCATGATCTCGTAAGAGGTTTTCGTATCCAGGTTACCCGTAGGTTCGTCGGCCAGAATAATAGACGGATCGTTCACCAATGCCCTGGCAATGGCCACCCGCTGGCACTGACCGCCCGATAGTTCGTTGGGCTTATGATGACTCCGGTCTGTCAGGTTTACCATTTCCAGTACGTGGTTTGCTTTTTCCGTTCTTGCTTTTTTACCCATGCCTGCATAAACCAGGGGCAACGCCACATTTTCCAGGGCGGTAAGCCTTGGCAGCAGGTTGAACTGCTGAAACACAAAACCGATCTCTTTGTTGCGTATTTCGGCCAATTGATTATCCTGCATCTTGCTCACATCATTTCCGTTCAGGATGTAAACACCGCCGGTAGGTGTATCAAGGCAGCCGATAATATTCATCAGGGTGCTTTTGCCCGAGCCGGATGGGCCCATCAGCGCCACGTATTCATTTTTATAAATATCGAGTGAGAGCCCTTTCAGCACCTGCAGCTCCTGCCGGCCCATGAAGTAGCTCTTCAGAATATTTTCAAGGTGTATAATGCTCGCCATACTATTACTCCGGGTTCACGGATACTGAAACGGGATTTGGAATTTGTTATTTAAGACTTTGGGTTTCTGATCACCTTTGGCACTTTGAAAAACTGTTCATCATGCAGGGGGGCATTTTGCAACGCTTCTTCCCGGCTTACTGATCCTTTTACTTCATCTTCCCTCAGCACATTCACTTCATCGGTCATAAACAGCATGGGCTCCACACCGGCCAGGTCCAGTTCATTCAGTTTTTCCACAAAACCGATCATGCGCTGCAGGTCGTTGCGGATATCCTCTTTTTCGGCATCGCTGAACTGCAGCCGGCTCAGCCGGGCCAGCTTTTCCACTAATGCATCATTTACTTCCATTTTCCAAAGATACGGGCTGATTCCTGTTTGTACTGCTTACACTGCACGGGCCACCAATACCGCAACAAGTTTTATCTTCGCCGCCTTATGGCACAATCAAAGAAAATAGTAATGAGCGGTATACGGCCCACTGGTTTCCTTCACCTGGGAAACTATTTTGGTGCGGTGCGGAACTATGTGCGGATGCAGGAAGAGTTTGAATGTTTCTTTATGGTGGCCGATCTTCATTCGCTTACCACCCACCCGGATACAAAGGAGCTGAAAGAAAATGTGTACCGGGTGCTTTCTGAAAATATTGCCTGTGGCCTTGATCCTGATAAAGCAGCCCTCTACTGCCAGAGCCATGTACCTGAAACCACCGAACTCTATTTATTCCTGAACATGCTGGCCTATAAAGGTGAACTGGAAAAAACAGTGACCTTCAAAGAAAAAGTGCGCCAGCACCCGGATAATGTAAATGCCGGTCTCCTTACCTACCCGGTTTTACAAACTGCCGATATCATCCTTCACCGGGCCTTGTATGTACCCGTGGGCAAAGACCAGGAGCAACACCTGGAAATGGCCCGCAACTTTGCCAACCGTTTTAATCACCGCTATGGTGATGTGTTTCCTGAGCCGCAGGCATTCAACTTTGGTGATGAACTGGTGAAAGTACCGAGCCTGGATGGTACCGGAAAAATGAGCAAGAGTGAAAACCAAAATGCCACTTTATACCTGAGTGATTCAGATGAACTCATTCGCAGTAAAGTAAAAAAAGCAAAGACCGACAGCGGCCCCACAGAGCCTGATTCAGTAAAACCCGACATCATCGAGAATGTATTTTCCCTGCTCAAGCTGGTAAGCGCAGCGGAAGTGGTGGAGAAATATGAATCGGATTTTAATAACTGCACCATCAGGTATGGCGACCTGAAGCAGCAGCTTGGAGAAGACATGGTAAAATTCATAGCTCCCATCCGGGAAAAAGCAGCAGCCATCCGCAATAACCCCGCTTACCTGAAAGAAGTGATGGAAAAAGGCGCTGAAAAAGCCCGTCAAAGTGCACAGGCCACCATGAAACTGGTGAAGGAAGCCATGGGGCTCAATTATTACTAAAAAAAGGCAATAACAAATCGCAAATTCCAAAAAAGACCTTACTTTGAAGTCCGCCCAAACTTATTGGGACTTGGAAATTGTTCCTCCGGAATTTATTCACTTATGGCAAAAGCAAAGAAACCAAAACACATAGCTGTGGCTGGCAATATCGGTGCCGGTAAAACCACCCTGACCGAAATGCTCAGCAAGCATTATAAGTGGATACCCAATTTTGAAGACGTAGACCATAATCCCTACCTCATGGATTTTTATGAGGATATGCCACGGTGGAGCTTTAACCTGCAGATTTTCTTTCTCAACAGCCGCCTTCGCCAACTGGTGGAAATTCAGAAAGGCACTGAAACGGTGATTCAGGACAGGACCATCTATGAAGATGCCAACATCTTTGCCCCCAACCTGCATGAAATGGGATTGATGAGCAAACGTGATTTTGACAACTACTATCATTTTTTTCAAACACTGAAAACACTGGTGCAGCCACCCGACCTCCTCATTTACCTGAATGCATCGGTGCCCACCCTCGTTGGCCAGATACAAAAACGGGGAAGGGAGTATGAAGAAAATATCCGCCTCGACTACCTGAAGCGGCTGAATGAATACTACAATAAATGGATAGCCGACTACAAAGAAGGCCCGCTGCTGGTGATAGATGTGGACAATAACAAGTTTGGCGAAAAAGATGAGGATTTCGGTGATATCATCCGTAAAGTGGATGCCCAGTTGTACGGATTATTTTAACCGGCATAATGAAAAGGCTGCTGCTTTTATTTCTGTTGTTTATTTCCCTTTCTGTTTTTTCACAGGAGTATAAAGACACTGTATTTACTGTACGGGAACATACCTGTGCCTGCAAGTATAACCTGGACGAGAAAGATGATAACAGCATTTTTGACCGCAACAGCAAGGATGCCCACTATCCCGGCGGTGAAGAGCAGTGGAAAAAGTTTATCAAACAAAACATGTACAAAGGCTTCAAGGGAAAACATGAAGTAACTGTCCGCTTCCAGGTGGATAAGAACGGCGACCTGTCGGGCTATACCTTACTTGGCAGTGCACCTGCTCAGAAATATGAAGAAGCCGTACGGATGCTCCGCCTGTCCGGCAAATGGTTTCCCTCCGTACAAAAAGGATTTTGTGTAAAGACCACCCTCAGCCGGGTGTTTGAGCTGTGATCATTCTCCCTTAATTATTGGCGGGTAAATGTGATGGTATAACCATCTGCATTCCTGTCTGACACTACCATTGTGTCGTTGGTTTTTTCCAGCAGCCAAAAATTGGCAACCGGGTACACCGGCAACAGCGGGTTGAAAGTGACCAGGGTGAGGTTGTTGTCCACTGTTTCCGTCCGGATAGTGCCCGTGGTTACCTGGCCTGTTACCGTGTTGCGGCAGGTGAATGCTCCAAGTGAATTTGTCGTGAGGATGCTGTTCTTCTGATCGTCAGTCAGTTCTTTTTCAGTGCCGCCAAAGCCACCGAATATGCGGGTTATTTTCCAGTTTGCTTCTGTTACCGGGGGAGTAACACAACCGCAATCTCTCTTCGAGCAACTGCTTATTCCCAAAACGGAAAACAGAGCCAGTATTGACAGCAGTTTCATGTTATACTTTTTGGAAAGGTATAAATATTACCTGGCATCTAATAGTCCGCCCAGGCGCTGTACTCATTCAGCTTATCGCTGATCTTCTTCAGCCATTCAGCCTGTTTGGTTTTATTGATGCTGTGCCGGGTTTCCCGGTCGTATTCTTCCTGCATTTCCTCTTTTTCGTCGGTAACCTTGTCGTATATTTTTTTCAGGTCTTTCTGGTAGGTACGGCTGTTGAATTTGTACTCACTCATTTCTTTATTCAGCATCCGGGCAAAAATTTCAGCAATATCAAAATGGCCTTGCTCATGGCTGAGGATATAATCGTTCTTATGCCTGCCCCAGGATTTGTTTTTTGAAAAACGGGACTTTATGGTAAAACCGAAACTGGTGGAGCTGATCTTGTACTCAATACTGAGATAAGTGGTGGTGGAGGCGGCTGCGTCACTATCCGGGTCGGGACTTGCCTTATAATCAGCCCAGGTGAGCCGCCGGGATGCACTCCACTCCAGTTCATCTTCTTCCAATGGTTGGGAAAAAGTGGCCGCCGGCAGCAGGGCGATCAGGAATACAAACAGGGGGGAATTTATTTTCATAAGTATGTAAACGAAAGGTCGACCCAAAACTGATATAAACCGTGCCGCTTGTCGTTAAAAATATTAAAAACCCCATCCCGTTGCGGGGGATGGGGGAAATATTAAGAAACCGTCCAAAAGAATATTATGATACCCGTGGGGCAGCCACCAGTACTTCGCTGCCGACGCCCGAAGCATATTTTTCAAAATTCTTAATGAACAACCCTGCCAGGTATTTTGCCTTTTCTTTGAATGCCAGTTTGTCTGTCCATGTATTGACAGGGTTAAGTACTTCGGTTGGTACATCCGGGCATTCTTTGGGTATGGCCACGCCAAATACGGGGTCAGTTTCAAACTCCACATTATTCAGTTTCCCTTCCAGCGCTGCGGTGATCATGGCACGGGTGTATTTCAGTTTCATGCGGCTGCCGATACCATAAGGACCACCCGTCCATCCGGTGTTGATCATCCACACATTTACTTTATGTTCCTGCATTTTTTTACCCAGCATTTCTGCATAACGTCCGGGGTGAAGCGGCAGGAAGGGCGCACCAAAGCAGGCGCTGAAAGTGGGCTTGGGTTCTGTAACGCCCAATTCTGTACCTGCCACTTTAGCGGTATAGCCGGAAATGAACTGGTACATAGCCTGGCCCGGTGACAGTTTTGATACCGGCGGCAATACGCCAAACGCATCACAGGTAAGGAAGAAAATATTTTTAGGCAATCCGCCGATCGAAGGTTCCAGGGCATTGCTGATAAAATTCAGCGGATAGGATACACGGGTGTTTTCTGTTATGGATCCATCATCAAAGTTGATCTTATTGGTTCCGGGAAAGAAGGTCACATTTTCCACCAATGCACCAGGGCGGATGGCATGAAAGATCTCCGGTTCTTTTTCTTCTGTCAGGTTGATCGTTTTGGCATAGCAGCCGCCTTCAAAGTTGAAGATGTTGTCATCTGTCCACGCATGTTCATCATCACCAATGAGTTTACGGTTGGGATCGGCACTGAGGGTTGTTTTACCGGTACCGCTCAGTCCGAAGAAGATGGCTGTATCACCATCATTGCCCATATTGGCGCTGCAATGCATACTCAGTACATTCTTTTCATGCGGAAGTATATAATTGAGTATGGTAAAAATTCCTTTCTTGGTTTCCCCGGTATAGCCGGTACCGGCGATCAGTATCATTTTGTGTTTGAAAGAAACCACGGCTGCATTAGGCTGACGGGTGCCGCATTCACGGGGGTCCAGTTTCAATCCGGGAGCGCTGAGTATCTGCCAGTCGGGTTCAAAGTTTTCCAATTCTGCTTCTGTGGGACGGAGAAACATATTATAAGCAAAGAGGTTGTTCCAGGGCTTTTCATTGATCACCCGTATGTTGAGCCGGTAGCGGGGATCAGCACAGGCATAGCAGTCACGAACCCACAGTTCTGGTAATTCGCCGAGGTACGTATTTATTTTTTCAAAAATGATATCAAAATACTCAGGCGCAATAGCCAGGTTGAAATCATTCCAATGAACGGACTCGCTGGTGAGTTCATCTTTTACAATGAATTTGTCTTTGGGAGAGCGGCCGGTAAACTCGCCTGTTTTAATCACCAGTGCACCGGTATCATTCAATTCTCCTTCACCGATGCGGAGGGTGTCTTCTGTGAGCTGTTCAGGGGTTGATTGATAATGAATTGATTCAGTGTTCTTTAATCCGCTTTTAAACAGGTTTTTCACCGGAAACGACATTACAGGTACTGACATAATAGCAAGCAATATTTGATGAAGGCACAAAGGTAGGGCGGAATTGAATGTGAAAACAAACAAGTGTTAGCTTTACACATTAAAGCCCTGCTAAAATTTACGCAGGCCATATTATTATTTTCAAACCGCTTGCCGGGTTTTATTGGAAAATAAAAAGACACCCGCCTGATCATTGAAAATTGTTCAGCCACGGTGTTCTTTTCCATTTTTGTGATAAAAGATATTTGGTACAGATGTTTGCTCGTTATCTTTAAGCGCCTGATAAAAACCATTTTAAATCAATAAACCAACCACACTTATGAAATATCTGCCGCTTAACCCGGAGATCTTCATTAAAAACCGGGAACGATTTGCCGGGCAAATGCAAAAGAACTCCATTGCCATTTTTGTAAGCAACGATGAGGTGGCGAGTAACGGAGATGCTATTTATCATTTTAAACAAAACAGCGATCTTTTCTGGCTGTCCGGTATCACCCAGGAAGACAGCATGGTGATCCTGTTTCCCGATAATCCCGATCCGAAATACCGTGAAGTACTGGTACTGGTTCGCCCCAATGAATTGAAAGAAAAATGGGATGGCAAACGCCACCGGGTGAATGAAGCACAAGCCATCAGCGGTATTAAAACCATCGTATGGCTCGACAGTCTCGACGGCTTACTCCAACCCTGGATTCACATTGCCGATAATATTTACCTCGACAGTAACGAGAACGACCGCAAGGCCAACCTTATCCGTACAAGGGATTACCGGTTTATTGATGAAATGCGCAGCCGCTACCCGCTTCACAACTACCTGCGGGCGGCCAGGATCATGAAAGACCTTCGTGGTATAAAAACCGCCCCCGAAGTGGAAGTATTGCAAAAAGCCATTGACATTACCGAATCCACCTTCCGCCGCCTGCTGAAGTTTATCAAACCCGGTGTGATGGAATATGAAATAGAAGCCGAGATTTTCCATTCCTTCCTCAGTCAGCGGGCTACCGGCCCGGCCTATGGCAGCATCATTGCCAGCGGCGACAGGGCCCGCACCCTGCATTATGTAAGTAACAACCAGGAATGTAAAGACGGTGAACTGATACTGATGGATTTTGGTGCAGAATATGGCGGCTACTGCGCCGACCTTACCCGCACCGTACCGGTGAATGGTAAATTCACCCGCCGCCAGCGTACCGTGTACAACGCCTGTCTTCACCTGCACGATTATGCCAAAAGTCTGCTGAAGCCCGGCATTTCCATCGTGGACTATACCGATAAAGTAGGCGAAGAAGCCACACAGCAATTCCTCAAGATAGGTCTACTGAAAAAATCAGATGTGAAAAATGAAGACCCCGAAAACAGAGCGTACCGCAAATATCTTTATCATGGCATCTCTCACCATCTTGGTATTGATGTACACGACCTGGGCACCCGCACCGAACCGATAAAAGCAGGAATGGTGTTTACCGTAGAGCCGGGTATTTATATAGAAGAAGAACAGATGGGCATACGGATAGAAAACAATCTGTGGAT
Organism: Chitinophagaceae bacterium; assembly: GCA_016787125.1. GTDB lineage: Bacteria > Bacteroidota > Bacteroidia > Chitinophagales > Chitinophagaceae > JJ008. The sequence continues at coordinate 1,044 of JAEUVM010000575.1, read as the reverse complement.
CACCCGTAATGGCAACAAAGACCTGATGAAAAACATTCCCATCACTGCCGAAGAAATTGAAGCGCTGATGAAAAAATAACAACCGGTAACGGGAAGATGTGCAAATATTGTCAGGGTCAACGCATTTATTTCCACATTTTCACATTTCCACATTTCCACATTTCAATATTTCCACATTGACATTTATGAAGCAAATTCCAAACGTATTTACGCTGCTGAATTTAGTTTTTGGTTGCCTCGCCATCGTATTCACCCTGCAAAACGGTTTTATTGCCCAAACAGATGAACAGGGAGCGCCAGTGCTCGATATACCAGAAAAAATATGGATGGCTTCGCTTTTTATCGGCCTCGCAGCACTGGTTGATTTCCTCGATGGTTTTGTAGCCCGCCTGCTGAAAGCCGGTTCTGAAATGGGAAAACAACTTGATTCCCTGTCAGACCTGGTGAGCTTTGGTGTGGCACCCGGTATGATTGTATACCAGTTTCTCCGGCTGAGTGTGGCGAGGGAAGAAAGCGGCCTGGATACTTCAATTCTCTGGATGATGCCGGCCTTTGTACTGCCGGCTGCTGCGGCCTGGCGGTTGGCAAGGTTTAATCTCGACAGCAGCCAGTCGTATTCTTTCAAAGGAATGCCGGTACCGGCCGTGGGTATCTTCTTTGCTTCGCTGCCGCTTATTTACTGGAATGTAAATGAACAATGGATAAATGATATTTTCTGGAATAAATGGTTCTGGCTGGCATTGGTAGCCCTCTTCTCCTGGCTGATGATTTCAACATTGCCATTGATGGCGCTGAAGTTCAAAGATTTCAGTTTTAAGAATAATATGCCTAAATACCTCCTGCTGATCATTTCGGCGCTGGCCCTTGTACTCCTGAAATGGCTGGCCGTTCCTTTCATTGTGCTTGCTTACGTTATTCTATCTTTGCTTTTTAAAAATAAAACAGCATGACGTACACTGTTCAGATAAAAGTAATGCCGCTGAAAGAACTGCTTGATCCGCAGGGAAAGGCCGTGATGGGCGGACTGGAAAACCTCGGCCTCAG
>JAEUVM010000563.1 GCA_016787125.1 Chitinophagaceae bacterium | reverse complement strand
ATTGGCGATCATTGCCTACAAGCAACCCGTTACTAAAGGAGAGATTGAAGCCATTCGTGGTGTAAGTTCTGACTATGCCGTACAAAAACTGCTGGAAAAAGAACTCATCATCATCACCGGCAGAAATGAAAAATTGCCCGGTCACCCGCTGGTATATGGTACGTCCAAAAACTTTATGGACTACTTCGGTATCAATTCCGCCGACGACCTGCCCAAGATAAAAGAAGTGCTGGCCGAACAATTGGTGCAGCCAACTATTATTAAAGATGCCCAACAAGAGCCTGATTCAGATATTGCACCGGATGCCCCGGCAGATGTTGACACGTCTGAGGCAATGGCCGTAACCGATAACGGCGAACTGGTGGAAAACCAGGACCAGGGAAACGGCGAAGAAAACTGATCGATCGTCTTACTTATAAATAAATTGACAATGCCATTCCATCCAGGAATGGCATTGTTGTTTATTCGCCCATGCCCCATTCCCCATTGCCCATTCCCCATTGCCCAATTGCCCATTCCCCATTCCCCAGCCTAATAGTATATTCGCAATCATGACAGGATCATTATCATACGAACAACTATTAGCAGCGGCAAAGGAATTCGGCACACCGGTATATGTTTATCATGCTGAAAAAATTAAAGAGCAGTATGAGAAACTCGTAAGCGCATTTGCTGCTCTCGATACGCAGTTTTTCTATGCCTGTAAAGCCCTTACCAATATCAATGTACTTCGGTACGTAAAGTCCATAGGTTGTAATATAGATTGTAGTTCCATCAACGAAGTAAAACTGGCCCTGCATGCCGGCTTTGAACCGCAAAAGATTTTATATACTTCCAATGGGATCGCATTCAGTGAAATTGAAGAAGCGGTGGCAGCAGGTGTGCACATCAACATAGACAGCCTCTCTAACCTCGAAAAGTTTGGAAAGAAATACGGCAGTACTTATCCTGTTGGTATCCGTATCCGGCCAAACATTATGGCAGGCGGCAACCTGAAAATATCCACCGGTCACGATACCAGCAAGTTTGGCATTCCCGTAAGTCAATTACATCTCATAAAAGATATGGTGGCAGCCAACGGTATTTTTATCCGTACCCTGCATATCCATACCGGCAGCGATATAAAGGATGCGGATGTATTTGTACAAGGTATGGAAGTGCTGTTTGAACTGCTTCCTCATTTCCCCGAACTGGAAGTGATTGACCTGGGTGGTGGTTTTAAAGTGCCCTATCAGCCGGGTGAAACAGAAACGGATATTGTATTGCTGGCGCAAAAGATAAGCGACGCATTTGCAGCACATCCCCAGGCAGCAGGCCAGCGGTTTAAGCTTTGGTTTGAACCAGGAAAATATCTCGTAAGCCAGTGCGGATATCTTTTAACAGAAGTCACCGTATTGAAAGATACCGGTGCCATCACCTTCGCAGCAGTAAACAGCGGACTCAACCACCTCATCCGCCCGATGATGTATGATGCCTATCATCATATTGAAAATATCAGCAACCCCGGTGGTCCGGAAAAGGTTTATACTGTCACCGGCAACATCTGCGAGACAGACACTTTTGCTGCAGACAGACCATTGAATGAAATACGGGAAGGTGATATACTTGCTTTTTACAATGCCGGAGCTTACGGCTTCGAAATGGCTTCCAATTACAACTCCCGCTTCAAACCTGCAGAAGTGTTATATCAGGAAGGAAAGCCAAGACTGATCCGCCGCCGCGATGAAATGGCCGACCTGCTCCGCAACCTGGTGGAGGAATAGCTAAGGGTTTACGGGCTTTACCGTAATGATCGTACTTGTTTTAGAAGTAACCGGTATCGTTCCAAATGGTGCTTCCGTATTGCCGGTGGATTCTGTATTGATCAGTTTTTCACGAATGATACCGGTACTGCGGTCGAGTATGATCTTTCCGGTTGATTTATTATTCATCGTAGTGGTGGTTTCATTGCCCATC
>JAEUVM010000517.1 GCA_016787125.1 Chitinophagaceae bacterium | reverse complement strand
TCCGGGGTATCAACGTTTATCTTCCGAAGCTGCGATTTGGGGTCCTTGGGGCTCTGGCAGAGGCTTCGGAGGCTCTGGCAGGGGTCGCCGGACACCAAATTGGTGCCCCGGGGGCTCTGGCAGGGGTCGCCGGACACCAAGGTTGATACCCCCCGACCTCTGGCAGGGCCTCCCGAACCTCTGGCAGGGCCTGCCGGGTATCAAACCTGACCCTCCGAAGACCAAATCGCAGCATCCGAAGAGAAACGCTGAGGGTCGGAGGAGAAACGCTGAGGGTCGTAGGGTCAGCCTTGCCCTAAAAACAAAAAAAACACCGGCCGGGCGCCTATTGCCCTGCACAGGTGTTGAAAAACCCACGGCTATGCGGTGGCTTATTGGGAACTAAAATTTAAACTGACCCACTACCAATGTTTTGTCAAAAGCAGCCTGCATCAGGAAATTACCTTCAGTCACTTCTTTTTCAGCATCTTAGCAAGGGTGTGGCTAACTTTACGTCATAATCCCTGTTTTGAGAAAGTTCCGCTTATTGTTACTGGTTTTGTCCATTCCTTTCTTTTCCCTTGCTCAGGGAAACGACCAGGGCATCCTTTCCGGAAATGTACTTGATCAGGCAGGCAAGCCGCTGCCAGGCATTACCGCTAAATTGATATACCTCCCTGATTCATCCAACAGTAAAAGCCAGCTTACCGGCAGCAGTGGCGATTTTTTATTTGAAAAAATTGCATTCGGTTATTACCGTCTTCGTTTCTCGGGCATCGGCCTCCAGGCCAGGGTGATCGACAGTATCTTTTTCCGCACGGAAAGATTCGATTTCAACCTCGGTGATATGGTAATGAAGCCCGACAGCGGCCGCCAACTGGATGAAGTGATCATTTATGCCGAAAAACCATTGATACAATCCAAAGATGGCAACATTACCTTCAATGCCGGTGAGTCTGCCCTCGCCGCCGGCAGCAATGCCAGCGACCTGCTGACCAATGTTCCACTGGTGGCCAAAGATGCCACCGGCAAGATCACCGTCCGCGGTAAAGAACCCAAGATACTTATTGACGATAAGCCGGTGGAATTAAACCTGCAACAATTACAAGACCTCCTCGAATCATTGCCCGGCAGTTCTATCGAAAAAATAGAAGTGATGACCAACCCGCCGCCTCAATATGCCAACGAGCAGGGAGGCGTGATCAATATCGTAACCAAGAAAGGAAAAGTGGGCCGCAGCGGACGCATCAATCTCTCCGGCGGCACCCGCGGCGAAGCAGCCATCAGTGGCAATTTCAGCTATCGCAAAAAAGGACTGGCCCTCACCATCAATGCCGGCCTGGGATATAACCGGCTGAATGGAAACGGTTATTCCATCCGCAATAACCAATATGCCGACTCCTCCAACTTCTTCAATACCAAAAATGATTTCCTGAACCGCAACTGGCGGCCCAACTTCAGGATGAACCTCGATTACGATATTGATAAAACCCAATCGATAAACTTTGTACTGCAATACAACCAGAACGATTATCACAACCGCAATACAACCGAATACACCAACATCAACCGTTTCGGAAATATTTACCGCCTGAGTGAACGAACGATCTGGAACGAGGGTAACAATTACAATCCTTCGGCCAGTTTTACCTATACCAAAAAAGGAAAGACAGCCGGTGAAACGTTCAAGATCATTGCCAGCGGCAACCTGGGCATCAGCAAGGCAGACCGTGATTTTTACCAGCAATTCTTCAACCCCGACCATTCGCCCAATGGTATCGACTCCACCCAACAGCAACTCACCAACAACCAAAGCAATGGTTACAGCATCCGTATCAACTACGACAGACCACTGAAAAATAAAAAGACATTTCTTTCCGCAGGCACTTATTACAACCGCAACAACAGCGACATTAATGTGGATGCCAGCTACCTGAAGAAGCCGGAACTAAGTATGATCAAATCGGATATGCTGAGCAATGATTTTAAATTCCACCAGGGAATACTCAACGCCAGGTTTTCTGTAAAACAAATACTGAAAGAGAATTTCAGCGTAACTGCCGGAACCAGCGTGGAAAGAACAGATATACGCTTTGAACTTTTTAAAGACAACAGGGAAGCGGAAAACAATTACCTCACCTGGCTGCCCTTTGCCAATATCAACCGTAACTGGAAAGATAAACTCAGTCTTACGCTGGCTTACCGTCGTACTATCCGCAGACCGGGTATCAACGAACTGAATCCCACCATTGATTTTGGCGATCCGTATAATGTACGATTTGGCAATGAAAACCTGGAAGCCTCCACCGCACACAACTTCGACCTCGTGCTTGGCAGAACCCGAAAAACACTGTTCATCAATTTTGGTTTTGGCTATAATGTGGTGGAAGACATCTTCAGCCAGGTAAGAACACTGCTTGCCGATGGCAAAACACAGGTAACATGGGCCAACATCAGCGGCCGTAAAGAATATGAAGCCAGCACCTGGGGCGGACTGACCGTTTCAAAGAAAATAAAAGTGAACCTCAGTGCCAGCTATACCTACAATGCCTACAGTGAATTTGATAAAACGGTAAACCGCTACCGCAATGGCGGATCATTCACCTCGAATGTAAACTCCACCTATACACCAAAAGATGTGCTGAACTTCACCGGCAGCTT
>JAEUVM010000486.1 GCA_016787125.1 Chitinophagaceae bacterium | reverse complement strand
TGTGGCGCTGAATTGCCGGGCGCTGGGCAGCGAGGTTACTGTGTTTTCAGTAACAGGCGATGATGAAGATGGAAAACAACTGGAACAATTGCTCAACAGCAATGGCATCAGCACAGAAGGCCTGGTACGGCGAAGTGAACGCATCACCACCAATAAAACAAGGGTGATAAGCAGGAACCAGCAGATGATGCGGCTGGATAAAGAAATGACCGCCGACATCAGCGCTGAAGCAGAGAGTGCCTTGCTGGAAAAACTGCGCAGCTATATTGAAACAGCAAAGCCGGCTGTACTCATATTTGAAGATTATAATAAAGGCGTGCTTACACCCGGTGTTATCAGTACCATCACTGAGATCTGCAAAGCAAACGGGGTGGTCACGGCCGCTGATCCCAAGCGGAAGAATTTTTTCGCCTACAAGGGAGTGGATATTTTCAAACCCAATCTAAAAGAAGTGCGGGAAGCCCTGAACCTGCTTTCGGTGGAAACTGAATTATCCCATCTCCGCACTATCCATTCAGAACTTCAACAATTACTTCAGCATTCGGTATCCTTCATCACCTTATCTGAAAAAGGTGTTTTTTTACAACAGGGAAAGGAAGCATTCATTATCCCATCTCATCGCCGCAGTATAGCAGATGTATCCGGTGCCGGTGATACGGTGATAGCTGTTGCTGCCATGGTGTATGCCGTTGAAAAAGATACACGCCTGATGGCAGAAATAGCCAATATAGCCGGTGGTATTGTATGCGAGGAGGTGGGTACGGTTGCTATTGCAAAAGATAAATTGCTGCAGGAATGTGAACACCTGCTTGCCAGTTAAACCATTTACAAACAATGCCAGTTTTTACGATAGCCATACACGGCGGTGCCGGCACCATTCTGAAACAGGATATGACAGATGAGAAGGAATTGCTGTACCGGCAGGGGCTTTCCGATGCACTTGATGCAGGGTATAATGTGCTTCAGAAAGGAGGCACTTCTGCAGATGCTGTGAGAGCAGCCGTCTGTTCGTTGGAGGATAATATTCTTTTTAATGCAGGCAGGGGATCTGTGTTTGGTAAGGATGGCCACCAGGAAATGGATGCTTCTATTATGGATGGCAGCAACCTGATGGCAGGTGCAGTGGCGGCCGTTAGGAATGTAAGAAACCCGGTGGAACTGGCTTATGCCATCATGACAAAAAGCCCGCATGTAATGATGACGGGCAGCGGGGCGCTGGATTTTGCGAAGCTGCATGGCATTAGTGTGGAAGCGGATGAATATTTCTATTCAGACTTCCGCTACCAGCAATGGAAGCAAATGCAAGGAAGTGATGAAGCAGCGCTTGATCATAATGTGAAGGTGAGTGATGATAAAAAATTTGGAACAGTAGGCGCTGTTGCCCTGGATATAAACGGCAATCTCGCCGCAGCCACCAGCACCGGTGGTATGACGAACAAACAATTTGGCAGGGTGGGCGACAGTCCGATTATCGGTGCCGGCACTTATGCAAATAATAATACCTGCGCCATCAGTTGCACCGGTCACGGTGAACCTTTTATCCGGGCCGTGACGGCCTATGATGTAAGCTGCCTGATGGAATACAAAGGTCTTTCGCTGCGGGAAGCAATGGCGGTGGTGGTACACGATAAACTTATCCGGCTGGATGGAGAAGGCGGAATGATCGGTGCCGATGCATCAGGTAATGTTGAAATGCAGTTCAACAGCGATGGAATGTACCGGGGAATGCGGGCTTCAGACGAACGCAGTGAAGTGGCTATTTATAAATAACCATCACAGCACTTTTATTCTTTTAAAACCGGCACTGCGAAGAAAATTTTCCATGATCATTTTGGCCTTGATATCTGCTTTAGTGAGGAGGCCGTGCTGCATGGCCCTTTCGATCATCTGGTCTCTTGCCCTCACCTTGATGCTGTTTACTTCAGCAGGGTCCCAGCCTTTTTCTTCGATAAATATCTCGTAGTGACTGGGGTTCACGATCGCATCCAATACTTTGGATTTGGGCAATACCAGCGAAACGGAATCATCCTTTATAAATATCCTGTTCTGATCTATTTCCTGCAGATCCACACCGGCAATGATCTGGCCTTTGGCAATGACCACCAGTTGCGACTGGTTGCGTACAGCATTGCTGCCCGTCCATTCAGGCACTTCGGTGCTGAATGATTTTGCAGAATCCACCACCACTTCATCAAAGCTGCTCATGGTCATCAGTTGTGCAATGGATTTCATTTCCTTTACCAGTACAGGTGTATTGTCTATCACCACCGGTTTGGAACGGAAAAGATTACGCAAGGAAGGAAGTATATCCAGCTTTACCAGCACCATATAAATGATGCCGATTGCTGCGGCGTACCAAAAAAGCCTGGGAATATGAAAGGATCTCTTAGCCAGTTTATTTAGTTTTTTCAGGTAAATTAAAATTGATGGTCACATTTTCATACCCAAGCCTTTTGAGAAAGCCGGTGATGAATATCCTCGCGTTTTGTTCTGCACTCTGTATGATGCCAATCGAATCGGCCACATGGCGGATCTGTTTTTCAGCCTGTATCATCAGGTCGTTTTGCTCAGCATAGGTGAATTTATCCCGGAAAAAGTCAACCTGCTGGAATTCCAGTTTAATGTTTTCCGGCGGTATGTTCAGGTTGATCACTTTAGCAGGAGGAAGGGTGAGAACGATATTCTTCTTTTCAATGACTATACCTTCCTCTTTCAGCTGCGACATATCAATACCTGCCTTAATACTGCCGCTGCAGGAAAGTAATATCTTCCTGTCTCCCACTTTGAACCAGGTTTTGTTGTCGTTCGCTTTCACCACTTTGGTGATGGTGTATTCAGCAGTGGCGAGATCGCTCATTTCTTTCAGCGATAATATTTCCTGTTTCTGTTCTTTGATAGATTTTTCAGAACAGGAAATAAAGATGAACAGCAGCCCGAGGGGCAATAGAAATTTGTTCATATTTGCAAAATACTATTTTAGCCGCTTACAGATGAGAAAATATGCCATAATAGTTGCAGGAGGATCAGGATCAAGAATGGGGGGCAGCCTGCCCAAGCAATTCCTTATGCTGAAAGGGAAACCGGTTTTGTATTACACCCTCAGTGTTTTCCTGGAGGCCTATGCAGACCTGCAGGTGGTGCTGGTGCTGCCGGTGGATTTTACTGATATGGGCCAGGAGATCATTGATGCTTATTTTGATAAAAGCAGGATACGGATAACAGCCGGTGGCGATTCACGGTTTCAGTCGGTCAAGAACGGACTGGCGCTGGTGGAGGAGGAGTCTGTTGTTTTTGTACACGACGGTGTCCGCTGCCTCTTGTCGGCTGACCTCATCAGGCGATGCTATGAAAAGGCGGCCGAGACAGGCTCCGCTATTCCGGCCGTACCATCCAGCGACAGTATCCGGCTGCTCGATGAAGAGGGAAGCATGGCCTACGACCGGAATAAGGTGATGCTGATTCAAAC
>JAEUVM010000454.1 GCA_016787125.1 Chitinophagaceae bacterium | reverse complement strand
GGCGCCGAATGGTGGTGTATCGGTTGGTGCCTATGATATCACCCCGCCTGTGAATGGATTAAAAGTGCTGGGTAAGACATTCCTTTCGGACAGTCTCACCTTTGGTACTGAAACACCTGCCGGTACCTTCACCCTCAACCGTTCCGGTGCCGGGTCCGACTTTCCCTCCATTATGATACAGAAGAACGGGGTGAATATCGGCCAGCTGAAAGGCAAACAAAATGCCCGGCAGGATATTGTGGTAGAAGCAGCCACCGCCGACGGGCGTGCCATCCTGGCCACTCCCAGCAATATCTGGGGCGTGGTGGTACACCCGAACAACCAGACCTCCATCGGCAATTCCACCAAAGCCACCGGATATGTGCTTTCCGTAAATGGCGATATAATGTGCGAAGACCTCACTATGCAAAATTCCGGAAGCTGGCCTGATTATGTGTTTGAAAAAGACTACAACCTGATGCCTTTAGCTGAGGTAAAGAAATTTATCGAAACGAATAAACACCTGCCCAATATTCCCTCTGCCGCCGACATTGAAAAAGACGGTATCAAAATGGCAGCGATGACAAAGGCGCTGATGGAGAAGGTGGAAGAGCTGACGCTTTATATATTGAAGCAACAGGAAGAGATTGAAGCTTTGAGGAAGAAGTTGTAAGTCTTAAGTTTTGAGTTGTGAGTTATGAGTTACGAGTATCGAACAATGAACCATGAGCTATGAACAAGATAGTGAGCTACGATCTTTAAACGACCTACTCGTAACTCATAACTCATAACTCGTAACTTTCTTATCGTAACTCATAACTCACAACTCGTAACTTGTATTCCTAAAAGAAGTATTTTACTGAATAAACCCCTTCCTTGACCCAGGCATTTCGTACGATACTGATTGTTTTATGCTGTAGCATTATTGGTAAATCGCAGGCCCAGTCGCCTGCTTTTTATCATCTCAGTACGGCTGAGGGGTTGAGTGATAACCAGGTGAACCATGCCGTTCGCGACCGGAACGGGATGGTATGGATCGCCACTTCGGAAGGACTCAACAGCTTTGATGGCAACCGTATTCAAACGTATTATAAATATGATAATCCCGGCCTTGCCGATAATTCGATTGACCGTCTCACGGTAGACAGTGCCAATAATATCTGGATCCGCA
>JAEUVM010000453.1 GCA_016787125.1 Chitinophagaceae bacterium | reverse complement strand
TGCCGGGGCAGGCCGTTGGGTTTCTTAGTTATGACAATTAAAAAGAACTCTGTTTTATTTTGCCCATAAGCAGGGCAGAGAGTGTTTAATAAAATTGTATACTAATGAGAGTACCAATAGAGAACGGATCAGGTTTATTCAACCAGGGTATCAGATTTTATTAAGCTCCCTGCCGCTTATGGACATTTGGCTGCACAGGTGTGTTTATTATCTTATCTCAAATTTTCCGGTGGCTGTTTCTTCATCGCCGCAGAAAACACGGTAGAGATACACGCCTTTATTGAGCCCGGAGATCCGGTAATGATCTTTAGCTTTCATTTTGTACTGGTGAAGTAATGTTCCCTGCAGGTCAAATACAAAAAAGGTGATCTCTTTGTCTTTATTGTCTTTGGCCACCACATGCATCTCCCGTTTTATGATGTCGGGGTAGATACGTACGGCATCATTATTTCGTGAGGCAAAAGAGGTGGTGCGCACCTTTGATTTCTTTTCAGGCTTTTTTTCTTTCGGCTCCTCTCCGCTTTTTTCAACGGGGATGATAGTGGCCGCTGTTACGGGTTTGCCTTCAGCGTATGAAATTTTTCCGGCTGCGAGCCCGAATCCTGCAAGGGCGATCACAGTGATCTTGAAAGTGGGTAATAATTGGTTCATAGTGGTTCGGTATTAGATGTATTAATAAAATACAGGACATTTCAACTGCCTGGTGGAGGCGTTGTTATTGATGCGCCAGCCCAGCCGTAGTATGCTGGAGAAAAAGGCATCATTCTCTTTCGGATCGCCTCTTTCAGCAAATTCCTGGTAGGGGCGGCTGGTGGGAAATGTATAGATGCCCCTGTAATACAACCGGCGGGCTGTTACGGCATCTGCCGGTGAAAGGTTGGCATCAAAGGTTATCGGATCCACATAGTAATTGTGGCTTACATCGTCCACATAGTCTGTAAAGAGTTTGCGGTGAAGTATTTCCATTCCTATGTACATATTCTCTTTCAGATAATATTTGGCGCCAAAGCCAACCAGCACATTTATCTGGGTGAGCTTGTAAGGCTTGCTGTCAGGATACTGGGGGAAACCCTGGCCTTCCAGCCGGAGCGGAGCCGTTTTAACCCAACTGCCATCCACATCCTTTGTTTCGGGGTTGAAGTTGTAAACACCAACACCTCCCACCACATAGGGGCGAAGTTTGCCCTGCAAACCATCATATTTTTCAAGAAAAAAGGTTGGATAAATTTCGATGGCTGCATATGCTTCTTTGATCTTCGACCTGAAATTGAGATTCCTTTCTCTCCGGTCCATTTCGGCACCACCTTTGGCTGGTGCTTCAGCATCATCACCTTCCACATAGCCAAGGTTACCTGCTATTCGGAAACCGAGCCATTCAGTTGGATAATAGTTAAGGTAAACACCTTTGTTCAGCTTTGTGAGGGGCAGATCAAGGTCTTTAATAAATGTCTTTCCCACACCGGCGCTGCCGCCAAGGTCGCCAAGGAAAAACATGGGGCCTATTCCAAGACCTAATTCAACCTTTCCGTTTGCTGTGCTGATTGATTGTGATTGGCTGACGAGTGAGAATAGCGTCAGGAGACAAATTAGTACGGAATGCCGTACTGCGTGTACAGTTGTTCTCATTGGTATCAGATTTCTGGTTTTTCTACTATTGGATTTCAGAGCTAAAGTAGAAAAAGAAAAAAAATAAAAACAAATGTAATGACCTCTTTTTGACAGAAAAGCTGCCGGAAAAGTCTTTCTACTTAGTGATTTTACTAAAATGCTTTATAGCAGCAGCATTTCAACATGTTCAATCCCATCTTCAAGATATATCTCTCCGGTTTGCAGGAAGCCGAGGGAACTGTAGAATTTTTTTAAATAAACTTGTGCGCCAATCTTCAGCGGTTGCCTGTTGAAAAGGCGATAAGTCTCGGTAATACTTTTTTCCATCAGCATTCTTCCTACGCCCAAACCCCTTACTGATGGAGAACTTACCACCCTGCCTATTGAAGGTTGCTCATAAAAAACACCCGGAGGCACTAACCTCGTTGCTGCTACCAGCTTTTCCTCTTTCCAGCCAAGGAGGTGCCAGCAGACCTGATCTTTATCATCCATATCAAGGAAAACACAGTTTTGTTCCACCACAAATACTTCACTTCTCAGGCGCAGCAGGGCATAAAGTTCATTTACAGAAAGTGCATCAAATTTTTTGATGGTCCATTCAATATTCATCCTGCAAATTTAGCGACCGGCAGGTGATGGAACAACGGGCAGGCTTTCATTACCTTCAGCACTTACCGCCTGTACCGCAAAGAAGTAATTATCTTTTGAATAGGGAAGATCAGCTTTAGTATCGGTGGTAAATATCTTTTTTTGCCAGAAGGCGCTTGTGGTTTCACGTATTAATATATAGTATCCTTTTACCTGGCCATTTTTGGACGGCTTCCAGCTAAGATTTGTGTAATTCGTCAGTTTTCGGGTGTCTACTTTCACTTCCTGCGGCATAGCAGGCGCTTTGGCAAGGTTGGCGAGATTTACAAGGTTCATACAGGTGTTTTTCCTGAGGTACTCAAAATCCATAAACTCGGGCAGGTCGCCGTATTGAATACCGTTTTCTATTCTCACATCCTGGTGCTGATGGTTATAATTTTCGTTCATCTCGGTGATACGGACTGCTGCATAGCCCCTGTTAACAAACGGAGTATGATCGCCACCACGTAAAAAACGGTCGTTGCGGTATACCATCACCACTTCCAGGTTGTCAACGTATCGTTCGCCGATCTCTTTAACATAGCGGGCCAGTTGCCTCGCTTTGCCATCATTTTCTAATCCCAGGCTTCTGATATTTATTGCAGCCCTGCCGGTATCCTGCACAGAAAAGGCTTCACTGAATACCCGCACCCTTGTATTGTTGATGATATTTGTTTCATTGCTGTGATTGCTGCCCATTATATCATTGTTCAGCACAGCTTCAATATTCCATCCTTGCCTTTTAGCCTTATCACTCATAAAATTAGCGCCGAGCAATCCCTGTTCTTCACCACTGAAGGCCACAAACATTATAGTAGCAGGAAAAGTTTTTTTACTCATGATCCTTGCACATTCCAGCAGGGCGGCCACACCACTTGCATCATCATTTGCGCCAGGGGCATCACCAGTTCTGTCCATTACATTTGTCCGCATGTTGTCAAGATGCCCGCTTATAATAAATATACGGTCATCGGCCGGGTCGGTACCTTTGAGGGTGGCAACAACATTTCCCAACAGAAGCGTTGTGTCAACCCTTCTTCCATCTTTTTGTAGTGTTGTGGTATCAATAAATGCAGTGAGGCGGCCTCCCGATTGCTGAGCGAACTCGTTGAATTTAGAGAGTACCCACTTCCGGGCGGCTCCAATTCCCCTTTTCGGATCGGATTGTGTGCTCAATGTATTCCTTGTGCCGAAGCTCACCATTTTGCGGATATATGATTCCAGCGAATCTTTTGATACTTCAGCTGCCATCTTTTCTATCATCGGGTCCCGGTTTATAATTGCCTGGGAATATAAAATCACCGGAACAGCCAGTTGTACGAAAATGAGCAGGTACTTTTTCATGATTATATATATTAAATGGTAGTAGCCACGCAGAAGATGGGCCTGGTTAATAATTGTATTTATCCTTCCAGAGATTTTTCAGGAATTTCCGTAGTTCTTCTTCACGAGGATTTTTTCCGGGTTCATAAAACTTCATCCCTTTTATTGTTTCGGGCAGGTATTCCTGGGGCGAAAAACTGTTTTCATAGCTGTGCGAATACTGGTAGTCTTTTCCATATCCCATATTTTTCATAAGGCGGGTGGGTGCATTCCGTATGTGAAGGGGAACGGGCAGGTCGCCAAATTTTTTTACAGCAGCCTGTGCTTCAGCGATGGCGGCAACTGCTGCATTGCTTTTGGGTGATGAAGCAAGGTAGGCAACACACTGTGAAAGTATAATTCCTGCTTCCGGGTAACCTATTTTAGTTACAGCATCAAAACAGGCATTTGCCATTACCAGGGCAGTAGGGTTAGCATTGCCAATATCTTCACTGGCCAGTATCACCATGCGGCGGGCGATAAACTTTACATCTTCACCGCCTTCAATCATCCGTGCAAGCCAGTAAATGGCCGCATTAGGGTCGCTTCCACGGACGGATTTGATGAAGGCAGAGATGATATCATAATGTTGTTCCCCTGATTTATCATAGAGTGCAATTCTTCTTTGTGCCACTTCCATTACAAGCTCATCAGTTACGGTTACGTCGTTTCCGGCAGCTTCACATACAATTTCAAGCAGGTTGAGCAGTTTCCGTCCATCACCTCCCGAAATATTCAGCAATGCGGATGTTTCTTTCAGCTGTATTTTCTTCTTGGATAGAATAATATCTTTTTCGATCGCCGTATGAAGCAGTTTGTTCAATTCCGGTTCTGTCAGCGGCTTGAGCAGGTAAACCTGGCAGCGGCTGAGTAAGGCACTGTTTACTTCAAAAGAAGGATTTTCTGTAGTGGCGCCAATCAATGTTATGATACCTTTCTCCACGGCTGCAAGCAGCGCATCCTGTTGTCCTTTATTAAACCGGTGAATTTCGTCGATGAACAGAACCGGGCTTTTTTGCCCTTTGGCCGTTTCAATAACCTCCCTTACTTCTTTTACTCCTGCATTAACAGCACTTAGCTGGAAAAAAGGTGAATTGATACTATGGGCGATAATGTTGGCAAGAGTTGTCTTGCCGGTGCCTGGAGGCCCCCAAAAAATCATCGATGGAACTTTGCCATTTTCGATGGCCGTTCTGAGAAAACCGCCTTTTCCCGCAAGATGATCCTGGCCAACTAGTTCATTCAGCCCGGATGGTCTTATTCTTTCAGCGAGTGGAACTTGCGGGTTCATTCGCTGAAAGTAATAAAAAAATGAGTACGCTTCGGGCTTTGATTTTCCATCAGCATGGTCTTTTGCAGGGTAAAAGACCTGTTGGTGTCGTAATTAAAAAAAACCGCCCCTGGAAAGGGGCCGTTTTCGGTTATCTAGTTATAACCATCTTGAGCATGAAAAGTAAAAGTAAAACATCATCTCTTTGCAAAAAGCGGAATTTAGAATCCGGTATCTTTTCTTTAGAATCCGGGAAATCAGATAGGCCGGGTTTGCAGTTTTCATTAATTATTCAGGTATTATTATGTTGACTTTTGTTCCTTCTCCCGGCGCTGATATTATATTGAGTGTCCCTTTTGAAATATTAATAAGTTCAATGATTACATTATAGCCCAATCCCCAGCCGCTGTCGCTGTTGCCGGCAAATAACGGGCTCACGGCTATAAGCTGATTGAGTTTATCCCTGATATCCGGGTGCATACCTATGCCGGTGTCAGCCACTGCCAGTATTATTTTTTTGTTTTCTTCAGCACATTTAATACTGATAACGCCATTTTCTGTGAACTTATTAGCATTCATTACAAGGTTGTGAATGATAATTCGCAGTGCTGTTGCATCATAGGTCACAGAAAGACCTGGTTGTATCATTAATTTCAGTCTGTTGTTTTTTTCACTCAGGATCTTTTCATGCAGCGGAATTATTTCGTGTAATTCGGATAGCACATTAAAAGAAGTGATTGTCAGTTTAAATGCAATTTCCTGCATTTTGATCCATTGAATTATACTTTGCCCTAAATAGGTGAGACTGGTGGAGGTGGTATTGATTTCCTCAACTGTTTCATTTCTAAGGTCGGTGCTGATTTCGGCTTTGTATTTGGAAAGTTGCCTTGCCGTTTTTGCTATATACTTCAGGGGTATCATCACATCATGTCCAATGATGCGGATCATCTTTTTTTGAAAGTCATTCCTTCCTTCCAATAATGTCATTACGGACTTAAGTTCATCCAGTGTTTTTTCCAGTTCTTTGTTTTTATGTGTCAACTGCTCTTTTTTTGCTTCAAGTTGGGTGGTTCTTTCTTCCACTTTTTTTGCCAGTTGTATATTCGCCTGCTTTATGCGGTAGTTGCGCAGGTAAGAAATTAGTATAATGAGCCCCGTCATACCAGCCAGCAATACTATCCAGAACCATAGTTGTTCATAGTATCGCTTCCCGACATAAAAAGAAAACGTTGTAGTGCTTATTTGTGTGCCTTCAAGGTCAAACTGTATTTTTATTTCAAGTGTATGTTTCCCCCCGTCTAGCTCTGACAGGGTAATTGCAGGTGTTTCTGCAGATTGCCATTCCCCGTTGTCCAGGCGGTAAAAAATATTGCCGGCATAAACATCAGACCAACGGGCATAATTAATGGTCCATATTTGTGTCCGTTCATTTGGATTGAAAGCAATATTTTTTTTATACAGCCGTGACCGGTTGGCGCTTTTTATGCTTTCAATGAATATGGGATATTTTACGGGTGATTGGAAGCCCGATGTAAATACCCTTACCAGCCCGTCGATAGAAGGGAAAAGAATATCATTACCCGGCAGCCTGTTGAATGCCGGCATGCACCCACCATTGAACTCCACATTAATCAGCCCTTGCCTCGTATCATAGTATTCGTATAAGGGCTGGCCGCCATGAAGACAGATATTCAGCAGGTGCTGTTTTCTTATCCTGAAGAGGCCCTTGTTCGTGGGGATAAGTAAATTGCCATTGCCATCAGGAGCTAAGGTGTGAGCATACAACAGATAGTTTCCATGGTCAGTTGGTACAGGAAATACTTTCCTTTCTTTAACATCGAAAAGTAAAATACCATTTCCATAGGTGCATATCCAGTAATATCTTTCGTTTTCTTTGATAAATGACCGGTACTGGTACGGTGGTAGGTCAGCATATTTGGTAAAAGCCATACTGGCAGTATCCAGCGTATATAAATAGTGCCTCCAAAAGAGCAGCAACGTTTTATTGTCTAAATAGCCAATGACAGGGTTGGTCAGGTCAGATAATTGGTTACCCGCGATTGAGTCAGGTAAGTCGAGCGGCCGCTTTATCATCCTGATAGAATCATTTTCAAAAAGCCCAAGGCCATCACTGTACAGTGCCCATATTTTACCGTCACTTGTACGGGAAAAGTAATTAGGGGCTTTATTATTATTGATAAGCGTTGTTTTTTTATTCTGCCCGGCAGTGTGCCGGGTGATGTATGATACTGTGGCTCCAAATCCCCATAAAAAACTATTGCTGCTTACAGTATAGTTATTAAGGGGGTTTACATTATTCGATCCGGGGTATCTAAAAGTTCCTTTCTCCAGATCAAAAAGAACATTGTCAGATGTGAGTGCCTGTGTGCTATCATGAAGCAGAACAACGGAATAAATATTATTACTATAACGCCCCGGTATATTACGGGCCTCAAGATCTGACTGTGGTACTGAACCCTGTGGAATTATATATGTAAAAAAATTCGGCCTTGAAAAGACATATAGCCCGAGGGTGAAACTCCCGCAGTAGATATAGTGTCCATTGGGATGAACAATGATGGAGGAGAGGCCGGGTACTTTAAAAGGAAGTATGGCAAGTAACTGTGTTACGATCCTGCCATTGCTTGCTGTTACTGTGTACAGTGTATTTTCCAAAAGCAATAGCGGTTTACCCGTTACAATATTGGGAAAGAGAACACCTTTTGTATTAGCAATCACAGCATCTGTAGCAGCTGGTATAACTGAGAAAGGCGACGTGTTAACAATATATGTATCACCATTAACAGTTCTTGCATATAGCTGTTTTCCAAGAAAAAACAGGCTGGAGGCGCCAAACCCCTTTTTAATATATACGCCTTTTACTTCTTTATTACGGATATAGAATATTCCATCATTGCTGCATGCAATATATTCATTGTAGCCAGTCCAGTATGCCTGCAAAGGATCAGCACCTGACTCCGGCACCTGTTTGGATGCGGCCGCGGAAGGCCGTGCATCCGATAAGTTACCGGGGCTGTCGTTATAATTACAAAAGGCTTTTCCAAATTTCGAACCCAAAAAAGCATTATGCCTGCCGGCAAAATGTATCGTATCTGCATCAATAAAAAACCCTTCGCCGGAACTTGAAACAACAACTATTTTGTCAGTAAGGTTTTTATAGAACGTTCGAAAACGGGGCGTTTGTAATGCATTCGTATTGCGGCTATCGAAATTATAGGCAGTTTTCCCATTATACCGCACAAGTCCGGCTTCAGTAGCGCACCATAGAAAGCCGGTTTCATTGTCAAAGAAAAGATCAATAACAGAATTTTGCGGCAGCGTTCCTTCATTGGCATCGAGCTTAGTCTTCAGCACCCATTTTCTTTCCGGCTGTCCATAAATGTCTTTGCTGAAAACAAAAAGCGCTGTAATCAGGCTAAATAAAATCAGCCTTCTTTTTTTACACAAAAAGGCGGGCAGATGAAGTGTTAGAATGTTCATATCGCCTGGAGAATAGGATTATAGTTAAAAAACAATGTTTTTTAGCAGATAACCATGGAGGGGGAACTCAAATGTACACATTTAGTGTAAAGATTTACAAGGAACATGAAATTTATTTTGGAGCAGAACTTAATACAGGCTACGGCAAGTTCCTCTTTACGGGAGTCAGCGGTTGTCAATTGCTCATCTGAGCTAACTGGAATATGATATGGCTAAAAGACATAGCAGCTGATATTTTGTACTTGGCAGATTTACAGGATGGGTTTCCTTTTTTCGGGAGATATTGATGTAGAACATTACCTGAACGCTTTAAATGGAGCAGTCTTTTTTATTTGAATTTAATATGTTTATTTTATAGGACTAATTGAATGTGAGTTATTAATCTGAGTTAATATATGCGCAGGATTCTGTTAGCCGAAGATCAGGGTATTGCTATTATCGGGATGAATTTTCTGATCAGGCGTATGTTTCCAAATTATTCAATGGATGTTGTAAAGAGTTGCGCAGAATTGGATAAGAAGTTAAAGGTAAGTGAGTATCACCTCGCAATTATTGATCTGCAGCTGGAGAATGGAATTGTTATCCATTCTTTGTCACGGTTGCTGAAAAACCACCCTAAAACGAGGGTGCTGGTTTTTTCTGCAAGCAAAGAGGAGATTGTGGCGAGACCCCTGTATACGCAGGGTATAAGGGGTTACCTCACAAAAGATGCGGATGAAGAAGAGATCGTGGAGGCAATCAGTTGTGTATTGACCGGCAATATTTATCTGAGCCAGCATTTTAAGCGCCTTGTAATTAAGCGTGTAAAAAAGCAGGACATGATCAGATCTGAATTGACTGAGACAGAACTTCAGATATTATTGTTATTGATGAAGGGAAACCGTGGGGTCGAAATATCAAGCATGCTGAACCTCAAACCCAGTACCATATCAAATGCGAAGAGGAAAATATTTCAAAAGCTGAAAGTAAAAAACCTCCTCGAATTGCAAAAGCTGATGAGCAGCAGCCAGTATCACAATAACGGATAGTTTGTATCAGGTTTGATCAGGATTCTTCCAGGTTATCGAACAATTCGTTGAGCTCAATAATGTTAGATATATTCAGTTTGGCGAAAATCCTGTTTTTATGTGTCGCAATTGTACTTGACTGCATATTCAATTCCTTGCAGATATCGGTCGTTTTCAGGCCTTTCTTAAGCAGATTAGCTACTTCAAGCTCACGGGCTGAAAGTTTGTGAAGCAGGTTGGACTTATTCTTTACGGAGAAATCGTTTAGTAAAATGGCTTTAAAACTTTCACTGAGATAAACATTTCCAGAAAGTATGTTTCTGATGGCTTTTGTAATTTCTTCATCAGCCGCATTTTTACTCAGAAATCCCTTTACACCAATCTTAAATAACCTCTTGGCATAAACTTCTTCAGGATTAGCAGTAAAGACAAGCATGTCTAAAGAAGGATGCAGGCTGACAATATCCGGAAGCAAGTGAAAGATATCCCCGTCTTCCAATTGAAGATCAATAATTGCCATAGCGTAGGTATTTTTCTGTAAATACCTCATTAGCTCAGTCGAGTTTTTGGCAATATCAAGAGAATAGCCTCTGAATTCAGCTTCAAAAATGATCTTGATGCCCTTAATAACGATTGCATGATCCTCCGCCAGCAGGACTTTATTCATTTCTTAGGTGTGTTTGCTTGAATGTTCAGTTTATCAGAACTGAATCCTACAAAAATAACTCCCGTGAAATTACTTAGAAATCTAATTTAAGTGTGACATTCTGACAGAAAAAATCATCACTATTTGATGTCTAAACATTAAAAATGCAGTAACAACCCTCTTGATATCTATTAATATATTAATTGTCAATATTTTAAAGTTGAAATTGGAGCGATGTTACACTGCTGACATAATGGCTGCAAGGCAAAACAAATTTTACTTCCTTGTAGAGATTTCTCTATAGCATGTAGTAAAATCTCTACAAGCTTGTAGAGATTTCTCTACAAGCTCTTCCCTAAATCATTTTCAGTTTTGTGTCAGAATTAATCACAGAACACCAGCAAGCAAAAAATGAAAAAAACAAAATACTCCAGAAGGTCAGCTTTCCTGATAGCAGCGCTCAGCCTGGCTATAGTATGGTTTGATTCAAGTATGAAGAATGACAGCTCTTATAAAATGGAAGGAGAATATAGCGTGAGATCTGTAATTGAAACTCCGGTTGATAAAAGGTCAACCGCAACTGAAAAAGGACGAGCAGGAGTAACTGATGTAACCGTAGCATTTCGGCGGAATAATGGAAAAGTGCGTAAGAACCGGAAAAACTATAAAGAAAGTTTCATTTATGTCTCAGCAGTTTTTGGATTTGGGAGCTATAACTAATTATTAATCGCAAAACGAAAAAAATGATAAAGTGTCAGCAATCGTATTCGGACGACCTATGTATAGGAAGGACGGTCGCCGAAAAAACAAGCCGGGTTGTTCCCAGCCGGGCTTATTTTTTAAATGAACCGTACAATCTTAGTAGCACCTGGAATTTAGTTAAAGGGTAATCATCATAGGGGAACGCCTGGCCGTTTTCGGCCAGGCCTGTTTTAAAAGATTATATAATGAAATTAAAATATAAACATTCTAAAAATTAAACATCTTATCTAAAAAAGTTAAAATGAAAACAAGAACCTTTTCAACGAGAACTATGACGTTGCTTGCAGTTATGTACCTGGCCATTATATGGTTTGGGAACAAAAGAAATTGGCAACATCAATATCCGGATGAACATCCTGTACCTGCTGCAGGTGCGGAAATGACAGCGCATCCTGCAATAGCTGCAAGACAGGCGGCATCTGATAACCGTGGTGGGAATAATGCTGTATCCGATGCTGCTGATAAAGACCTGGGACAGCTTGTAAAAAATGCACTGAGGAAAACAGAGAACCGACAGCGATTTATCCGGAACAATGGGCAGATTGCATCTTCTGTAAAGTATTATACAGATGCTGCCAATATCAAATTGGCTATTACCGGAGATAAAATCCGATTGGTTGCCAATAACTCAGCAGGCAAAAGCAATGAAGATGTAAAGACACATATTGTAGATGTGAGTTTCGACGGGGCCAACGAACTGAAACCGGAATCTGTTGCCGGAAGCATCATTACTTATAATTACATGCAGGACGAGAATAATATTCAGACAAATGTACAAGGGTATGGAGAACTCCTGATACCCGGGATATATGATGGTGTGAATCTCCGTTTGTACAGTAATGAGAACGGGGCCATTGAATTTGACTGGCTTGTAAATAACCCCGAAGACTATAAGAAAATTAAAATGCGCTTCGCAGGGCAGGATTTCCTGAAGAAAGGTAAAGATGGTGAGTTGACTGTTGGTCTGCGTTTTGATGAAATACAGTTTCATATACCGGAGAGTTACCAAATCGTCAACAATAAAAAGCAACCTGTGGAGATGCAGTTTAATACCACTGAGGAGACAGTTTCATTCAGCCTTTCAAAAAATGATGTATTGGTTCCTGATGCACCTTTGGTAATCGATCCTACCATTACATCTGCGACTTTTATCGCTCAGGATCCATCAATGATGACAAGTATGGACATTACCGCAGTCGCAAGAGATGCTGCAGGAAATGTATATGCCGGACTTCAGGGCGGGCCCTCCATTTTTACATCAGCCTATATCAATAATGCCCCGGGATATGACCAGGGAAAGCTGAATACAAGTACTTTAGGGTTGGCGGGTTGTCTGGTGAAAATTACCGGAAATACCTGTACCGGATTTACTTTTTTTGGTAATTCAACGGGAGTAACAGCCTTAAAACTTTTTCCAAACGGAAGAATCCTGTTCAGCGGCTATGTAAATGCAACGGGTAATGCTATACCAACCACGGCAGGGGCATATATAGGCAACCCAAGACCCGCAACAAGTGATTACAAAGGTTTCATAGGTGTTATTTCTGCTGACCTGCAAACCCTGCATTATGCTTCATATTTGCCCGGTTTAGCCGGACCAATTCACAATTACAATGGACAAGTCGGCCCTTCTTTTTTGGAAATACTCGATGATCAAACCTATTTTGTTGGGGGAGCTACCGCGACAGCGGGTGTTAATTATTATTATCCAGCCGGGTTTATCAGTGCGGGAGCGGCTGATGCATCAGGAGATGCTACTTATGGTGAATGTTATATTGCCCGTTTTTCGGGTCCGGGTTACAATGTACATAATTGGGGTACATTTTTAGGCGGAAACGGATTTGATCGATTGGGAGGCCTTAAGCTTACGCCTGATAAATCCAAACTTGCCTTTTTCGGTCAAACAGGCTCCTCTCAGTCCTGGCCGGCTGTTACAGCTAATAATGTTGGTACGGGGTCTGTTGGTTCAAATTTCTTTCTCGGCACATTAAATCCCGGGTCTTCAGTACCCTCATCATTCCAGTTTTTAAGTTTTCTGGGTGGTGTTTCATCAGGTATGCTGCTCCAGCCTAAACTGGATGTATCGAACAACTTTTTTTACCTGGCTTATACAATTAATGGCAGTGCTCCCGGCACCAGTGCTGTTCCGGCGGTTTATGATGCTACAATAAACGGTGGTTACGATGTTGTACTGAGCAAAGTCCCTATTGACGGCACGACCTCTGGTATTCCCATCAGAAGCACTTACCTGGGTGGCAGCGGTGCAGACTTTTCTAATGTTGGCATTGCCGTAAATGAATCTTTAAACAAGCTCTATGTTGTAGGGTCCACCTCATATTCAGCAAGTTTCCCGTTATTAAATCCCTCCGGAAGCGGTTTCTTTGATAACACTTTCGGTGGAGGAGGTTCTGATTTCTTTATATCAGTTTTATCTGCAGATCTTACTCAATTGACGTACAGCACTTACCTGGGAGGAGATGGAATCGAAGCCGGAAGCTGCGGATTCTCAACGACATTCTGGATGACATCTTCCAATACTCAGCTGATGTATAATGCCGCAACGGACAACCTTTGCGTAGGAGGTGTAAGTAACCCATTCTACCAGAATGGAACTACAAATGGACATGGCCCTATTTTTGGCCCGAATAGTTTTGACCCGCAGGTAACAAACGGCTCAAAAGTTCCTTTTGTGTTCAATTTTGATGGAGGAGGTAATCCGCCTTGCACAGTAGTTGGTGGTGCTGTGCCCGCCTTGAGCTCAAATTCTATTTCTAATAATTGTCCGGCCACCACAGCGGATCTGAATTCTCTGCATACAGGCGTGGCTCCTCCGGGCACCACATTGGTTTGGTTTACGAACAACTCACATTCCGGGGCGCAGTATGCTACTCCTGGCACTGCAGGTCCAGGAACCTACTATGCATTTTATTACGACCCTGTTAATGCCTGCTACGGCTCGCCATCAGCACCTGTAACTGTTTTCATTAATCCTTGCCCATGTACAGCCGGAAGTACAGCACCATCCCTGAGTTCTAATAATGCTTCGAATGTTTGCCCTGTCACTACTGTAAACCTGAATTCACTTCATACGGGTGTAACACCTCCGGGTGCAACACTTGTCTGGTTTACCAACAGCACTCACTCCGGAGCACAGTATGCCACACCAACCACAGCCGGGGTAGGTACTTATTATGCGTTCTATTTTGATGTGGTCAACAACTGCTATAGTCCTGCTGCTTCTCCGGTGCTTGTTACAACAACTCCATGTACCTGCTCCGCCGGCAGCACAGCACCTGTTTTATCGAGTAATAATGTCACTAACAGTTGCCCTCAGACAACATTTGACCTGAATTCGCTGGTAGTGGGCGTACCTCCGGCCGGGACAACTGTGGTTTGGTATACCAATAATTCTCATACGGGTGCTGCTTATGCCACTCCTAACGCTGCCACAGATGGTGTGTATTATGCATTTTTCCTTGATCCGGTCAACGATTGTTTCAGCCCGGCCTCCACTGCGGTAACCGTAACAAGCACCTCATGTGCCCCCGATCTAACGCCTACTGTTGATATCGATGACCTGAATTTTGCACCTGGCTCCGGGCGTGATTTTGTGCTGAATATTTTCGAAATAGCCAACAACAACACAGACCCCGCACAACCAGTACTCCTGAGGCTAACCAGACCATCCGGATGGGATATTACAGTTCCAGGAATCGCTGTCTTAACAAACAGCCTGCAATCAGGTTTTGACGGTATTTCGGATGTACTTGGCGGAACGCCAAACCAGAACAGTCTCTGGCAGTTTAGATTAAGCGGTTCATTTATTGAAATCAGTCTTCAACCCGGACTCATTATACCGGCAAATTCAAGCATGCAGATAGGATTAAGGGCTACCAGGAAAACGGGAACGCCGCTGTTCACCTTCCAGAATATTACAGCCATCATCACTGATGGGGCAGGAGGGGACATTAGCCCGCAAAACAACAGCAGTGTTACCACGATAACCGCAGGCAATTAATTGTCGGAAACCTAAATCAATAATGACGTCAGCAGGGGAGAACACAACCCCTGCTGACAATTAAAAACGCTAAACATGAAAAAGTTTCTTTTTACCGCTCTTTCCGGTTTTTTGCTCCTTTTCTCAGCAAAGGCACAGGATCTTGACATCAATATCATTCCCCTTCTTAACGGAAGTATCAATGGAGTCTGGCCATTGAATGCCAGTAATGCACGAATCCAGGTAACCGTGTGTAACAATGACGGAGGAGGCAGATCCGTACCTCAATTTAAAGTAAGGCCGGTGATTTCGGTAGATCCGACCAAGGTTTTGATGGCATCTTCTGTACTGCAGACTGATCTGCCCGCCGGCTGGAGCATTGTTTCAAACACAGGTAATTCCATACGCCTTTGTAATAGTATTGATACCTGGATGCCGGGTGAATGCCGGACTTTTACCATCCTTATTACTCCTGTTGCTTTGGGTAGCGGACCCGTTAGCGCTACACTCAACTGGGCAAATGGCGTAACGTGCAGTTCTTCAGGTACTCAAACAACCGGGAACATAACAGGGAATGATAACTCGGGAACTTCAGTGACTGTATCAGGTACAGTTCCCATCACACTTATGAATTTTGAAGGTGTGGTAAATAACTGTAAAAGCAACCTGAAATGGAAAGTTTCAAAGGATTCAAACACCGATAAGTTTCAAATGGAACAAAGTGCAGACGGATACCGCTTTTCAACAGTCGGAACTATCGCCGGGATGCAGGGCAGGGAAGACTACGATTTCATTATTTCTCACCCCGGCAGCAAAATGTATTACCGGCTTAAAATGCTTGACCTGGATGGTAAAACAACATACAGCAATATCATTAATCTGACGAGTGCATGTGACAGAAATACTGACCTGTTCCGTGTATATCCTAATCCGGTTACTTCATCTGTATTCAATATTGAGTTCCTGAAGGCGGGAAAGTATGATCTGTTTCTTATAAATGCATCCGGCTCTGTGGTGAGAGAAGAAAAAGTGACAGCTTCGCCGGGCCAACTTATCAGGATAAGCAACATTAACCACCCGGCGGGAACCTATATGCTGAAAGTGACAGAGTCTGCCAGCGATTCCATATCAAAGCTCACAAAGATTGTGATTCTGTAATAGATTGGTTCATTAGTAAGAATAAGATAGCAAGCCCGGTTCAGGCCGGGCTTGCTTAAGACCCGTGTCTATGATAAACTATCATTACCTGATTATTGACAAGGATCTGCATCATGCAGGAAGAGTCCGGCAGCTTATTACATTGGTAAGACCTAACTATTTATTGGTAGGGGTGGCTATTAATGAGACAGAGGCAGTAGAGTATATCGAGAACAAACGGCCTGACCTTATCATAGCTAATATTCACCCGCAAAGTGAACGTTTTGTATTTAATGCCCTGGCAAAAACAGCAAACGGAAGTTTCAAGGTGATTTTTATCAGTACCATGAATACGAGAAATATGAGTAAAGCAACCCGGCCGGCAAACGAGGATTATATTGTTAAGCCCATCAGATCAGATCAATTGGGAAATACCCTTTCAAAATTTGAAAAAAGTATTTACCTCCGGCAGATGTCGTATGGCACAGCAGGAAACGGAGAATACCCGGCCAGCCTGACTAAGAACCTCCGAAGAATATGTATAAACACTAATAAGGGTTACCTGATAAAGGATGTTGAGCATCTGTGTTTTGTGAAATCCATTAACAATTACACAGAATACTGCTTCAGCGAGTCGGAAAAGTATATAGTGGCGAAAACCTTACTGGATAGTGAAATGATGCTTGAGCCATATGGTTTTTTCAGAATCCATCAGTCCTTCCTGGTCAACCTGTCGCACATGGAATTGTTTGATGCAGAAGAACTTTCTGTTTTGCTGTCTAATGGCATAGTGCTGCCTGTATCAAAACGGCGAAAAGTGGTATTGATAGATTGTATTAAAAGAATACTGTAACCCTTTCGGGTATAACTGACCATATAATAGCTTTTTTCATGTTCGCAAGCGCCGTATCTGTGAATTCTGCGGGGTGATTAATCATCCCGCTTTTCTTATTGGTTTTATTTTTCATAACCACTTCGCCGGTTGATAACAGCTGACGCCACTTCTTTATCGGGGTCTACTTTTCCCGGAAAGTTGTTTTTCATGCTGTAATCTTAAGGAACCACTAAAACCAAAACGATATGAGATCTGCATTTACACTCAGCATGCTCCTCGCATTTGCTGTTTCTGTTTACGCACAAAAAAGGCCATTCCCCGAACTTCAACAGCCGGTTGCATCCTCGCCGGTTTCTCATAGACTACTGGTCTATTTTCCGGATACTTCGAAGATTCCGGTAGTGAATAATGATAAACCGGCAAGAAGACCGGTAATGAGTAATACAGACAGCAGTTTTCACCAACTCATCAGGAAATATAAGCTTACGAAAATTGAAAAGGCATTTCCTTCTGCATCTGCTTTCAGCTGGCACCCGAAAGGTGCAACCTTGCTGAATTATTATTTGCTGACATTCGAGGGTGATGCCAGAAAGGTACTTCAAAGCTTCAGAAGTGACAGGACTTCGTCTCAAATGAAAATGGATGTATATGAAGAACCCCGGCTTTTATATGTGCCTGATGATTACTACATCACACAAAATGGGCAGCAGACAGCAGCCTCTCCTGCTTTGGAATATATCCGGGCGAGAGAAGCATGGGATGTGACCAAAGGCAGCAGTTCGGTTAAGATCGGTATTTCTGACATCAGCTTCGACACGAATTGTAATGAACTGATGAGTAAGGCTGAAATGGGTGCAGGTGTTATAACAAGCGGCACCGGAGGTCACGGCACAAGAGTGGCCTGTATAGCTGCCGGGGCTACCGATAACGGAGAAGGGCTTCCTTCCATCGGGTTTAACAGCAGGCTTATTTGCACATCACTTGGTTATGATGGTATATTGGATGCGGTGCAAAGGGGCGCTAAAGTGGTAAACTGCAGCTGGATAACATCCATCTCTCCCTTGAATGAAACAAATGTTCACAATGATGTGATTGATCTGGTTACAGGCCTTGGGGTAACGGTGGTGGCCGGAGCAGGCAATGGAGAACTGGGTGAACGAAATTTTGCTTTCCCGGCAAGCTGCGACAATGTTATTTCTGTTACCTCGGTAGGGCATTTGTATGACATTGGTCATCCGGGTTTTTATTGCTGGAAAGATGTGCATACAGCACAGGTGCAATTTCCGGCCAACGAAACACACACGCACAATACCAGGGTTGATATTTGTGCTCCGGGGTATTCTGTTTATTCCACTTCAGCCAATGGTGTATATAATTTTGGATGGGGTTCATCTTTTGCGGCACCATTCGTGTCGGGCACTGCGGCACTGTTGTATGCCGTTCAGCCAGATATCACACCTGCTGAAGTGGAGGAAATCCTTAAGTGTTCGGCTGTACGGATAGACACTATCTCCTATAACCGTCCTTATGCCGGTAAGCTTGGGGCTGGCCGGTTAGATGCAGCTGCTGCAGTTCAGGTGGCGGCTGCCAAAAAATTACTGACAAAGCCACAGGATATAAAATGGTACGGTATCAATAATCTTAACCAAAGGGTTGCAATTGACCCTGACCAATTCAGTAACTATTCACAATTGGAGTTTGAAGTGACAGACAATTCGCCCGGCAGCGTTTTTGAATGGCAATTGAACAGTTATAATAAAATCATTTATAAAACCGGTACAACCATCAGGGTGTTTTTGTCTGAGCTTGACCTCAACGGAAATGGCTCATGCCAGCATCTTGAAGTGCGGGTAAGAAGAGGAGCCGGATGCGGTGCAACCTATTACCTGGCAGAGATAAAGAGATGTCCGGTGGCTAATTTTACCACCCGGATTTTGCCTGGCATATCCTGCACTTCGTTTACTGTAAAGTTTTTTAACACATCTTCAGATGGCGATACTTACTTGTGGAGTTTTGGAGACGGAACGACGAGTACTGAAAGAGATCCGGAGCATATTTATACACTTCCCGGTGAAATAACAGTAACACTTACAGTTAATGGAGTAGCTGTAAGATCTGAACTTTTAGTATTGGGCGGAAGAATATATCTTAACGGAGTAGCTTCTGTAAATGAGTTTTGTGAAAATATCCCGGTAGCGTTAAGCTATGGAGCAACGGAGTGTGGTACCACCTTTAAATGGAATTTTGGTGATGGCACAGCCGAAAGCCTCGAAAGAAACCCTTCCCATATTTTTACCGGCATGGGGCCTTACACTGTATCATTAACAGTGGATAACAATTTTACAATAACCCGGGTGATTTGGGGAAAACCTTCCCGCTTTGATATCAGTATCAGGCCTGCATCAGCTTCCTGCAATAATAATAAATTTACATTCTCTCCCCTGATAACCAGGGGATGCGCTGCCACTTATCAATGGAGTTTTGGCAATGGTACACAGTTCACCGGTCCGTATCCTGCGCAGGTTACATATAGCCCCGGGAACTATACTGTTCAACTCACTGTCAACGGTCAGGTAACTACCAGCAGGAGTGTAACAGTGGGCACTCCATTTGCTAATTTCTCCATGGCAACAGGTACAATCACCAACGGAGAATATGTTTTTGCACCGGGCATTCCCGTATTATTTACTGATAATTCGGTGTGTGCTGGGAGCTATCAGTGGAATTTCGGAGATGGTACAGTAAGCAGCCTGAAAAACCCTTCAAAAACGTACAGTTCTCCTGGGGTATATGTCATAAGTTTAACCATCAACGGAAATTCATCATACAGGATGACCCGTAACCTTGTTATAAGCCCGGCATGCAATGTTGCATCAGCTATTACAACAGAAGGTATTACCAGTTATTCTTCCATTATAAAATGGGGAGGCACTTCTGCCGGAGTAACACTCCGGTACAGGAAATCAGGAGCTTCCGCCTGGACAACTATCAGTAATATACACCCGCCTTACCTGCTCACAGGTTTGCTGTCTGCAACACTCTATGAATTCACACTCACTGCGGCATGTGAATCCAGCCCATCTGCAGTTGTAAAAACTTTTACCACAACCCAGGCCTGCGGCCTTGTCCCTTCCATGCTGAATGTTTCAATGTCGTTCAATGGTGCTGCTTGTGAAGGCAGTTCGCTTCAGTTAGCGATAGCTGCAGTTTCCGGCGCAACCTATTCTTGGACAGGTCCGGGAGGTTTTACAAGCGGGTTACAAAATCCGGTTATCACCAACTTCACTGCTGCTAATTCAGGCACTTATTATTGCACGGTTACCACAAATGTGTGTACTGTTTCCTCTGGAGGGGTTTCAGTAAGTATACCAGTTATTCCGGTTCCTGCCGGGTTGAGTGCCGGACAGGTAACCGATCGCTCGGCCGTAATCAGCTGGTCTCCCCAGGGGGCTGAACTAACTGCCAGCCTGCAGTATAAAAAACAAAATGCTTTAGCATGGACAGAACTCAGCAATGTACATCAGCCATACACCTTGGCCGGTCTGGATTACAACACTCTTTATAATGTAAGGATCCGGTTTGAGAAATCATTATGCACCGGAGCCTGGTCGCCAGAGATCAGTCTCCAGACATTACAAGGCTGCATAGTTCCCCCTTCAAGTTATGTGACGGCTATTTCCATTACCGGGGCTATGTTATCCTGGCCTGATTTAAATCCCGGTCAGCAGTACAGACTTTCCGTTCGCAATGTGTCCGCTTCTGGCAGTTTTACAGAAGTGGCAAATTCAATCCAGGGCACCAACACCACTCTCACCTATCAGTTGTCAGGATTGGCACCCTCTACTGCCTATGAATATCGAATTGAACCGGTCTGTCAGCCCGCTTCTGGCATTACATTCACTAATGGTTCTTTTACAACGTTACCCGTTGACTGCATTCCTCCCTCGAATTTATCAGTGACGTTTGACGGAGGCGCATCCGTCATACTTAACTGGACCAATGCAGCAGGAATCACTACAACGAAAATTGAATACCGGATAGCCGGTAATACAGACTATGTTCTGGCAACAGCATCGGCAAGCGGTACTACATTTTCATTGCAGGGCCTTTTGCCGGGAAACAATTATGAGTACAGGCTGACACCCGTATGTATGAACACGGGAATATCACAAAGTGTTACCGGTACGTTCACCGTGCCCTGGTCGGGTTGTACCGGTCAGCAGGTCATCAATTCCTGCACCGCTGTATTAAGTGATGGAAGTAATGGTGCCAATTATCCGGCTAACATGAGTTGCAGTTGGCTCGTGAATGTACCGGGTGCAAACAGCATTACCTTGCGGTTTACCCGTTTTGAAACCGAGATTACCAGGGATGTGGTGGCTGTATATAAAGGTAACCAGCCGTTTGCCACCAACCTTGTTGGCCGCTTTAGTGGCAGTACTGTGCCCGGAGAGCGGGTAATCCAGGGCTCTTCCATGCTTATTATCTTCACCTCAAACAGTAATAATATCACAGGCAGCGGATGGGAGGCAGTATATACAACAAATCTGTGTCAGCCTGTTCAGAAACAAATGCCTGTCAGTATAACATCCGGGGGATTTATTATTTCGGGCGGGGACAAAGCATCAGTCAACTATATTAATATTTCGCCGAATCCATACATCGACCAGGTCAGCATTTCTCTGAAAAAAGAAATACCGGATGGTGAACTGATCCTTAGCGATGAGAGCGGCAAGCTGATTTACCAAAAACATTATGACCTGATGGAAAAGAACATTGTATTGAGCTTTGGCGAAACGCTGCCCCCTGCAAACTACAAGCTTACCATCCGTGATAAAGAGGATATCATTTACCACGGACAACTGGTAAACCAGAAAGCCTCATTTATTACCTCTGTGCATATAAACGAAGACGTAACGGCCGGGCAGGCTATTTCCGTGTATCCGAATCCCTATGTCGACAACTTTACGATTGATGTAAGACGGGAACTGAAAGATGTATCACTTGTGATGACAGATCTGCATGGGCGTATTTTATACAAGAAGGATTTTACGTCCATGTACCGGCAAACCCGTGTGGACCTTGGATACCTTCTGGCGGCAGGAGTTTACATTCTTATCATCCGCAACAAAGAGGGTATTCTTTTCAGGCAAAGGATCATAGCCCGGAAGTAGGGTTGGGAGAAGCAGGATGGCTGCCGGGTTCCTGTTCTTGCAAAAAAGAAAGGCCGTCAGTTCACTGACGGCCTTTCTGTATAATTAAGGTGAAATATTATTTAGCAGCA
>JAEUVM010000424.1 GCA_016787125.1 Chitinophagaceae bacterium | reverse complement strand
TGGGAGTATATGGAGAGTGGAAGATCGGGTGTACAGTTGCGTGGAGAGGTGAAAGACATCCGCCGTGTGGGAACAGACTACCTGGTGGCCGTGATCAACAATGAACAACCGGTGGTGTACAGGATCAAAAAATAAAAACAGTCAGGGGTTAGTGAAATCACAAAACAGGATAAAGATTGCAGGCAATTGGCATTGGCTGATAAGCGGCTTTTTGCTGGTGGCCCTGTTTTCCTGTGGTAAAAAAAACAAATCCGGCCTGGCTTTATTTACCAGGCTAAACGATTCGGGTATCAATTTTACCAATACAGTGATTGATTCCAAAAAAGATAACAGCTTTCTCTTTCGCAATTTTTATAACGGTGGCGGTGTGGCAATCGGCGACATCAACAACGACAGCCTGTGTGATGTGATACTGACGAGCAACCAAGGAGAAAATAAACTGTACCTGAACAAAGGCGGGCTGAAGTTTGAAGATATCACCGCAGCATCCGGTATGAAGCAGGACAGTATGTGGAGCACGGGGGTGGTAATGGCCGACATCAACAACGATGGCTGGCTGGATATATATGTTTGTAATTCCGGCAGGCTCAATGATGGCAACCGGCGAAATAAACTCTACATCAACAAGCGCAATAATTCTTTTTCCGATTCAGCTGCAGCCTACGGACTTGATCATTCCGGTTTTTGTACCCAGGCCACTTTCTTCGATTATGACCTGGATGGCGATCTCGATTGCCTGATCATCAACAACAGTCCGCTGCCGTTCAGTTCGCTCAACTATGCCGGTATGCGGGATACAGATATTGCCCAATGGGAAGTGGATGAAAGCATGAAAGGAGGAGGCAATCACCTGTTCAGAAACGACAACAATCATTTTTCAGAAGTAACCAAAGAAGCAGGCCTGCATACAGGTTTGATCAGCTTCGGTCTTGGCGTATCAGTGGGCGATATCAATGGTGATAATTACCCGGACATTTATGTGGGTAATGATTTTATAGAGAAAGATTATCTCTACCTGAACCAAAAGAACGGCACCTTCAAAGACAAGCTGGAAGAAAGCATACAACAGATCAGCATGTCGTCCATGAGTACCGACCTGGCCGACATCAATAACGATGGATTTCCGGAGATCTTCACCACCGACATGATACCGGATGATGATTACCGCCTGAAGACCACCGGCACTTTTGATAATATTGATCTCTATTATTCAAAACTGAAACAGGGCCTTTACCACCAATATGTAAAAAACGCCCTGCAACTGAATAATAAGAACGGCACCTTCACCGAAATAAGTAATTACAGCAAAGTATTCGGCACCGACTGGAGTTGGGGCTCCTTGTTCTTTGATGCAGATAATGATGGGTATAATGATCTCTTTATTTGTAATGGTATCAATAAAGACCTCGGTGATCTTGACTTCCTCGATTTCTTTTCAAATGATGTTTACCAGAAAATGGTGCAAACCGGCCGCCGTGATGAAATAGATGAAATACTCCGGCATATACCGGTAACACCGCTGGCAAACCGGGTGTTCAGAAACGAAGGCAATCTCAACTTCAGGGATGTGGCCAATGAATGGGGACTTGGTGAGCCTTCCTTTTCCAACAGTGTAGCCTATGGCGATTTAGACAACGACGGCGATCTGGATTTGGTGGTGAACAATGAGAACCAGGCAAGCTTTGTGTATCGCAACAACAGCCGTGAGCAGAATGGCAACAGTTATATGGGTTTTGTGCTGAAGGGATTGGGCGGCAACGGTTATGCTATCGGCAGCAAGATAAGTGTGTACCGTGGCGGCCAGGTATATTACCGTGAGCTGGTGCCAAGCCGCGGCTTCCAGAGCAGTGTGGACTATAAGCAACTGGTGGGCTTGGGTAAAGAGCAGGTGGTGGATTCAGTAGTGATTACCTGGCCCGATGGCGGCAGCAGCACGTACAAAGGACTTGCGGTAAACAAGGTTCATCATTTACAGGAACCCGCAACGGGCAAGCAACGTCTTGCGGCAGCTATCCTGCCCTCACCAATGCTGGACAAGCTTGGTATTAAACCAGACAAACACCAGGAAGACGAGTACATAGATTTTTATTATGAAAGGAACCTCCCGGCCCAATTGTCAAGAGAAGGACCGAAGATAGCAACGGGCGATGTGAACGGCGACGGCAAGGAAGATATGTATATCGGAGGTGGCCGTGGGCAGGCAGGCCAGTTGTACCTTCAGACAGCAACAGGCTTTGAGAAAAAGGAAGAAGAGACGTTCCGTTTGTTTTCCGACCTGGAAGATGTGGCGGTGCTGTTCTTTGATGCAGACAAAGACAAAGACCTTGACCTGTATGTGGGAGCAGGAGGTAATTATATGACCCCGGGGAGCCGCGAAGCCCAGCACCGGCTGTACAAGAACGACGGTCAGGGCAACTTCACGATAGACTACCAGTCGTTCCCGAACAATGACATGAACATAGCAGTGGCGGTGAACTATGATTATGACGGCGACGGAGATGAAGACCTGTATGTGGGCAGCCGCAGTGTACCGTACCATTACGGAGAATCGCCGCAAAGCTATATCTATAATAATGACGGCAGCGGCCACTTCAGCGATGTGACAGCAGCACTCAGCAAAGAACTGCCCAAAGCAGGGATGATCACCGGAGCCAGATGGGCAGATGTGACAGGTGATGGAAAGAAAGAACTGATCATCGTGGGCGAATGGATGAACCCGCAGGTGTACAGCTACAATGCGAAGACAAAGAAACTGGAGCAGCAGCCAAATACAGGACTGGAACAACTGCAGGGCTGGTGGCAGACGGTGGAGGCGGCAGATGTGAACGGCGACGGTAAGACAGACCTTGTGCTGGGAAATATAGGCGAAAACTTCTACCTGCGCCCGGATGAGAAGAACCCGGTGAAACTATGGCTGAATGATTTTGATGGCAGCGGCACGATGGACCAGTTCCTGACCCGCAGTGTGAGCGGCCGTGATATGCCGGTGTTTTTAAAGCGGGAGATAACGGACCAGTTCCCGGCCCTGAAGAAACAGAACCTGAAACACAGTGAGTATGCAAAGCGCAGTGTGCAGGACCTGTTTGGCGGAGAACTGATAAAGAAGAGTGAAGTAAAGACGTTTAGTTATTGCAAATCGGTGATAGCATTGAATGAGGGAGGCGGCAGGTTCCGGGTGGAGGTGTTACCGGTATGGGTGCAGTTGTCGGGAGTGAATGCGGCGTTGGTATCAGACCTAAATGCAGATGGCAGGGCAGACCTCGTGCTGGGTGGTAACTTGTATACGTTCCCGCCGCAGTTTGGCCGCCTGGATGGTAGCTATGGCCATGTGTTGCTGAATGGTGGTGTGAAGGGAGGGAAGCAGCAATGGGAGTATATGGAGAGTGGAAGATCGGGTGTACAGTTGCGTGGAGAGGTGAAAGACATCCGCCGTGTGGGAACAGACTACCTGGTGGCCGTGATCAACAATGAACAACCGGTGGTGTACAGGATCAAAAAATAAAAACAG
>JAEUVM010000415.1 GCA_016787125.1 Chitinophagaceae bacterium | reverse complement strand
GATGGCCCACTATGAACTGGGCAATGATATGCTGATGGAATCACTCAGCAAATCCGTCTATCGCTTTATGGCCAAAATGAAAAACCTGACATTGGTGGAAGAAGCGATGTTTAAATTTTTGCGCAGCAGTTTACCATTATCTCCACGGCAATTAAGACCGGAATTTGAAAAACTGCTGGCCACCATCAAGCACCTGGAAAAAGACCGCTTCCAGACCCGCTCCTTTGCCTACATTGATATCATCTCCTGGGTGGAAAGTAAAGTGTACAACAAACCGATGAGTGAGGTGATACAGGAGAAGTATTTGCGGAGCAAGAGGAAGACAGAGAATAGATAATTGAGAAAAGATAATAGTTTCCTCAGCCCCGGCCTATCTTACCGGCTTCCCGCCTTCCCGGCAATCGCAGGTTGTAATTATTTCAAACAGGGATAACTGCTCTGTTGGAGATTCCTCGCAACTGCTGTAAACATACCCTTCAACCGCCTCAAACATAGAATGCAACCGCTCCAAACATACCCTTCAACCGCTTCGGAGGGAGATCGCAACCATCCCGGAAGCGGTTGAATGCAGGCCGGAAGCATCGGCAAATCAATGTTTTTCAATGAATTAAGGTATTGGTAAGGCAGAAGGGGGCTATTTTGGCCTGTTTTTGCACCAACCTACTTCCGGCCATGCCGCCGGAAAGCAGCAATCAACTGGTAAATACCAAAACCGGTAACGATACGGCCGAAGAAACTGAGGGCTAAACTCAGCCACCAGTTCAGTTTGTCGCCATCAGGCATAAAATCTTCCTTGCGGGTGATATTGAGAAAGGAAAAGAAATGACCGATAAAGCGGCCGGTGGCATCAAAGGAAAAAGGCTCTTGGTAGTACAGGCTGATATAGTACAGGATATACACTCCAAGCGAAGTGAGAAAAACAAACCAGAATGCCTTTCGCCAGCTTTCACCATGATTATTGCTCCATTTGTTCAGCCTGAAATTGAAAAGGTCAAACCCCTGGTCGGACACCCAGCTTTTCCAGCCTTTACCGTCTTTTTTGCGGGCTTCCTCCAGCAGCCGCTGCTGCTTTTCCATCGCTTTGGCATGGTAGCGGGTGCTTTGTACAATATTACCCTGGTTGTCAAAAATCTTTTTGAGCTGACTGTACACAGCTACCTGCTGTTCAAAAAAATCAATATCATCATATTCTTCAACGGCATCCGGAGGTTCGTATATCTCTATTTCTCCATCAGGCATCTTGGTGCCGGCAATGAACATGTCCAGTATCTTGCTGTCGCGGTATTCAAAACGGAACCCTTTCAGTTCAGAACCGGTGATCTCTGTTTTACCCATGGAGCTGTTGGCAATTATCCATACCGGTTTGTTGACTCCTTTTCTTTTGAATTTGCTTTGTAATTTTTCAACGCCCTTATTGTATTCTCCCTCCTGCTCTTCCAGCAAAGAAACACGGGCGACATAAATATCCTTATTAAGATCAGTAGCATCATCCGCCGGTTTACTGTCCGGCAGTTGTTGTTTTAATAGCGGCTCCCATTTAAAAGGCTTATCCAGGGGGCCGGTATTGGTGAACAGTAACTGACCCTGTACGGCCAGCTTATTCATTTCTGAAACATAAATGCTGCTGTCCACCACCGAAAACAATGCATCCTTGAGCAGGGCCGTATGATTCAATGCCAGGTGATTGATCTTGCTGTTGCTGATATACAACTCTCCCTTGGTACCCGCCTGCCAGTAAATAGCGGGCAGGTAGCTATTGGTGATCCTCATTTGCGGGATGGAAGCATTATATAGTTCCATACCGGCATAATTACTGTCCATCACCAGGGTGGTGCACTGGCTTTCCCGGATGCGGATATTACCGGTTTGGCTTTTATTAATAATGATGTCCTGGCACTGGCTGTTATTGTTCAGGCTGATGCTTTCGCAGAGGCTGTTGCTTTCAATATTGATATCCCCGCATTGGCTGTCACGGTTGATACGGATATTTCCACATTGACTTTTATCAATACTTATATCTCCGGCTTTACTTTTATCGTTAATGCTGATATCTCCGCTTTGGCTTGCCCCAGCAATCCAGATATCTCCGCTTTGGCTTGCCCCAGCAATGCTGATATCTCCGCTTTGGCATTCTCTATTAATAGAGATAAATCCGCTTTGGCTTGCCCCAGCAATCCAGATATCTCCGGCTTTACTTTTATCGTTAATGCTGATAACTTCGCTTTGGCTTGACCCAGCAATGCTGATATCTCCGCTTTGGCTTTTATCAGTTATATAAATATAGCGGGCATGAGAATGGATGAGTAACCACCCTTTTGTTTTTGCTTTTTCTAGGTAAACGTCAGGTACAACACTTTTGTAAAGAATGATACCGACATTGTAGTCGGTCAATTCATCATTCACAAATTCGAGGACATCAGCATCCTGTATTTTTGCGCTGTATAACACCACGTAATCTTTGTCCAAACCAATCCGATAGGAATATTCCTGGAATTCTTTCCTCCTCAGTAATTCTTCACCAGTTGCTTTAAAGAGTTTGGATCTGTTCTGAATATTTTCTCCTTTCACCGCCTTGATAAAATCAGCAGCACTCACTTCAAACGCAGGTTCAGGCGGCAATGGTGGCTTCGGTGGTGTAAACTCAGACATAGTTAGTTATTCCTAAATTACAACTTCTTTTTGCCACATAGCCAGATAGAAACATAGCTTTTCACATAGATTTTGTGTCCTTCTATGGCAAAAGCATCAGCCAGACAGCGGCTAAGCATCAATAAAGACATTGCGGTCTTTAAACCCGGTCAACCATCATCCGTCAACGGTCAACCCCGACACCCGGCACCTGTCACCCGAATTCACTATTTTACAAGCATGAAACGTCTTCTGCCAATTCTGCTGCTGTTAAGCACAACCACCTATGCACAATTCAACCCGTCCGCCATCACCATTGCCCGAGACAGCTTTGGTGTGCCGCACATCTTCGCTCCCACCGATCCGGAAGTGGCATACGGCATCGCCTGGGCACATGCCGAAGATGATTTTGAAACATTGCAACTCGTGGTGCTGAGTGGTAAAGGCAAACTGGGTACCGGCCTCGGTAAAAAAGGCGCACAGGGTGATTATGTGATACAACTGCTGCGCATCCGG
>JAEUVM010000357.1 GCA_016787125.1 Chitinophagaceae bacterium | reverse complement strand
GCAGTTTGAATTCACCCTGTCAGCAGAGAATATATTGAATGTAAAATGGAGGGAAGCGCAGTTTGCCACAGAATCAAGACTAAGAACGGAGACAGACCCCGTGGAAGAGATCCACTACACGCCGGGCACACCGCGGTTTCTAAAAGCATCGCTTACGTTCAGCTTTTAAGCAATGGTCTTCTTCAAACCTTCGGAAAAAGGAATGGGTGAAAAACCAAGTTCCCTTTTAGCTTTATCAATTCGGAAACCGGTTTTCGGAGGCCGCTTAGCCGGTTGAGAGAATACGGAAGCATTTACTTCTTCCAGTAAAGAAGCATCCAATTGCAGATGTTTGGCTACAGCCAGCGCCATATCATACGGCGTCATTATCTCCTCACCTGAAAGATGATAAATACCGGCGGCCTTATTTTCAAGCATCAGGATGATACCCGTGGCCAGGTCTTCCACATAGGTGGGCGTTCGAAACTGGTCGCTCACCACCCTGTACTTCTCTCCTGCCAACAGTTTCTTTTGCACGATGGTGAGGATATTGTCTTTACCACTCAGTGGCTTACCATACACCAGTACAGTACGTGCAATGGAGAAACGGCCCTTGTATGCCTGCACGGACTTCTCTGCGTCCCATTTTGTTTGTCCATAATAATTAACCGGGTTGGGAATGTCTTCTTCTGTGTACATTCCTTTTTCTCCATCAAATACAAAATCGGTGGATACATAAAGAAAGTAAGGATGATATACCGAAGCAGCCTGCAGCAGGTGCATAGTACCATTTACATTATTCATAAAAGCCTTCTCTTTATCCAGTTCACATTCATCCGGCTTGCTGATAGCAGCCGCATGAATGATTGCATCAGGACGGTGCAACAACAATACTTCCTTCACCCGGGCTGCATCGGTGCAATCCATAGCTTCATAAATGAAATACTTGTCATGCTCAAATGGCAATCTTGATGGGCCGGTTCCTGTGGCGATCACCGTCACACCTTTCTCCAGCAACTGCCGGCAGAGATGATGACCGAGAAAACCATTGGCACCGGTGATGAGTACTTTGTGGAAGGGAATCATGGGGGAAAGATAGTGACTTATCGGGTGTCAGGTGTGGGGTGCCGGGTGTCGGGTGCCGGGTTCTCAAAGGTTCGGATATGTTGACCGTTGATGGTTGACAGTTACCGCGACTCATAACTCACAACTCATAACTCATTCTTTGCGCCGCTGCGCCTCTGCGAGAGATAAATAGGAACGCGGATGCCGAAGATTTGGCTGATAGATACGGATTCTTTGCCGCGGCTCGTAACTCATAACTCGCAACTCACAACTCATAACTCCTTAACAGCGCCTTTACGAGAGAAAACACCCACATCATCTTGATTTAGTCAGCGAAAAGAAGAAGCTGCTGAATATTTTGGCAAAGAAGGAATAACCCAGTTGTCTCAGGTAGATCACCACTTCCATGTGCTGAATATCATCATAATCCGCATACACACATTCCACCACCAATACTTCG
>JAEUVM010000324.1 GCA_016787125.1 Chitinophagaceae bacterium | reverse complement strand
GAGCCTGGTAGGCCCCCGGCCGGAGCGGCGCTTTTATACAGAGCAGATCATTGCCCGAACGCCTTATTACAAATACCTGCTGAAAGTAAAACCCGGTCTTACCAGTTGGGGCATGGTGCAGTTTGGCTATGCCGAAAACGTAGAGCAGATGGTGGAGCGGAGTAAGTTTGACCTGCTGTATATAGAAAACATTTCCCTGGCGCTTGACTTTAAGATCATGCTGCATACGCTGCGGATCATATTTAAGGGGAAGGGGAAATAGCGCCTTTCAGATTATAATCCTGATAGCAATCGGGAGCAGATTTATTTTTATTTTTGAGAAAACTCACTCTTTTGATAAAATTCATCCTTTTATTGCTCGCGGCTTTCAGTTTACAGACAACAGCTTTTTCTCAATACTGGCAGCAGGAAGTAAACTACACCATTGATGTATCGCTGAATGATAAGGAACATACACTGGATGGTTTTGAAAAGATCGTTTATACAAACAACTCTCCCGATACACTGCATTTCATCTGGTTCCATCTCTGGCCCAATGCCTATAAAAACGACCGGACCGCTTTTACCGACCAGCAATTGGAAAATGGAGATACACGGTTCTATTTCTCATCAAAAGAAGATAAGGGATACATCAACCGGCTGGAGTTTAAAGTAAATAACCAGACCGCACAAACAGCCGATCACCCGCAGCATATTGATATACTAAAAGTAATACTGCCCGCACCGCTGGCCCCGGGTGCAAAAGCCACCATCACCACTCCCTTCCATGTAAAGCTGCCAAAGAATTTTTCCCGCGGCGGACATGAGGGCCAGAGCTACCAGGCCACACAGTGGTTTCCCAAACCGGCGGTATACGATAAGAATGGATGGCATCCTATGCCCTATCTCGACCAGGGTGAATTTTACAGTGAGTTTGGCAGCTTCGATGTGCATATTACCTTACCGGCCAACTACGTGGTGGCCGCCACCGGCGAACTGCAGGATGCGGCT
Source organism: Chitinophagaceae bacterium (assembly GCA_016787125.1). GTDB lineage: Bacteria > Bacteroidota > Bacteroidia > Chitinophagales > Chitinophagaceae > JJ008. The sequence goes on along the minus strand of JAEUVM010000324.1, from coordinate 324 downwards.
GAGAAAGAATGGCTGAAAACAAGAAGTAATTTCCAATGGGAGCCGGTAAAGCAAAAAGAAAAGAACAATGTTGGCCAATATAAAACCTCTTACCAGTTGTTCCCGGCATCCGCTGCAGAAAATAAAACACTGCATTACAAACAGGACCGGATACATGACTTTGCATGGTTTGCCGACAAACGGTTTATCGTCAACTTCGACACCTGCCGCCTGCCTTCCGGCCGGGTGATCGATGTAGTGACCTATTATACTCCACAGGAAAAAGCATACTGGGAAAAAAGTGTGGCCTACAGCAAAGATGCTGTCCGGCATTATTCCAGCCGG
>JAEUVM010000313.1 GCA_016787125.1 Chitinophagaceae bacterium | reverse complement strand
AAACTCATTTTGGGTGTGATGAGTATTTCATGCATCACCTTTTCTCCCGGCGGATGAAAGGCAGCCCTGATAAACACAAAATCATCCACACGTACCGGCTGAAAGTTGGATTCCCAGTGCTGGTTCCAGTTTTGTTCAGGTATCACCTGTTCGGTAAAGTGCAACTGGTATTTGAAAGCCAGTTCCTGCAGTAGTTGCTTTTGATAATCTTTTTCAGGAATAAAGGCCTTCAGTTCCGTTTCGTTTTCTTCAAAGCCTTCAAAGCCCGCTTCAGCGAGCTGTGCGATAAGCAGTTCCTGCTGTTCGGGGAAAATATCAGTAAAGGTGATTTGAATATGAGATGTCATAAGTAATTAAAAGGACAATTCATTGAGTCTGCTGGCTGTTTCAAACTGTGCCCACACAATGCCCTTTCTTCTTCTGACCTGCCTTGCTTCTTTGCTTCAGCCAATAAACCTGTTGCATGACACTTTTTAAGGTGGGTTTGGGCTGCTTTAATAAGATTTCTCTGCCCAATTTGTTCATCTGACTGAATGATATACTGTAGTTCACGCTTTAATGACTTTAAATCCTGCACGCTGTAAAATTATTTCTTTTATCCAAAAAAGAAAATAGCCCCAAAACCGGGGCTATTATTACTTATCACTTAAAACTTACAACATTAAACCTCCCTCACCTTATCCTTCCTGCTGCGGAGGTGTCTGTTCTTCTCTCGGCTTCTGGTCAGGCTTAGGGATCAGGGCTTTTCTTGAAAGTTTGAACTTACCTGATTTAGGATCGGTACCGATCAGTTTCACCTTCATCGGGTCGCCTTCTTTGATGAGGCCATCCAGTGTTTCGAGGCGCTTCCAGCTTACTTCGCTGATATGCACCAGACCCTGTTTGCCGGGCAAGAATTCCACAAAGGCGCCGAACGGCATGATAGATTTCACAGTGGCATCATACACATCGCCAACGGTTGGTACGGCAACAATGCCTTTGATCCAGGCAGTAGCCTTATCCACTCCGTCTTTATTTACACTGAAAATGCTGATCTCACCACGACCATTGATCTCTTCCAGGTTGATGGTGGTTCCGGTCTCTCTTTGAATTTCCTGAATCACTTTACCACCCGGTCCTATTACAGCTCCGATGTATTCTTTGTCTATAAACAGTTTGATCATTCTTGGTGCATGCGGCTTCACATCTGCCCGGGCTGCAGGAATACAATTGTACATGGCATCAAGTATGTGGAGGCGGCCTCTTTTTGCCTGGTCGAGCGCCTGGGCCATTACTTCCATCTTCAAACCGTCAACTTTAATATCCATCTGCACACCGCAGATACCATCACGGGTTCCGGTTACTTTAAAATCCATATCACCGAGGTGGTCTTCATCACCCAAAATGTCGGTCAGGATAGCGTACTTATCTCCTTTGGTGATCAGTCCCATAGCCACACCACTTACGTGTTTGGCTACCGGCACACCGCCATCCATCAGCGCCAGCGAACCGGCACAAACAGTAGCCATGGAAGATGAACCGTTTGATTCAAGTATATCACTCACCACCCGTACTGTGTAAGGGTAATCTCCGCCGGGCATCATTTGCTTCAGGGAGCGCTGGGCCAGGTTACCATGACCTACCTCGCGGCGGCTCTGTCCACGCATCATCTTTACTTCACCCGTTGAGAACGGGGGGAAATTATAGTGAAGGAAGAACTTCGAATCAACAGATTTGGCTGCACTTTCCACCAATATTTCATCTAAGGGAGTTCCTAAGGTGATCGTTGTAAGCGACTGAGTTTCACCTCTTGTAAAAAGGGCTGCACCGTGCGGTGAAGGCAGGATATCCACCTCCATATCCAGCGGGCGCACTGTTTCCAGGTCGCGGCCATCCAGCCTTACCCTTTCATCCAGGATCATATCCCGAACCACATCATACTGAAGGTCGCTATAGTAAGCACTCACCAGCTTTTTGGTCAGTGAGGGCACCTCTTCACCTTCTGCCAGGTTCAATCCGGCCTTGATATGCTCCTGCACTTCATCATGTACCGCCGCAAACCGGTCGCTGCGCTCATGCTTGCTGAGCTTTCCTTTTGCTATCTCATATACTTTGGGCTGGGCAAATGCATATACTTTTTGCTTCAGTTCTTCATCGGTGGCCGGTTTGGTATACTCCCGCTTGCCGGTTACACCTTTCAGATCTCTCAGTTCTTCCTGTGCTTTTACCTGTATGCGGATAGCGTCGTGTGCTATTTCCAGCGCTTTTACCAGGTCGGCTTCACTGCATTCTTTGGCTTCGCCTTCCACCATCATAAGGTTCTTTTCGGTAGCGGCGATGATAAAGTCCATGTCGGACTTTTCCATTTCACTGCGGGTGGGGTTTACCACAAATGAACCGTCTACCCTGGATACCCTTACCTCAGAAATAATTTCTTTGATGGGGATATCAGATACGGCCAGTGCGGCTGAAGCGGCCAGGCAGGCCAGTGAATCAGGCATTACTTCGGGGTCGCTGGAAATAAGGGTTACCAGCACCTGTACATCACAGAAGTAATCTTCCGGAAACAGCGGACGCAGCGCCCTGTCTATCAGGCGGCTGGTCAGCACTTCATAATCGTTCAGTTTGGCTTCTCTTTTAAAGAAGGAGCCGGGAATACGGCCTGCAGAGGCAAATTTTTCCTGGTAATCAACCGACAGCGGGAAGAAGCTCTGCCCCTCTCTTGGTTCTTTATTGGCCACCACGGTAGCCAGTATCATACATTTTCCCTGGCTTACGGTTACTGAACCGTCGGCCTGGCGGGCCAGGCGACCTGTCTCGATGGTCACCATGCGTCCTCCGCCTATATCAAATGTTTTGCGAATGGGTTGTTGTAACATAAAATAGTTTGTTGTTTGTGGTCTAAAGTTTATTGTGACAAGCGTCTTTAAACCAATTTGATTTTTTATCTGGTCAGCTGCATCGCTGCTATCGGCA
>JAEUVM010000228.1 GCA_016787125.1 Chitinophagaceae bacterium | reverse complement strand
AGCATTTGGCAAGGGTACCGTTTTTATATCCGGAAAGTTTCTGTTGTTTGCCCTGCTGCGCCAGTTAGCCAAAAGAGCTTTTCGCTGAGCAGCTGTCCACATTTTTGTAAGGTATAAATTGCCTTCGGCGATGGAATTTTGTGGTATTGAATTTGGCGTTCCGCTTGTGCTGAGAAGATATCCTATGCATCGGATATAAAGATCATGGGCATGCTCCATTACACGAAGATGGGCCTCGTTCAGGCTTTTTGCCTGCCTGATATCAAGACGCTCAGTAGTAATGATGTTGCCGGAATCTATTCCCGCATTCAGCCACATAATGGTGTTGCCTACAAGGTGCCACTCATTGTTGGCAATACACCAGTTGGTGCAATTGGGACCTCCCTTCACATAAGGTGAAAGCCCTGTGTGAAGATTTATGATACCTGCAGGTACTTGTAAACTGACCAGCGGTTTCTTTATCAGCGCTGTGCCAGACACCACCACCAAATCGGCTCCCTGCTCTTTTGTAAACAGAGCAGTCCTTTCATCATTAACAGTCGGCACCCGAAGTACCGGCACATTGGGCCATGAGGGATACTGACTATTGTAGTATCCCATCAGGTTTTTCCATGCACCGTATATTTTAGCGAAGCGAAACCGGTCAACCAGTTTCTGAAAAAAAGACGGCTGCTTATGTTTACTCGCCGTTACTTTATGTTCATCCAGTACAATACCGGCCAGGTTGAATTGAGCAGCAATTTTACAGGCTAATGCCCGCTGATTGGGGGCATCACCACACCAGATCACAATTTTCTTGTCCTTCAGCTCCATATTCTTTTTACAAAACTATACAAGCCGCTTACCCTGCTTATTGTTTTCAGCCACGACTCCTGGTAAAGTTCCACCCGCGGTATGGCATAGATATCATTTGGATAGGTTCTGTAAAATTGTTGCCTCACCGCAAGACCATATTTGTAACCCGTCTCCACGGCTATTCTCATTACCCTTTCATCATAACTGCCAATCGGGTAAGAAATACTCAACGGCGGCATACCGGTACCTGCTTCCGTTTTCTGGTAAGAAATAAGCAGTTCGTTTCTTATTTCGTCTTCTGACGATAAGGAGGCAAGCATCGGATGTGTATGAGAATGGGAACCGATGATGAATCCATCTGTTGCCAATTGTTTTACTTCGGTCCAGCTCATCATTTTTCCGGATGGTGGCGGCACATCGCTGCATTGACTGGTTACCAGTTCCAGCACTTTCAGCCTTTTTTCGTTTGACAGGCTTTTCATCCAGGGTTTTACTTTTCTGATCAGTTCTTTTCCGGATGCCGAAAAATGAAGTGTGCGGAATTCGCCAGGAACAAAATCAAGATCGAGGGTGATCAGTTCCATTTTTGTTTTCTGAAAAGCGTTATCAACGATGTAGGTCCAGGTAGGAATATCATTATCAATGCAACCGGTTACCACATAAAAGGAAGCGGGGCATTTATACTTGTGCAGGATCGGGGCTGCGTACTGGATATTGTCTTTATATCCATCGTCAAAAAGAACAGAAGCCGGTTTTCGTCCCTTTTTTCCAAAAGCTCCCGGGTCATTCAGCCAGGCTTCCAGCGGCACTACTTCAAAATGTGAAGTAAGGTATTTGATAATCCGGTCGAAATGGCCGGGCTGCATAGGCGGCCACAGCGGATCCGATTCATTGCTTACCCTGTGAAATAAAAAATTACGGATCATCATTTCAGGCCATATACTTTTCGTACCACATCTGGAAAAAGATCAACGACCAGATGCGTTTATCATGATACTTTTTACCCGACCTGAAGGTTTCCACATAGCGGGCCACCATTTTCTCATTCAATATACCCTGGCTTTTTATCCGGGAAGGATCAAGCCATTTATCAATCATATAAGAAAGGTCTTTCAGCAGCCAATCACCAATTGGAGCCGGAAAGCCCCATTTTCGCCGGTAAACAAGTTCTTTAGGAAGGTATCGCTCCAGCAATTTTTTCATCAGGTATTTTGCCGTTCCGTTGCGGATTTTGAACTCTTCCGGCAGGTTGTAGGCAAATTCCATGACCCTGTAGTCCAGAAAAGGATTCCTTACTTCCAGGCTGCTGGCCATGGATGCGATATCCATTTTGTAAAGAAGATCATGTGCCAGGTACTGTTCAATATCGAAGAGAGAAATTTTTTCATAATCGCTGAGCGGCATTTTATCCACCTCTTCCCACTCTGACACGGCCGTCAATTTCATGTCCTTCACGCCAAGCAGCTCACCTATTTCCTTTTGGCTGTACATATATTGCTGCTCGCCCCACAAATGAGCAAACATATTTGCTGATGGCAAAGCCAGTAATCTTGAAGCCCTCTTATAGCGGCCACCCATTCCGTTAAAGACTGTTTTAAGTCCCCAACGGGCAACCCCCGGATCAATACGGTAGAGTTTTTTTAGTTTTCTGTAAAGATCATAATACCCATATCCCATAAACAGCTCATCACCTCCGTCGCCGCTCATTGCCACGGTTACGTTCTTCCGGGCTACATTACAAACCAGGTAACTGGGAATGGTGGATGGTGCGGCAAACGGTTCATCGTAATAGTCAACGATCTTATCCACGATAGACATAGATGTTTTGTCGCTCAGATGAGTTTCACTATGGTTCGTATGCAGGATCTTTGCCACATCTGCCGCAAACCCTGATTCGTCAAAACCGGCTACATCAAAACCAATCGTAAATGTATTGACCGGGTTCTGGTTTTGTTTCTGAAACAGCGCACAAATAAGCGAAGAATCTGTGCCGCCGCTCAAAAAAGCCCCGATTGGCACATCACTTATCTGACGGTATTTAACTGAAGAAGCAAGCAGGTTTTCAAATTCGTCGAGTACATCTTCTTCCTTTCGGGCAGCAATCGGCCTTGCCGCAATTTTCTCCCTGAATATATAATAGGGTTTGATCCCAATGCCATTCTTATCCCAAACCAGGTAATGTCCGTTTGGCAGTTTATGAAAGTGTTCAAAAATGCAATGCTGCCCCGACACATACTCGGTAAAGAAATAATCCTGTAATGCAACCATGTTAAGCTTCTTCTCAACAGGAAGCTTCACAAGCGCTTTGAGTTCTGAGGCAAAAGCAAAATCATCTCCTTTCCGGTAATAAACAAGTGGCTTTACACCGAACCTGTCTCTTGCAAGAAACAATCTTTCCTCAACCGTATCCCAAATGACGATGGTAAACATGCCATTAAAGTCATTCAGGCACTCAGCACCCCTGATTCCAAACACTTCAAGGATCACTTCTGAGTCGGAGGTGGTTCTTGTAACGATCTTATATTTCTCAGCTACTTCTTTAAAATTATAGATCTCTCCATTAAAGACCATTACATAGCGCCTGTCTCTTGAATAAAACGGCTGATTGGCGGCCTCAGACAGATCAAGAATGCTCAGTCTTCGATGACCCAGACCTATCGTTGTCTGCTGAATTTCAGAAATAAAAAAACCTTCTGCATCAGGCCCCCGGTGCTGTAATGCCCGGGTAATAAGATGGAGATGTTCCTTGTTCAGGTTGGGGGAGATAAATCCTGCTATTCCGCACATATTTTTTGTGGGCTAAACGTAAATATTTTCTTCTTACTATAATAAAAGCGGTGAGGAAGAAAATCCAGAGTGTATAGGATAGAAACTTAGCCGCTTTTTGAAAGATCAAACCTCTTGGGGCAGAGAATGCATTAGGTGTGCCGTACGAATATGCTGAAAACACATCCAGCACTTTTTCTTTGGGATACCGGCTGTAAGCTTTCAACAGTAATTCCTTGTCATTTACAAGGGTAGCTATATCCGGCCTGTTGTGTGCATTCAGGAGAGCCACATCGGGCTCCATATTGGTATCATAAAAATGCCAGCCTCCATCATAATACACTTCGAAACAGAAATGCCCGGCTGTTTTGCCGCTGAAACCCACCTTTCTTGTTTGTAAGCCTTTTCTTTTCAGCACATCCATCATTACGATGGATTGCTGGCTGCAGGCGGCGTTGGGATGCTTTAAAATATCTTCCGGAATTACAATAGCGCTGTAGCCATCCAGTGTGGCCCGGGAAAATAAAACACTCAGGTAATTATCAGAAACCGAATAATGAGAATACCCATGGTAAAATCGCTTCCGGATGACAGAGGAGACAATATCTGCATAATGTCTTTCAAAAGCACCACCCTTATTATCAGAAAAACTGCTGTTGTAAAGGCTGTCGCAATATGTAATAAGACTCGTGCTGCTGTTTATTCGCTGAAGTGACGGATCGTATTCCTCGACATTATTATACTCTGGCTTCTTGTAGTTGAGGTGATCAAATGGTCCCGAAACACCGGAAAGCTGAACAATAGTTGCCAGCAGAGCAGCATTAAACAAACAAAACAATAAAACCTGGAGGCCCAGCAGTATCTTCTTCATGTCCCGGTATTGAGGATATTGACTTTAGGATACTAAATTGCTTTAAAGTCAGTTATGCTCAAAAAACGGGTCGCTATAATCTCAAAAATTAAGCATTTCTACATAGAGATAAATAGTAAAGATTCTAAGCAGACCGTATTTTTCCGGTTTTAAAAGATGACGGCAAGTGATTCCACTTACAGCTTCATTTCCCAGGCCCAGGCAGTACGCATGATATCCTCAAGACTATATGCCGGCACCCAGTTCAACAGATTCCTTGCTTTATCATTATTGGCATATACAGCCACCACATCGCCCGGGCGTCGATCATCCAGTTTATAATCCAGTTTTTTTCCTGTTACGGATTCAAAAGCTGCAATCGTTTCCAATACTGTAACGCCGTTTCCTGTTCCCAGGTTAAATATTTCACAGTTCGACTGGTTCTTATTGTTTACCAGATAATCCATTGCAAGCGTATGGGCATGCGCAATATCTGATACATGTACAAAGTCCCGTATGCAGGAACCGTCCCTGGTATCATAATCGGTACCAAACACCTTCAGTTGTGGCAACTTTCCTGCCGCAAACTGTGTAATGGCCGGCACCAGGTTAGAAGGTCTTCCGAATGGCACTTCTCCGATCACTACCGAAGGATGGGCTCCGGCCGGGTTAAAGTACCGCAAGAGGATATAACTTGCCTCGCTCACTTTTGCAATATCATGTATCATATCCTCCCCTATCTGCTTTGTGCGTCCATACGGCGATTCAGCAACTTTCAAAACAGTTTCTTCTGTTACCGGAATCACATCTGCATTTCCATACACGCTACAGGAGGAAGAGAAAACAAAATTCTTTATCCCGAACTCAGTGCAGCAGCGGAGCATGTTGATCTGCGACACCAGGTTATTCTGAAAATAAAGTAATGGTTGCTTTACAGATTCATCTACCGACTTAAAAGCGGCAAAATGTATCACCCCGCCAATTTCATACTGCGAAAAAACAGAACGCAATGCCTCATAATCACAAATATCGGCCTGGTGAAAAGGAATATCTTTTCCGGTGATGCTGCGGGCGCCTTCCAGCAGTGAAAGGCCTGACCTGGAATTATTGTCCACACATATCACCTCATAGCCATTCTGCAACAGATCAACGATGGTATGGGATCCGATATAACCACAGCCGCCGGTAACTAGCACTTTCATATTCTACCTGTTAATTATTTTTTCTGAGGGAAATGATTTTTTGCAAACCTTCTTCCAATGACGTAAAATCACGTTTCAGCAGCTTAAGCATATTTTGAATATCGGGTTGTCTCCTGGTCATATCACCTTCAGGAAGGGGTGGAAGGTGAACTATTTTAGAAGATGAGCCCGTAAGACGAATTATGATCTCCGCCAGCTCCACGATTGTGATCGCTTTATCATTACCAACATTCACCACATCATTTACAAATAAATTCTGCATCATTGCATTGATACAGGCTTCTGCATTATCATCTATGTAGCAGAAAGTCCTGGTCTGCATACCATCGCCATATACTGTAATATCTTTTCCTGCCAGGGCTGCATCGATAAACCTCGACACCACAAAATCAGGACTTTGCTTGGGACCGTACGTATTAAAAAAGCGGAACAGCGTAAAGTCAAGCCCATATTCCTGCTGGTAAGAACGGCAGAAGGATTCTCCCACATTCTTCACCACGGCATAGGGAAGCCTTGAATTGAGCGGTGTGGTATGCTCATGCTGCGGAAGATGCACCGGTTCTCCATAAACTTCTGAAGAGGATGAGAAGAAAATACGTTTTACTCCGGTACTCTTTGAAAGGTCAAGTATGTTTTTGATACCCTGAATATCATTCAGCACCATCACCGGGTTGTCAAGCGTCCTCTTTACTCCCACCACGGCAGCGTAATGAAACACATAATCAAAGCCGAAGGCAGAGAAGATGGGCGCCATTTCATTGTAGTTGTTTACATCGCACTTAATAAAGCGGCAACGGGGATGTACCGGAATATTTTCTTTTCTGCCGGTAAGGAAATTATCCGTCAAAACAAGGTCTGTATCCGGGTTGGTAAGCAGGGCGTCAGCGAGAGAAGAAGGAACAAAGCCTGCACCTCCTGTAATTAAGATCCGCATGTTATTTTGATTTATTTTTTTTGAAAAGGGGAACTACTTTCTTTTTGATAATATTAAAAGGTGAGTACCAGATTGATTTCAGTAAAAAACCCGCCATTCTCTTCCGTTGTGTAGGAAAGCGGTAGCAGATACCTGCCAGGATAAGGCTTACATTTGACATGGCTTTGCGCCGTAACCGGGGGCTGCTGAACCAGCCTTTTTCATCTGCCTTCTTATACAATCTCACCATTTCATCCACCACTTTAAAATTCACCGATGTCATACTTTGCGAGTGAAGCCGGTATTGCCATAATTTTTCATCTACAAAAACAGGCTCGCCTTTGGTTCCCAGTTGCAGGCAAATATCCCGGTCGGCCGGCGAAGACAGTGATTTATCGAACCGTATATCTTCTCCGATAAAATCTCTCCGCACTACAATATTGCTGCAGGGGCCTGGTACCACATCTCCTTCCCAAAGCAGGAGATTGTCAACCACGTTGTAAGGTTTGAAATTGACAAACTTTACCTCGAGTTGTTTATTTTGTTCATCTATTGATTCATGCAAACTGAAAGCCCATGCTTTACCGGAAGAAGTGATGGCCGCAATTTTTTTCTCCAGGTTTTGAGGCAGCCATACATCATCCGCATCCAGGAAAGCAATATACTCACCATTGCACAGCGCAATACCTTTGTTTCTTGTATCAGACACACCGCTGTTTGCTTTGTACTGGTAGCGGATACGGCTGTCCTCCTGCATCATCTCCTTTACCACCTCTTCCGAATTGTCCTTTGAACCGTCATTCATTACAATGATCTCCCAGTCTGTCACCGTTTGATCCTGTACAGACCTGATCGTCTGCCGGATAAACGGAGCCGCATTGTACATGGGTATGATAACACTAACCAGTGGTTTCATCCGGATCATTTTTTACACACGGCAAATAAAACAGGGCATTTACCCGCAATACTGTCATCGTCTTTTTCCAGTAAAAAATCACCGGGTACCGGGTATAAGGTGTAACCAAAAAATGACTTCATTATCCGGTTGCGGAATGAATAAGGCAGTTTCCGTATACCGATACTCAGAAACAATTTTTCAAACAGCTTCCCGAGAGAAAGCTTAAACGATTTCTTATCGTAGCGGCAATTGCGCTGACCGTACAATTGTACATCAGTGAATACTTCGCCTAATATGCTCCTTAATTCTTGCAGACGGAATTCCTGTGTATGAAAAGGGTTTCCAATTTTTCCATCCGGTGAAGTGATAGCGGCATTGGGGGTTGATAATATCAGCAAACCGCCCGGTTTCAACGTACGGCCAAACTCCTTCAGCATTTCCCGGTACTTCGTGGTGTGTTCAATCGTTTCAAATGAAACGATTTTATCAAAGTGGCCGTCGGCATATGGAAGAGCTGTGCCATCCATTACCTGGAAATCGAGGTTTTTCTTTTGCCAGTTATCCCTGCATTCTTTTATAGCTTCTTCAGCTATATCTCCGCCGGTTGTCTGGCCTGTTGTAATTTCAGCCAATGCGGCCGTACCAAAGCCGGTACCGCAGGCAATATCGAGTATTATATCAGCTGGCTTTACCAGTTTAATCGCTTCATTATAGCGGTGCTGGTGTTCTCCCCACCATCTGCCTTCTGATTCCAATAGTTGACGTTCTGACGACATTAGTAAGCTGTTA
>JAEUVM010000227.1 GCA_016787125.1 Chitinophagaceae bacterium | reverse complement strand
TTTCCCCGATGTCAGTTCTTATTTTGGTAAAACAGACGGGGAAACAACGATCAGCAATGCGGCTGATTTTTCCATGTACCTGCTGAATGTGGCACATGTATCTTCTGTAATGGGTGATGCTTTTGGCGAACCCAAATGTGTACGCTTCTCTTTTGCCAACAGCATGGAAAAAATTGAGGAGGGGTGGGGCCGCATCCGGAAGGCGCTGTCGGCACTGAAGTAGTTTCGAAGGTTACTTCAAAATCTTATGGTATAAATTAAACCGCCATAAAGGGCCGAGCGGACACTGTTGAAATTACCGCCGAAATGGAACCCGAAACCAAAAGCCGTTGGCTGAAAACTTACAGAGCCCTGAAACGGGAAACCAATCGTGTTTTTTTTTGAAGTAATGGTGGTGATATAGGTGATACCGGGATTACTGTACACAGCATCACGGTTGATGTATCTGTAATACCCCGCCCCGGCTGCAGCCGAGAATTTCCAGCGTTTTTGCCGGTATTCAATTCCATACAGTATGCCTGCATCGATACTCTGGTCGCTTTCATTTGGCACGCCGAGAGAAAATTCGGTAAGTCCCACACACCTGATCATCCAGCAATGGTTTTTCTGCCGGAGACTTACCGTGGCTCCTAAACCAAAGGCTGCCTCCGATTTATCCAGGAATCCGCCAACGGCAGGTAATACGGACAGGCTCACTTTGTTTTGTTCTGCAGGAGGCCTGTATTCTTTTTGCTGGGCTTTTGAGTGGCAGGGCAGATGGCAAATGGCAATTAATGTAATTGCAAGGCACAGGAAGTTTTGTTTTATCATGGCAATAAGTTGCAGCTTATGCTAAACTACATCTTTCGGCAGATAGTTTTTCCTTCGGAAATGAATGACTACGAAGACGGACTGCTTACAGGTGACTGGCATTTTTCAAGCAGGGCATGGTGAATGGCCAGCACCTGTGGCAGCACCAGTTCCCTGTCATTATTTCTGATAACATAATTGCACAGCTTCATTTTCATTTCCTCATCTATCTGGCGGCTGATACGTTTCAGCACTTCTTCTGTGCTCAGTCCGTCGCGGTCCATCACCCGTTTG
>JAEUVM010000206.1 GCA_016787125.1 Chitinophagaceae bacterium | reverse complement strand
TCTTATTTTATATCAAAATCCACCACCACCTTTTCTGTTTTCGGATGGCTTTGGCAGGTGAGGATAAATCCTTTTTCAACTTCTTCTTCTTCCAATCCCCAATGCACATCCATCATCACTTCACCTTCCAGCAGTTTGGCTTTGCAGGTGCAGCACATCCCCCCTTTACAGGCAAAAGGAAGGTCGGCCCCCTGCTGAAGGGCAGCATCCAGAATCGTGGTATCGGATGAAAGCGGCTGATCGAAAGAAAAACTGCGGCCATCCACTTTTACAGTTACCTGGCTTCTGGCTCCGGTATCTGTAGTGATGGCGGCTGTGGCTTTTGCAATGATCTTTTGCCCGGGAGAAGTGAACAATTCAAAATGTATCTTCTTTTTATCAATGCCTTTTTTCTCCAGGTAATCTTTTACACTGAATATCATTTCTTCAGGGCCGCATACAAAGTATTCATCGGTGGCGCTGTAATCCAGCAGACCGGAAAGCTCTTCCAGTTTTTCAGTATTGATACGGCCAAAGTTGACCGGTGTATCCGTCTTTTCCCGGCTTAATACATGTATCAGGCTGAAGCGCTCCATGTATTTATTCTTCAGTCCTTCCAGTTCTTCAAAGAATATAACAGAACCGCGGTTCTTATTGCCATACACCAGTGTAAAAGTGCTGAGCGGCTCTGTGGCAAGTGTTGTCTTGATCAATGAAAGCACGGGAGTGATACCGCTGCCTGCGGCAAAAGCGAGATAGTTCTTTTGCTGTGCAGGATTCAATTCAGTATAAAATTTACCTACCGGCTGCATTACATCAAGCAGATCACCCTTCTTCAATTCTTCATTGGCAAAGCGGGAGAAAAGACCACCGTCCACTTTTTTGATGGCAACCTTTAATTGTTTTTCCAGGGGTGATGAGCAGATGGAATATGTGCGGCGTACTTCTTCACCATTGATGGTGGTTCGCATGGTAAGGCTCTGGCCCTGCTGGAATTGAAAAGCCTGTTGCAGGTCGTCCGGCACTTCAAACAGTACCGATACACAATCCGCCGTTTCTTTTTTTACTTCTTTTACAGGGAGGCGGTGAAAATGGATGGACATATATCAGGATTGTTTACGTAAGCCGTCAGTCATGATCATCACCATATTATCTTCCAGTTCCTGGGCGCTGATCTTTGCTTTGCTGCGGTGCCAGCTTTCTATTCCGCTTACGGCATGCAGCATGATGAGCACGGCTGTGGGGGCATCAATTTTTCTTATTTCATTGCGGGCAATTCCCGTTTCAATAATGGAGGCAAAGCGCTTGCGGTAATTGCGGCGCTGCAGCTGGAAGTTAGACAAATACGGTTCGTCCAGGTGTTTCCATTCCCTGTCACTTACATAAACCTCTTCATAATTCTCGATCATCTGGCGTATATGGAAGCGGAGCAGGCTTTCAATTTTGGCGATGGTATTCAGGTTGCTGCCATCCGTCATTTCAATATTGGTATTGAAAATATTGGCCACGTCAAAGCAAATGGCTTCCAGTATTTCATTTTTGCTGCGAATATGATTATACAGGCTGGCGGCTTCAATGCCCACAGCTTCGGCCAGGTCACGCATGGAGGTGGCGGCGAATCCTTTTTCACGGAACATTGCCGAGGCTTTCCGCAGGATCAAACCTTTCTTGGATGCTTTTTTTCGTTGTGCTTTTGCCATACTCAAAGATAATAATACAGCCTGTAAAGCCTGCATGAGAATTATCAATCGGCCGGCGCTTGCTCCATATCCCTTTTGCTCAGTGCTGTTTTGTTTTCGCAGGTGCTTTTGCTTTGGTGGCTGGTTTGGTTTTTGACTTTGATGAAAGGTTTTCCAGCTTTTCTTTTTTGGCAGGTATGATCAGTGCTTCACTGAGGTCGGGTTTTATCATCCGGGCCGCTTGCGCATCATTTTGTGAATCGAAGAATGTCCAGAAAAGTCCGCCATCCCACGATTGGCCCACCAATGCAGCGGTACTGGTTACCCGGCGGCCCTGCCATTCGATCACCGAATTCAGTTCGATGATGCATTGCAATTCACCGGGTGTTTTCACCACCTGCAATATTTTTCCCGGGGCATATTTTTTCCATGCCGAATCGGGTATCTGTGAAAAAGTTTCTGATATATATTGTATAAATAATTCGGTACCACCCAGCGAACCCACCATTGCCGGGTTGCTGTAGCGGGTAAAGAGCGGCCAGTTCTTTTGCTTAAAACCCAGCGCCAGGCTGTCGGCACAACGGCGTATACCCTCTTTGGCAAAGAGGGTGTCGAACTGGGCCCTGCTGCTGATACACACGAACAGGAAGAGCACACATAAAAGGCGTTTCTGCATAACCTGTCAAAGGTAACCAACACTACCCGAATGAATGGAGAGGCCATCGGCCACAATTTTTATGGAAAAATGGGAGAACCCTCGCAGAATCTGTGTGAGATACTAAAATTCATGTAGGTTTGCACGCCTTTTTGTGTGGCACACTTGCAGGCCCGGCCTGTAAAGCAATAGCCCTGAGAAAAACTGATCAATCATTCTAAAAAACCCGAACAAACATGTCTCTTATCTCCGTTGGCACCATGGCCTTTGATGCAATTGAAACACCCTTTGGCAAAGTGGACCGTATTACCGGTGGCTCTGCACTTTATGTGGCCTATGCTGCCAGTGCATTTGTAAAACCGGTGCAGCAGATATCTGTTGTGGGGGAAGATTTTCCGCAGGAGGAAATGGATGAGCTGATGAAAAGAGGTGTGCAACTGGATGGTGTGCAGATCATAAAAGGACAGAACTCCTTCTTCTGGAGCGGCCGCTACCACGAGGATATGAACAGCCGGGATACACTGGTGACTGACCTGAATGTACTGGCCGATTTCAAACCCGTGGTGCCAGAAAGCTACCAGGGCGCCGAATTCCTGATGCTGGGCAACCTGGCCCCTTCCACACAAATGAGTGTGATCAAACAACTGAAACAGCGGCCGAAGTTTATCGTAATGGATACAATGAACTTCTGGATGGAGATCGCCATGAACGACCTGGAAGAAGTGTTGAAGCATGTGGATATGCTGCTGGTGAATGACGCCGAAGCACGCCAGCTTACCGGCCAGTTTTCATTGGTGAAAGCGGCCCGCAGCATTCTGCAGATGGGTCCAAAATATCTTATTATTAAAAAAGGAGAACACGGTGCTTTGCTGTTTGATAAAGACAGTGTGTTCTTTGCGCCAGCCCTGCCGCTGGAAGATGTGTTCGATCCCACCGGCGCAGGCGATACGTTTGCCGGAGGCTTTATGGGTCACCTGGCAAGAACCGGTGATATTTCTTTTGAAAACATGAAAAGAGGTATTATCGTGGGTTCGGCAATGGCCAGCTTCTGTGTGGAGAAATTTGGTCCCACCCGCCTGAAAGAGATCAGCAATGCAGATATAGCTAACCGGATACAGGTGTTCAAAGACCTGGTAAGTTTTGAAATAGAACTCGATCTCGACTAACCATCAATTATATAAAATATAAAGCGCCTCCATGTGAGGCGCTTTATATTTTAAGCCTGTTGTCCGTCACCGGCAGCAGGTGGTGGTTCTGTTTCTTCCGGTGCGGCGGCAGGTGCAATTGTAACGGGTTGTTGTGCTGACGGTTCAAGCCGGTTGCACAAAGGCACCAGCAGGGTGGCTGCAAGGTCGATCATCAGTGCAGCGATAAGCAGCCTGATGGAAGACTGAGAACCAGCCAATGAATAAATATCCATCATCGGTTCAAATATCCTGATGATGAAAAGGAACGCAAAGAGGCCAATGGCTGTCACTGCTGCAGTACGGGCATAATGCGCATATTTGTTTTGCAGGGTAAAATGATACAGGAGGCAGATATGTGCAAGTGCAATGGAGGCAATGAGCAGGGCACCGCCAATCTGCACAAGGGATTGATCCCTAATCTCACCAAGTATACTGATGGCAGCCACCAGGAAGCCTGCCCCGGAAGTGATCATACCGGCATTGCCCAGCATTCTGTGTGTTGCTTTTTCAGCTGTTACCATACAGATTGCTGCCGTAATTCCGAAAATGATAAATAGAAGGCAGATGCCAAACGCTTTGGCGCCGCCAATGTCGAACGAACCACCTCCCATTACCAGGAGGGCGCCGATCGCTCCGGCTATAATGACTGCAATAACTGCTGCCTTAATAAATTGAGGGTTTTGTTTCATGTAGAGATAGTTTTGGTTATAATTTCCTGGCAAGCACAACAGGTGTTTTGAACTGTTGTTTTTTTCCCTGCAGGTTAAAAATTTCGGTGAAGATAATATATGTTCCCACCGGAAGCTTATTTCCTTTATCATCAAGGCCATCCCAGTTCCAGTAGCCATTCGCCGCCATGGTGGCATTGCGAACCAACTGCCGTACAGCTATGCCTGCTGTATTATAAATGGTGCTATTGGCTACAAAGCCTGGCCCTTCAGTTTGGTATTGAATGGAAGCAATATCATCACGACCATCATTGTCAGGCGAAAAAACTTTCGGGCTTACTGTTATGGCAGCAAGTACGGCATCCACCCGCCGGTACTGCGAGTTGGTGTAGGTGGGAGTGGCATATCCTGCTGTGGAGGCAGCACTGTGCCAGTTTGTTTTATCTGACGAAGAAGCGGCCGGATCAATTTTTTCTAATGAAACACCTTCTGTATCGGTAAGCAGTTTAAAATGCCAGTCATCTTTATACTGCACTTCATCCGTTACTTCTCCCTGGAAGTTGAGCAGTACCACCGTGCCTTCATCATCAGGGTAAGACGGCATGGAAGAAACCGGTAATACCATTGCAGGATTTTTTACCAGATAATGAACAGCCAGGTTGTCCGGATCTTCTGTGACAACAATATGGTCGCCAGGAAAAATCAGGAAGGGCGTTTCACTCAGCCGCTTTATGGAGCTGATCACACCGCTGTTGTTTCGGTTGGCAAGGGAGAGTTTCGACGCATCAAATATCTTGTTGCTTTGATTAAAGCATTCCACAAAATCCCAGGCATTGGGCCGCGGGTTGAACAGTATTTCATTGACGATCCACTCACCCGTTATCGGATCTGATGGTAACCCGGTGCGGACACTGCCGTCGGACAACGCATTGCCTTTGCAATCGGAAATATTGCTGGCTGTGATGGTGTAAATGGTATTAACAGCAAGTGGCGTATTTGTTTTTAACTGAACGGTATTGAATAATGGAGGCAATGTGGTGGCGCTGGTTAATGAAAGACCGCCATCAATAGTGTAGTTACTGAGCGTGGCGCCCGAAAGACTATCAACCGGTTCATTATATACTAATATGATGGTGGAATTGTCAGTGGTATATGACCGGAGTAAAACCGGAGCAGTGTTATCTGCGTTCACACCATCAGCAGAGTTGATACCGCCCGGTGTACCACCTCTTGTATCCGTACTTGCCTTCCAGTTGGCAGCACCGGTGCAGGGATTTTGGGTATCAATCATTTCAATTGTCCATCCGCCTTCTTTCTTCAATTCATTTTTATACCAGGATGATGAATAACTGACGGCATGAATGATCTTTCCCGAAGGGGATTTAAGGAATAACTGGTCGCCATCATTATCCAACGAGGGGAAACTGGTTACCGGTACCGCAGTTCCGAATACAGACATGGCGGTGAGTGAACTGCTGCTGCAAACAATAATGAAACCACCGGGTGGTATTGTTATCGCCGGCATTGGTCCGCTTTGCCCCGAAGCATCACCAATGCGCCAGCTTTGAAGGTTGACAGGTGCAGCAGAAACATTTTTCAGTTCGATCCATTCATTGGCGGGTAGCCCCACTGGTGGTGACGGATCGGCCATTATTTCATCAATAATGATATCAAAACGGTTTTGGGAAAAAAGGCATGCAGGCAAAAGCAGCCCGAACAGGCATAGGGTAAGGATAGGTTTCATGCGATCAAGTTAAAACAAACACTTGTAATAAAAACAACGAAGCAAAATTTTCCCATCATTATTTGGGATGAAAGATTGATGCACCTATTTTTGCTTTGATGACGATGACGAAACATACAAAACGCACAGAGAAACATTCCTGAGGGAAGGTTTGCAGCGTTATGTGTGTAGCAGCATAAAAGTTCAGCAGACCTTCCCAAACGGGGAGGTTTTTTTATGTCTTTCAAAAAGGAAGAACAGTAAAGCGAAACTATTTTTTCACCTATAAAACTTTTGCCGCAGGCAGAAGAACAGGAGGTTAACATGAAAGTTGCAGTAGTAGGCGCCACCGGCCTGGTGGGCTCAAAAATGTTGCAGGTACTGGCAGAAAGGAATTTCCCCGTCACCGAACTGGTGCCGGTGGCTTCAGAAAGATCAGTAGGTAAAGAGGTGGAGTTTAAAGGAACAAAATATAAGGTGGTGAGTATGACAGATGCTATTGCTGTCAAACCGGCCGTGGCTATTTTTTCGGCAGGCGGTGGTACCTCGCTGGAGTGGGCGCCAAAGTTTGCAGAAGCAGGTATTACCGTTATTGACAATTCATCTGCCTGGCGCATGGATCCTTCCAAACCACTGGTGGTGCCTGAGATCAATGCAGATGTGCTGACGGCGAATGATAAGATCATTGCCAACCCGAATTGCTCTACGATACAAATGGTGGTGGCTTTGAATCCGCTGCATAAGAAATATGGTATCCGGCGCATCGTGGTATCAACCTATCAGAGTGTAACGGGTACCGGAGTGAAGGCGGTGGATCAGTTGCAGGGTGAAAGGGCCAGGCAGGTAAAGGGTGAAGTGACGGATTACCCGATGGCGTATAAGTATCCTATTGACCTGAATGTGATACCGCAAATAGATGTATTCCTCGACAACGGGTACACCAAAGAAGAAATGAAGATGGTGAAAGAGACCTGCAAGATCATGCGGGATGACAATATAAAGGTAACGGCCACCACGGTACGCATACCGGTAATGGGCGGACATAGTGAAGCAGTGAATGTGGAATTTGAAAACGAGTATGAGCTGCAGGAAGTGCGCAGCCTGCTGCAATCCTCTCCCGGTGTGGTGGTGGTGGATGATGTGGCCACACAGCAATACCCGATGCCGATGGATGCACATGATAAAGATGAAGTATTTGTAGGAAGGCTTCGCCGCGATGAAAGTCAGCCGAAGACGCTTAACATGTGGGTGGTGTCAGACAACCTGCGTAAAGGTGCGGCCACCAATGCTGTGCAGATAGCAGAATACCTGCTGGCAAAAACGTTGATCTGAGTCACGATTAATGGATTTCCTTTAGAAAGAGCAGGGAAAATGTCATACGGCAGGCATTTTTGTCAAACCAATGTTGCACCGTTGGAGCCATTCGGTTACATTCGTCGCCTTATTAAAATCTGAACGCCGGAAGAAAAATCCAACGTATGAAAAATCTGCTTCTACCGGTATTCCTGCTGGCAGGGATATCGTCCTTTTCCCAAACCTGTTTTACTATTTCAAACAGAACCAATGGTAATGGTAACCCGGGCACCTGTGGTTCGCCAAACTGTTCGGGCAATGCTAAGACCGGGCATATTGATGTCAACTTCGGTGCCACATGCCCAGGTGTCATTCCTTCACTGGTGCTGACAGGGGTAACGAGTGGCCCCATGCCAAGTCCCTTTTGTTTTGATCCCGGTAATTGTATCAGTCCGGGTGTGGTGCGGTATTGCTTCCGCGGTACTAACCTGCCCAGTTCTGGTTCGATGACGCTGCGCCTTACACAGGGTGCCACCATCTGGACCTGTTCATACGATGTGAACGGAGGCGGGGGCACTATACTGCCTGTATCGCTTTCTGCATTTAACACAAGAATGCAGCATGGACAGGCCGATCTTTCATGGAAAACAGAACAGGAAACCAACTCACTTAGTTTTGAGATTGAGCGAAGCGGGGACAACAGTCACTTCAAACAACTCGCCAGTGTGCCAGCCCATGGCAACTCAGCACAGCCCCTGGCATATACATACACAGATGTTTCCCCGCTGAAAGGTATCAGCTATTACCGGTTGAAACAGGTGGATATAGATGGCCGATTTACCTATTCTGCTGTAAAACGGGTGGATAACCGGGTGGAAGGACTGGAACTAAAAAACATTTTCCCCAATCCCGTCAGCTCAAACAAAGAAATGAACCTGGAAGTGCTTACAGGCAAACCATGCATGCTGACGATGAATCTTTTCAGCCAGGCGGGCCTCCTTGTATTGCATAGCGAAAAGAGATTTATTTCAGGTCAGCAAAACTGGAAGTTATTACTCCCTTCTCTTTCCGGCGGAGTTTATGAAGTAATGATTTCCGACGGTGAAGGTAATTCCCTGACAGAACGATTGGTGGTGGCCAACCAGCGCTAATCATGCATAGCTTTATTCAAAAAGGTAATAACCGGCTGCAGCGCTTCAAAAGCGGCAGCCGTTTTCTTTACCAGGTCTTTTGAAGTAAGATCTGCATCGCTGATCTTTATCATGGCGATATAGCTTTTCAGTTTCAGGTATTCAGCAGCAGGATTATCTGGTTCATATCCTTTTGGTACACGGCTCAGTTTGTATTCAGCGCTTTGATCAAGATCGCCGTACAGCGCTTTGAATTTTTTGGAAGAAATGATCTTCTTAAAGTCGGCGAAGTTGTAGTCAATTTCCTGTCTCACTTTTTTCAATTCTTCAGGTGGGGGCATGTACAGACCGCCTCCGGCAAAACAGCCGCCCGGCTCCAGGTGAAAATAATAGCCGGCATA
The DNA here is from genome assembly GCA_016787125.1 of Chitinophagaceae bacterium. Classification (GTDB taxonomy): domain Bacteria; phylum Bacteroidota; class Bacteroidia; order Chitinophagales; family Chitinophagaceae; genus JJ008. The sequence continues at coordinate 9,814 of JAEUVM010000206.1, read as the reverse complement.
GTTCCATGCTTTTTTACCGCCCTGGTTGATGCTGGCCCCGAGATTGGTTTTGTAAGGTGATTTGTCTTTGGAAAAACGTACATCCCTGTTGATGCGGAACATGCAATCTTTAGCAAGGAGGTTCTTCAGTCCTTCGTCTTTTTTACTGTGTGTATTGATCACCTGTTGAATAAAAGCGGCAAAATCCTGTTTGGCGGCCTCATATACCGTTCTGTTTTTATCAAACCAGGGTTTGTTGTTATTCTTTTTAAGGTCCTTGAGAAACTTAATGGTTGAGGGCTGGAGCATCGGGAGAAAGTTTGGCCCAATTTACCAAGAAATCTTTAGTTGCCTGTCTGCCGTTTTCAATGAGGGTGCTGATTTCTTTTTCTGATAAACGACGTATGCGTGGTGCAATTTTTCCATCACTGATGGAAACGGTCCGCTGCCAGTCGGCGGCTGTAAGTTGTTGCCGGTTCAGGTTTTCGATGGTAAGGTTGTAAAGAGCGGAAACATACTGACTGATATTTTTTACTTCGAATGGCGCCAGCCCGCCGGAAGTCTGATCGTTAAGGATCTGTTCATCCCGGTCTATCCGGAAGCCGATAGTCGAGGTACGGGTGCCGGGCAGTGAGTCGAACAGCCAGATGGGAAAATTGCCGGTAAAGCCGCCATCCACCATAATGTTGAGCCCTTCTTTATTTTTCGGATGATGTATCACTTTTCCCTGCTTATCTATAAAAACGGCTTCAAAGTACAGCGGTATGCTCATGGATATTCTGACGGCATCTTTAACAGGCATATCAGGATAAGTGTGTCGTGAAAAGACAACGAGCTGCTGTTTGTTGATACAGGTGCCGGTTACATAAAGGTCTTTCAATCCCATATCATTCATTTGGCGAAAAGTAATATTGCCGTTGCCAGTCTTTTGTTTGATAAGCTGCTCAATCCAGTGCTCAAAACCTTTACCGCGATACCAGCCGAAGAATTTATTCATGCGGTTAAAACCGCCGGCAAAGAGATAACGGCCGTCGTTGAACTTTTTGAAATCTGTTCCGGTAATGATGTTCTTTATTTCACCAGGGGAATAGCCCAATGCCACCACCAATGCCGTAATGGCCCCGGCAGAAGTACCTGCTACGTTTTCCACTCCACGGAGCAGACCATTATTCTCCAGTTCACTGATAGCGCCGCTGTACCCAATACCACGGATACCGGCCCCTTCAAATACAATATTTTTCAGTCGGTTGTTCTCTTGTGCAGGAACAGAAAGGAAACAACAGGCGGTGAGCAAAAGGATAAGCAGTTTTTTCATACACATAAATGTCTATGAAGATAAAAGTGCTTCGTCACAGTTAACTGTTAAAATCAGATGCGGCCCCAGTTCTCGCCGCTTTTGATGCGGTACATGGTCATCTCGCTTACACCGTAGTTGATAGCCAGCTGGCGGATGGTGATGTTCCTGTTTTTAGTGCTCAGGATACCTTTTATTTTTTTAACCTGGGAAGCGGTTAGTTTTAACCCTTCTGTTCTATTAGCCTGTTTTTCTTTGTAAGCTATTTTGGCCGGGCTTCCCTGCTGATGCTGTATCATCTGATCAAGTGTAACCCATTGAAGGTTCCTGATATTATTATCAAGCTTCTTATGGTTTTTATGTATCACATATTTGTGAAGAGGTGAGGGTTTTTTCAAAAACAACTTTGCCATTTCCCGGTGCAGGTACAGGGTGCCTTTATTGTCGGGCCGGTGCAGGTTCAGTGTGCGGTAACCGGTGGTCAGGGAACCGCTGAGAATCTTTCCTTCTTTCAGAATGTCTTTCTTATAACTTGCTATACGTCCTTTGTCGGACACTGCGTACTTGTTTCGGAGTTGCCGCCATCCCGGAAATATTAATTGCTTCCAGGTTTCACCGGCCAGTTTATTTACCATAAAATAAGGTTTACAAAAATCAGGAACGGGCAGCGATGAATAACATTGGTACGCGGAAGGTTATCAAAGCAGACAGTTGTCTACTAAGTTAAAAAACTTGTAGTAAAAAAGAGTAACAGCCGATTATTATTTTTTACCGGTGAGTTGAAGGAACTCGGCTTCTGAAATTATTTTGACCGTATTGATTTTTTTTGCTTTCTCCAGTTTGCTTCCTGCATCCTCGCCCACCACGAGGTAATTGAGCTTGGCGCTTACACCGCTGAGAATTTGTCCGCCATTCTCTTCTGCAATAGCTTCTGCTTCACTTCTTTTAAGTGTGGGTAATGTACCGGTGAAGAGGAAGGTTTGACCAGTGAGATTACCGCCTGTTACTAATTGTTTCTTCTCATTTTTTAATTGTAAACCGGCTTTTTCGAGCAATTCCAGCATTTCTATATTGCTTTTATTGCTGAAAAAATGATGGATGCTGCCGGCTACTTTAGGTCCTACATCTTCGAGGTTTTGCAAATCCTCTAAGGAGAAACGCTTAAAGTCGAGCAGATGGTTTACTGCCTGTGCCAGTGTTTTGGCAGTGGTTTCGCCAACAAAGCGGATACCGAGTGCATAGATAAGCCGGTGAAGCGGTTGTTTTTTTGAATTGGCAATGGCAGTCTGCAGGTTGTCAATTGATTTTTGTCCGAATCCTTCCATGCCACTGAGGCCATTGAAGTCGAGTGTATAAATGCCGGGAATATCTTTTAGTAATTGCAGTTCATAGAATTTGCGCACATTGGCTTCACCAAAGCCGCGGATGTCCATGGCATCTTTACTTACAAAATGAATGATGCGCTCCACCACCTGTGCAGGACACTCAATATTCACACAACGCCATACGGCTTCTTCCTCTTCCTTGAACAATTTACTGTTGCAAACAGGACATGTTTTTGGAAACACGATGGCTGTCTCTTTCCCTGTTCTGGCATCGGGTAATGATTTTACGATCTGCGGTATCACATCACCGGCCCTTTCCACCAGCACCCTATCACCTTTGCGCAGGTCTTTTTCACGGATGTATTCTTCGTTGTGTACAGATATACTGCTTACGGTAACTCCACCAATGCCAACCGGTTCCAGTTTAGCCACAGGGGTTACGGCACCTGTTCTGCCTACCTGGAATTCCACATCCAGTAAACGGGTGGTGCCTTGTCTTGCTTTAAATTTATAGGCAATAGCCCAGCGGGGATGGTGAGAGGTCATGCCCATTTTTTCCTGCAGGGCAAAATCATTTACCTTGATCACCATACCGTCTATCTCGTAAGGCAGGTTGTCACGGCCGGTCTCAAATTCGGCGCAATACTTTATCACACCTTCAATGCCTTTGAATATTCTTTTTTCTTTTTCAGGGCTGCGAAAGCCAAGATCCCAAAGCAGGGAAAGAGAACCGGCATGGGTGGTAAGTTCAGCAGGAACTTTTTTTCCTTTTTCCAATGCATAATAACTTACATGATACACAAAGGCTTCAAGGTTGCGCCGGGCAGCTTCTTTCGGATCTTTAATGCGTAAGGTGCCGGCAGCCGCATTGCGGGGATTGGCCAGAGGGGATAAGCCCTGCTCAACCAGTTTTTCGTTGTAGCGGGCAAAATTTGTTTTATTGATCAGTACTTCCCCCCGTATTTCTATTTGCTGAATGCCATAGGAAGAAAAGGCAGCCGAAAGCGGAAGGCTGCGGATCTGTTTTACATTGATCGTTACTTCATCACCTTCCACACCATCACCACGGGTGGCGCCTCTTGTCAACAGGTCGTTTTCATAAATAAGAGAAATACTGCCGCCGTCGAATTTTGGCTCCACACAATATTCAATTACCGGAAGACCGGTCAGTTCTCTTGCTTTTCGGTCAAAATCGAAGAGGTCGTCACTATTGTAGGAATTATCCAGTGAAAGCATGGGTACCAGGTGCTGTACAGTGGGGAAGTCTTTGGTCAGGTCTTTGGCCACCCGCTGCGTGGGTGAATCTGGTTTGATAAGGGAAGGGTTTTCTGCTTCCAGTTTTTCCAGGGCCTTGTAAAGCTGGTCGTATTCAAAGTCGGACACCAGCGGATCATTCAATATATAATACCGGTGTTCATGAAAACGGAGCACATGGCGCAGCGCCTCAATTTCATTGGCAGAAATGCCTTTGCCGGCCTTTTTTAAAAGGTCAGCCGTCTGTTTTTGATATTCCCGGGTATCTTCCTTTGAATACATATAATGAAGTTGGCAGGTAAAGTTAGTGCCTGTGAAGAAAAGCTGAAAGCCGCATTTTCAATTATTTACATGATAAGTTTGGCAGCAGGTGTCTTCTTTCAACCGGCTGGTGAATGGAGTCCTGAAAATATGACGCTTTAATGTGTAAAAGGTACATATTATTACTATCTTCGGTTTACAATTGCTTATTTGCTGCTGGTAGCCGCCTGGCATACCGGTAGTGCACTAAAAATGCTTGCTATGATGAAAAGGATTCTGCTGTTACTTACAGGAGCTGTTTTTTTTGCAGCCAACACCAATGGTCAGTTGCTTACCTGGACGGCCGACTTTCCGAAAGACAATGATAATATCTCCATTACGGTGGATGCTTCCAAGGGCAACCTTGGATTGCTGAACTACAACCCCACCAGCGATGTGTATGTACACACAGGTGTGATCACCAACCAAAGCAGCGGCCCGACCAACTGGCGCTATGTGAAGTTTAACCAGAACTTCAATGTGCCGAATGCGCAACTGCAGGCCACATCACTCGGTGGTAATAAATGGAAATTCGACATCACCAATATCAGGAGCTATTACGGCGTACCTGCCGGAGAAACCATACTGCGTATAGCTATCCTTTTCCGCAATGGAAATGGAACGGTGGTGCAACGCAATGCGGATGGAAGTGATATGTATATACCAGTGTATGATAATACGATCGCCACCCGTTTTTCAGCGCCGCTTTATCAGCCTTTATATACTCCGGTGCCGGAACCCATCATCAAACAGGTGGGTGATAATATTCAACTGACCGCTATTGCCAATATTTCATCCAACATGAAATTGTTCCTGGATGGTACGGAAATACAATCTGCCAATGGCGTTACCACTATTTCTGCCAACCCGGTTTTGACCACCGCCGGCAATCATACCGCACGGGTGGATGCAACAGATGGCGCTGTAACCAAAACGGAGAGCTTTAATTTTTTTGTAGCAACCGCTCCCAACATTGCACCATTGCCGGCAGGAGTAAGAGATGGTATTAATTATGAAGCGGGTAATACTGCTGCCACACTGGTACTGTATGCACCCGGTAAAACAAGGGTTTCGCTGATCGGCGAGTTTCCCGGCAGCAACTGGACCGAGCAGCCTTCCTATGTCATGAATAAAACACCGGATGGAAACTATTGGTGGTTGCGCATCACCGGTCTTACCCCGGGCCAGGAGTATGCGTTTCAATACCTTGTTGACGGATCATTGAAAGTGGGTGAGCCTTATGCAGAAAAAATTCTTGATCCATCGAATGATGCATTCATTACAGCGGCCACGTATCCCGGTCTGCGGTCTTATCCTACCGGTTTTACCACGGGTATCGTCAGCATTTTGCAAACCAATGCGCCAGCGTATAACTGGGCCGTGAACAGCTTTACCCGTCCGGATAAAAGAAACCTGGTGGTGTATGAATTGCTGCCCAGGGATTTTGTAGCAGCACACGACTGGAAAACGATCCGTGATACCATCAGCTACTTTAAAACACTTGGCATAAACGCTATAGAAATAATGCCATTTAATGAATTTGACGGCAATGAAAGCTGGGGATACAATCCTTCTTATTTCCTGGCGCCGGATAAATATTACGGCCCGAAAAATTCGTTGAAAGAATTTATAGACAGTTGTCATAAAAATGGTATCGCGGTGATCATGGACATAGCCCTGAACCATACCACCGGCAATAACCCGCTGGCAGCGCTGTACTGGAATGCGGCAACGGGTCAGCCTGCGGCCAATAATCCCTGGCTGAATGTATCGGCCACGCATCCGTACAATGTGTTCAACGATTTTAATCATGAAAGCCTGGCCACCCGCAATTTCAGCAGCCGGGTGATAGAACACTGGCTGCAGGAGTATAAACTGGATGGCTTCCGGTTCGATCTTTCCAAAGGATTTACACAAAATGCACAATGCGGAGCAAGTACCACCAATGAAAGCTGTATGGCTGCTTATCATGCCGACAGGGTGGCTATCTGGAAGCGCTATTATGATACCTGCCAGTTAAAATCGCCGGGAAGCTATGTGATACTTGAACATTTTGCTGACAATACAGAAGAGATCGAACTTTCTAATTACGGAATGATGCTTTGGGGAAATAATACATTCAACTTCCAGGAAGCGGCGATGGGTTACACTACCGGCAGCAATTCCAATTTTGAAGGATACCTGCATACCACCCGCGGATGGGCCAATCCCCACCTGGTAAGTTATATGGAAAGTCATGATGAAGAAAGACTGATGTATAAAAACCTCCAGTTTGGCAATGTGTCGGGTTCATACAATGTAAAAGACCTTACCACCGCACTGAAAAGAATAGAAATGACAGCAGCTTTTTTCTTAACTGCACCCGGGCCGAAAATGATCTGGCAGTTTGGTGAATTGGGGTATGATTATTCTATCAACCGCTGCCCCGATGGTACTATCAATAATAACTGCCGTACAAGCAACAAACCCATCCGCTGGGATTATAAAGATGAAGTGCAGCGTGAGCGTTTGTATGATGTGTACAGCAGCCTGAATAAACTTCGCAGTAATGGCTGGTACAAGGATGCATTTATTGCTAATAATATTTCGGTGACGAAAAACATGAACGGCGGCTTCAAATGGCTTACTGTGCGTACGGCCACCGATTCTTCCTGTATCGTTGTGGTTGGCAATTTTGATGTGGCTTCACAATCGGCCAACGTAACGTTCCCCGTTGCGGGAACCTGGTATGATTACCTGAATGGCGGCACTATCACTGCCACCGGGGGTGCACAATCGCTTAGCCTGGCACCCGGTGAGTACAGGGTATACCTGAACCGCAACCTGCAGAATGCAGTGATCACTTCAGGCGGTGGTGCAACTGCCGGTAACAATGAACTGCAGGCAAGAATTTTTCCTAACCCGGTATGGAATGAATCTGTTGTGGAGTTTAATCTTCCTGAAACCGGAAAGACTGAAATCGTGTTGCTGAACCATGCCGGTCAGACGATGAAAACAATTTTTTCGGGCCGTTTATTCAGAGGAAAACAAACGATGCAGGTAGGCAATAGTGTTACAAATTTGCCGGGAGGTATATATTTGCTGAAAATAAATACTGCCAGTCAGTCAGTTGTTGTAAGATTGGTTTTGTAATCAAAAGTGTAATAAGCCGGATCGTATGTCCAAATCGCACCTGTTAAAAACGGCTGAAATTGAGAAGATCAGCCATCTTGATTATTTCAACATTGCCGTATCGGTAGACTGTGTCATTTTTGGTTATGATGATAAAGAACTGAAGGTACTGCTGATCAAATCTGACCTTGAAGAATTTGAAGGACTGTACTCATTACTCGGCGATCTTGTTCGCCCGGATGAGGACCTCGACAGTGCTTCTTACCGCATACTGAAAGAACGTACCGGTCTCGATGATGTGTACCTGGAGCAGGTGCATGCTTTTGGCGAAACAGGGCGTCACCCTTCCGGCAGGGTAATTACTATTGCTTATTATTCCCTCATTGATATAAAAAATCATAAGCTGCAGCTCAGTCATAATGAGCTGCACTGGCATTCGCTTGGCGAAATCCGTAAACTGGCATTTGACCATAAAAAAATACTGGATACCAGTTTGCGCCGCCTGCAGGAAAAAGTAATGGAGGATCCGATCATCTTTAACCTCCTTCCTGAAAAATTTTCACTTCGTGAACTGCAGGAACTGTATGAATCTATACTGGGTGTGGAACTTGACCGGAGAAACTTCCGGAAAAAGATTTCTGTAAAAGACTGGCTGCAGGATCTGAATGAAATGGAAACCAACCTTTCTCACCGGCCGGGCAAATTATATTCAGTAAAAAAGCAGTACCAGCGAAAAATACAGCAGGCTTGATCTCAGTTGAGTGAAATTTCTTAAACCTACATAGATTCACCTTCCACCAACCTGCAGGGCAGCACGATAGCCTTGGGAGGATTTTGTTCATCCATGTTTTCCAGCATACGCTTCATGGCCAGGTGCCCGAGTTCGTAACCACTGGTTTCGATATAGGTGATTTCGGGATTGAGCAAGCCTGGAATGAAACCATTACTCATGGATAAAATTGAAATATCACCGGGTATGGCCAGTTTAGATCTCTTCAGTGTTTTCATTACCCCGATCAGTATTTCATCGCTCATGCAAAAGATATGATCAGGGTTTGAAGTTTTTGTAATAGCCTGTTGGGTCAGTTCCCTAGCTTCAGCCGAGTTGGCGCAATACCGGATCTCTGTTGCGATCTTCTTTTCTTTTTCCATCACTTTCAGAAAGGCATCCCTTCTTTTTTTTGTGATAGAAAGTTCTTCGTTTCCGAAAATTGCCAGCACTTTTTTTCTGTTATACCGGGTAATGGTGTGGGCCGCCAGTGTTGCGGCTTCCTCATCAGCAATGCAGACCGTGTCAAAATCACCACTGACCGGGGTTTTATCAAAACAGACCACCGGTATACCATTGTCCCTGTATTTTATCAGCAGTTCATGGGCATAGCTGTTTGGTGCCATCGAGATAAGGATACCATCCACCCGGTAGTGTTTGCATAATTTGAGATTCTCTGCCTCCTGTAGCGGGTCGTCGCCTGACTGGAGGATCATCAGCGAATAGCCGCTTTTTCGGGCATCTTTTTCCGCAGCAGAAATAAAGGAGTCGTAAAACATGTTGGAAATATCCGGTACGATAAGCCCGAATACCCTGCTTTTATTGGTACGAAGGTTAATGGCATAGCTGTTGGGCTCATATTCCATCAGGGCGGCCAGTTCTTTTACTTTCCGTTTGGTTTTGTCTGAAATATCAGGGTGGTTCTTCAATGCCCTTGAAACGGTGGAAATACTCAGGTTCAGCTGGGCTGAAATTTTCTTTAAAGTGGCAGTTTGTCCCATTTGGCTCAATTAATCGTAAAACTACAGGCATTTTTTTCCACCGAAAACATTTCCGCAAACATTTGCAGAAAAATGATAATGAAATATTTTGACGCAAGTGTGTCAAAAACACATAAATCCGCCTAAATTTATGGGGCTTTAATAAAATTTTAACACTGGCCTTAAAGTTGTTAGGATAAAAAGTGCGGGATTTTGCGGGCAGGTCAGGCCTTTTCGAACCTTATCTTATCTGGAAATGTAGTCCTGATTACAAAGGACGAATGACATTGTGTTTAGCACTTTGATTATAAATTCTAAAAAAACGATTGCTTATGTCTGCACGAAAACTGCTTTCTGCTCTGTTTAGCATGGTATTCGTTCTTTCCCTGCAAACTGCTTTTGCACAGGATAGAACCGTTACCGGGAAGGTAACAGACTCCAAAGACGGCTCACCGGTTTCCGGTGCTTCCGTTCAGGTGAAAGGTTCCCGCACCGGTACCTCTACCAAATCAGATGGTACTTTCAGTCTCTCGGTACCTTCCAGCGCCACTACATTAGTTATTACCTCTGTTGGCTATGATCGCCAGGAGGTAGCTATTGGCAGCGGCCCGATCGATGTTTCCTTTGTACCTAATGCCGGTGCCAACCTGAACGAGGTGGTGGTAACCGGTTACGGTTCTTCCAAGAAAAAGGATCTGACAGGTTCTGTCGGCTCTATTAAAGAAAAAGATTTCAACAAAGGGGTGTTTACCTCTCCCGATCAGCTGATGCAGGGTAAAATATCCGGCGTTCAGGTGATCAA
>JAEUVM010000204.1 GCA_016787125.1 Chitinophagaceae bacterium | reverse complement strand
CCCGACACCCGAATCCCCTCAAATGAGCTATTTTTGCCAGCCAATGACGATTCCGGATCAATACGAAGTGGTGATAGGACTGGAAGTGCACGCCCAATTGCAAACAGCCAGTAAATTATTCTGTGGCGACAGCATCGCTTTTGGTGCAGAACCCAACACCCATGTCAGTCCCATTACCCTGGCCCATCCCGGCACACTGCCTAAAATGAACCGAAAGGCGATTGAGTTTGCCGTAAAAATGGGCCTCGCCTGCCACTGTGAAATTGAACGGTATAATTATTTTGCCCGCAAAAACTACTTCTACCCCGATCTTCCAAAAGGCTACCAGGTATCGCAACATACCACACCCATCTGTAAGGGCGGCTACATAACGATCAAAACACCCTCAGGGCAAAAAGATATCCGGCTGAACCGTATCCACATGGAAGAAGATGCCGGTAAAAGCATTCATGATGCGGATGAACATAATACCTGCGTGGATTACAACCGTGCCGGCACCCCGCTGATCGAAATCGTAACAGAACCCGACCTGCGCAGCGGCGATGAAGCCTTTGCCTACCTGTCTGAAATCCGTAAGCTCGTCCGCTACCTGGAAATATGCGACGGTAATATGGAAGAAGGCAGCCTTCGCTGCGATGCCAATATATCTGTACGCCGCAAAGGCGAAACCACTCTCGGCACCAAAGTGGAAGTAAAAAACCTGAACTCCATCCGCAATGTAAAAAGGGCCATAGAAGCAGAAAGCCTGCGCCTCATCCATATTATTGAAAACGGGGAACAGGTACTGCAGCAAACAAGAAGCTTTGATGCCAATACCGGCACCACCTTCGCCACCCGTGATAAAGAAGATGCAGACGACTACCGTTATTTTCCCGAACCCGACCTTACTCCATTCCGCCTGCAGGATGAGTTTATCGAAAAAATAAAACGCTCCATTCCTGCATTACCAGAAGAACGGATAGAAAAATATACCAACGCTTTTGGCTTGTCTGAATATGATGCTGCTGTTTTAACAGAAGAAAAAAACATAGCTGATTATTTTGAAGCCGTTACACAGCATACAACTAATTATAAAGCCGCCGCCAACTGGATGCTGGGCCCGGTAAAAACATGGCTGAATGAAAACGGGAATGATATGCAGCAATTCCCCCTGCAACCGGCTGCACTTGCTTCGCTCATTGCACTGGTGGACAGTGGTAAAGTGAGTCACACCATCGCTGCTTCAAAGATCTTTCACCTGTTGCTGAACAACCCTGAGCAGGCTCCGGAGCAAATTGCTGCGGCACAAAACCTGCTGCAGGAATCGGACAGTACAGCTATACAACAACTGGTGGAACAGGTACTCGCAAAATTTCCGGATAAAGTGGCAGAATATAAAAAAGGAAAGAAAGGCCTGCTGTCACTTTTTGTGGGTGAGGTAATGAAGCAATCAAAAGGAAAAGCAGATCCCAAACTCACCAATCAACTGCTGCTCGAAAAACTGAAATAACAAACAACAATACTGATGAAAAAAACATTCTCCTTCTTACTCCTCGTTGCGGCATTGGCTTCCTGCAAAAGCAAGGAAAGCGCTGACGGTAATAAGAAGATGGTGGTGGAAGGTACGATCACCAATAATCCTGCAAAGGTGCTTTACCTGGAAAAACTGCCCTTTGCCACCATGCAGCCGGAAGTGGTGGATTCATTTGTACTGGATGCCGGTGGTAAATTCAAAGTGGAAGCGCCGGCCAGTGAAGCCTGTACCTACAATATCCGCCTCGACGGCAATCCTATCCCCGCTGCGGCAGTGATCAATGATGTATCATCCATACAACTGGATATTAATTTTGTAAAAGAAAACCCGCAAAACCCCGCCGGGTATGAAGTAAAAAAATCACCCGTCAGTCAGCAGATGAAGGAATTTATCGTGGGCTTTAATGGCAGGCTGATGGATATTTTTATCAATGCAAAACAAGGCGACAGCCTGATGAAGTCCGGTGCTGCCGACAGTGCACTGGTACCATTACAAAATAACATGGCCAAAGCAGCACAGGAGGCTAAAGTAATTTCGGATGCAGCGCTGAAAGCCAGCAACAACCCGGCCCTCACGATGTTTATTCTTGGAAACTATCAGGGCACTGCCACCAAATCCGGCTACAACCTGGAGCCTTATCCTAATGAACAGGTTTTCGGTATTATTAATGACCTGGCTACAAAGTTTCCCTCTCATAGCGGCATTCTGGCCGTAAAACAGCAGATCGATCAGCAAAAAGCGATGGAGGCACAACAGCAGGCACAAAGTCAGCAATGGGTGGGAAAAGAAGCGCCTGATTTTGCCCTTCCCGATCCCAATGGCAAGCAGGTAAAGCTAAGCTCCTTCAGGGGCAAATATGTACTGGTAGATTTCTGGGCAAGCTGGTGCCGCCCCTGCCGCGAAGAAAACCCCAACGTAGTGGCTGCCTACAATAAATACAAAGCAAAAAATTTCACCATCCTCGGTGTATCACTCGACAACCCCGGCCAGAAAGACAAATGGATGAATGCCGTGATGAAAGACAACCTGGCCTGGACGCAGGTAAGCGACCTGAAAGGCTGGGAAACCGAAGTGGTGGGCATCTTCGGTTTTGGTGAGCGGGGCATTCCGTATAATATATTGGTAGACCCTTCGGGAAAAATTATCGCCGAATCATTGCGTGGCCCGCAATTGGACCAGAAACTGGCCGAAGTACTGAAATAAGAAGCCGGCCAGACCACCAGTCAGCTTTTTAATACATTTCAAAAACCTCCTTCTTCATCCCAACAGCGGATCCGGAAGGAGGTTTTTTCTTTTTTTGGGTAAAAAATACCAGGCGCTAACCCTTTTATTGGAAATCAAACAGTTATACCAGGAAGACCTAACTCAGAGTTAGGTACCACCTAACTCAGAGTGAGGTAGTACCTAACTCAGAGTGAGGTACTACCTAACTAAAAGTGAGGTACTACCTAACTAAAAGTGAGGTACTACCTAACTAAAAGTGAGGTGGTACCTAACCCGGAGCGAGGTACTACCTGACTAAAAGTGAGGTGGTACCTCGTGACGATCGGGGTCGTCCTATTTCGGAACAAAGTCGTCCTCGTTCCGAATGGGGTCATCTTCATCAGATCCGACCAACACCCGCAAAAAAAAAGCCCCGGACAAAACCGGGGCTCTTTTTGTTAAAAGCATATTCTCATTAATTGTCCCAAAATACAGGGCTTTGCAGGTTGGCTGCTTTCTGGCCCGGGCAATTCGGATTGAGGTCAATCTCAGATTGCGGGTAGAAAAGAGTTCTTGGAATAGCGCCGGTAAGACTGTTGGTGGGCAGTGGCAGGGAAGGATAACCTGTCCTTCTCCAGTCAGTCCAGGGTTCTACAGATACACCAAACAGCGCCACATATTTCTCTTCGATGATCTGCTGCAGTTTCTGCGCATTGGTACCGGTAAGGGTGCCGTTGGCAGTAAGGTAAGTGGTGATATTGGCAGCAGAAACTCCGGCTTCCGTCATGGAAGCGGTGATACCATCGGTAAAGAAAGTCTGAGCATTACCCGGCGCACCCATCAGGGCTGCTTCTGCACGGATAAAGCAATATTCAGCATAAGAGAGCATCCTTTGCGGAGCATCGCCAGCATACACGGCAGAGTTGGTACCTACAGCGGGTGTGGTAACAGGGCCGCGAAGGAAAGTGTGAATACGGCTGTAGTTGTTGTTTGGTGCCGGTGGCAATGCAGTGGCCGATACGCCAACATAGCTGCCAGAACCCAGCGGGAAATCGGTAAAGTAGAAAGCCCTCCGGGGGTCATTCTTGGCACCCATCAGGCTGAGCATCCTTGCATCGGCAAACAGGTAGTTGGGCCTGCTTACTTCAAAGGCAGAGATGGGGTTACGCTGGTTAGCCACATTATAAAAACGCATCTGGAAGTTGTCGGCATTAGAAGCCATGAACTGGATACCGGCTGTATTTACCAGTGCTGTGATCTGCTGTACACAGAAAGTAGGATTGATCTTACTGTAGTGCAACAGCAAACGGAGACGCAGGGTATTGGCCAGTTTGATCCAGTTGGTTTTTACCGTAGCCCATGTACCGGTATAGATAACAGAGTTATTACCGGGAGTAAGGGCGCTGGAAGAAGCATTGATCTCATTAACAGCATCTGCCAGCAACTGGATGAGTTTGGGATAAATAGTGGCATCATCATCATACACAGGTGAAGTATTGCCGGAAAGCTGCTGTGTTTGTGAATAAGGCACATCGCCCCATACATCCACCACCAGCGAATACTCATACGCTTTCAGGATCTTGGCAATACCTGTATAATAAGGACTGGCGCCACCTTGTTTGATGATCAGCTCCAGGTCGCTCAATGTAGTGGCATGAATGCTGCTCCACAGGTTGTTCATGTCACTGCCGGTAATGTTGTGCCGGTAGTATTCATAGGTCTGGTTGGGCTGTGAAGCGCCGCCAGACATTTGCTGCATGATCAGGGTGGTGTAGCGATACAGGTCACTGCCTCCTTCAAAGCCAAGGTTTACCTGGGCTGAAGTAAGCAATTGTTCGATCGGGCTGTTGGTATCCGGCAGACGGTCCGGATCGTAGTTGATGTCAAGTGTCTTTTTGCAGGAGGTCATCGCCACCACTCCTGTGAAAAGCACTGCGATTTTGATATATCTGAGTTTCATATTTGACTGAGTTTATTTTAATTAAAAACTAAGCTTAAGACCCACACCCATAGAACGTGTTTGCGGAAGGGCGTTGAATTCAAGACCCTGTGCATTGCTGATACCCAAAGCGCTTTGCTCAGGATCCAGGTGGGGGTAATGTGGTGCATTCAAAAACAGGTTGCGGCCGAATACGCTGAATTCTGCACTGCCAAACGGTGTTTTGCTCAGCACGGAAGAAGGCAGGTTGTAGGTCATTGAAGCCTCCCTGATACGGAACCAGGTGGTTTCATAAATAAAGCCTTCAGCAGCGGCGTACTTACCACTGTTGCCAAAATAGTTTTGAGCAGATACGTATGTGGTATTGGGTTGTCCGTTTGCATACACTGCATCAAACAGGTAAGGAGTGGTTTGAGTGGTGCCGGTAGTGAAGCGGGGGAACTCGGCTGTTTCCAATGCCACACCATTACGCTGCAGGTCGGCGATGTTCCTGGAGTACTGCTGACCGCCCTTCTTGTATTCCATCAGGAAAGTGAAGGTGAAGCCTTTGAAAGCAAAAGTATTGGTCATGTTCAGCAGGTACTTGGGGTTGGGGTTACCAATGTTCTGCACACCAGAAGTGATCAGTGGCAGGCCATTGGCGCCAACGATGATCTTGCCGGTCTTGGTATCACGCTGGTAAGCGTTACCATAGATCTGGCCATACTCCTCACCAGCCACCAGGCGGATGTTGGGAGTGGTGAATCCACCGAGGAAGATATTGGTAACACCTTCCTTCAGGTTATCAACGATGCTTTTGAATTTAGAGTAATTCACATTGAAGCTCCATTCAAAGTTTTTGAACTTCAGCGGAACAGCGTTGATGTTAAGTTCTTTACCTCTTGTAGTGATACCACCAGCATTCAGGGCAACTGAGGTAATACCTGCAGTGGCTGAATTGGGTACTGAAAAGATCAGGTCTGTTGATACCTGCTTATAAGTGGTAGCTTCGATGGTCAGACGGCCTTTGAAGAAAGAAAGGTCTGCGCCAAACTCGGTGCTTTTTGTAAATTCCGGACCAAGAAGAGCATTACCCGCAGCATTGGAAAGGGTGAAACCCTGTACGCCATTGAAGGGGAATGCGATGGTAGGACCAAAACCGTCAGCAGAAGCTGCACCGGTGAAGTAAGAGTCTGTACCATAGATGATATCACCAGCCTTACCCACTTTAGCAAAGTTGGCCCTTATCTTAATATTCTCTACCACTTTGCTCTTCAATGAAGGGATCAGTTCGGTAAAGTTTACCGTACCCACCACGCCGGGATAGAGGTAAGACCAGTTGCCGGGTTTGAATACAGAAGACCAGTCGTTACGTACAGTACCTGTTACGGTAAAGATGCTTTTGTATCCGAGTGATACATCACCATATACACCCACCAGTCTTTGCTTGCTCGATCCATTAGATGGAGCAGGGCTGAAAGTGGTGGTGTTGTTGAGCTGTTCAAAGTCGCGAACGATCACGCCTTTACCATCCAGCTGGGCTGCATTAGCATATATCTGTACAAACTCAGTACCTGTGAGGGCAGTCAGTGTCCAGTTTTTGAAACGCTTATTAGCTGTCAGGTAAAAGTTAGAGTTAAGGCTGCGGTAGTTGTTGCGTACTTCCCTTACACCGCCCACTGCATTGGCTGTGGTATTGGCACCGCCTCTTGCACCGATCTGGTCGTAGGCATGACGGAAAGTAGAGTATACGTCGGTACCAACTTTATAATCAGCCTGCAGCCATTTGGTAAGTTTGAAATTGAAAGATACGTTACCGATAAAGCGGTTGATCTCGTCACGATAGCGGTTGTGCTTGATGGTCCAGTAGGGATTGTCTTCACCAAGCGGATAGCGCTGGTTGCCCACCGCATCTTCAAAAGCCAGGCCGGTAAGGTCGTAGCTGCGGGGAGTAAACCATCCGCGGAAGAGCGGGTTACTGAGCTGGTTACCCTGCTGCGTTCTGCGGGAAGCATTGTTGGAATAGTTACCGCTTACAGAAACAGTGAGGTAGTTATTTACTTTAGAGCTGACATTCACTGAGAAGTTATGCTTTGTCAGCACGTTATTCTTCAGCACACCAGTATTACGGGTATGACCGTAAGAGAAACGGAACGTGTTCTTATCAGTACCACCGGAGAAGGCAATATTGTTCTGCCAGTTGATACCGTTTTTGAACATATCCGAAACGTTATTGGGATATGCTGCGAGTTGTTCTGTGCGGGTATTAGTATTGGTATAGGGGTCGTATGCAGTGGTAACGGTCTGGCCGGTGATCTTTGGTCCCCATGAAGTTTGCGCTACAGCAGAGAAGAGGCCGCTGTTACCCTGTGCATATTCGTTCTGATATTCAGGAAAGCGGTTTACCTGCTCAAGACCATAAGTGCTGGAAAAACTGATGGCTGTTTTTTTGCCGGCCTTTCCTTTTTTCGTGGTGATGAGGATGATACCGTTTGAACCCCTTGAACCATACAGTACAGAAGCAGAAGGGCCTTTCAGCACGGTCATGCTTTCAATATCTTCAGGGTTGATGTCTATCAGCCTGTTTGAAACAGTAGGTCCGTTTTGCAGTGGGCTGCCACCACCACTGTTATCTACAGGAATACCGTCGATAACGAAGAGGGGCTGGTTAGAACCGGTCATCGTGGTATAACCACGGATGATGATACTGGATCCTGTAAAGGAACCACCGCTTCCGCTTACCCTTACACCCGGAACCTTACCGGCAAGGGCATTCGTTACGTTTACGTTATG
>JAEUVM010000135.1 GCA_016787125.1 Chitinophagaceae bacterium | reverse complement strand
TCGCTGGTACGGTCCCAATAATGCCACCGTAACCGTAGGCGGTGATGTAAAGCCTGCTGAAGTGGTGAAGCTGGTGGAAAAATATTTTGGTTCTATTCCCCGTGGCCCGGAGGTAAACCCGGTACAGGTGCCGCCTGCTGTGCTGGAAAGTGACCGCTATGTTTCTTATACTGATAATTATGCCCGCCTGCCGCTGTTGCTGGTGGTATATCCCACCGTGCCTAACTATCACCAGGATATGGGTGCGCTGGCCTGCCTGGCACAGGTACTCGGGCAGGGAAAGAATTCTGTGCTTTACCAGCAATTGCTGAAAAAGCAATTTGCCGTACAGGCGCAAACCTTCAGCAGCCTGTCGGAACTGTCCGGTGAGATGTTTATCCAACTGGTGCCTTCTCCGGGCAAAACACTGGCGGCAATGGATTCATTGTACCGCAATGCATTGGATTCATTTGAGCTCCGCGGTGTAACGGATGATGATATTGCCAAATTCAAAGGTGGTATGGAAGCGCAACTGATAAACGGCCTGCAGAGTGTATCGGGCAAATGTTCGCAGCTTGCCGCTTTTCAAACCTTTACCGGTAACCCCAACAAAATAGCTGACCTGATCAAGATGTACCAGGGAGTAACGAAGGAAGATGTGATGCGTGTGTATAACACTTACATCAAGGGCAAACATGCCGTGTACCTGAGTGTATTGCCCAAAGGCCAGGATAAGATGATTGCCCGGGAAAATAATTACAAGATTGACTCAGGCACTTATGCTGCTCCGGATTATGGCTATACCGGTTTGAAATATGCCAAGGCAAAAGACAATTTCGACCGCAGCAAAATACCCGGCAACGGACCCAACCCTGTGGTGAAAGTGCCGAAGTTCTGGAGAAAGGATATGCCTAACGGCGTCCGGATGATTGGCACTGAGTCTGCTGAAGTACCCACCGTTACTATCACCATTACCATTCCCGGCGGCCACCTGCTGCAGGCTTTTGATACCGCCAAAGTGGGATTGGCCAGCTTCTTTGCTTCTATGATGAATGAGGATACAAAGAACTACACTGCAGAGCAAATGGCCGTGGAGCTTCAAAAGCTTGGCAGCAATGTAAGTGTAAGCAGCAGTGTGGATGGTATTACGTTCAGCATC
>JAEUVM010000091.1 GCA_016787125.1 Chitinophagaceae bacterium | reverse complement strand
ATGGCAACTACTTTTATGCCCCGCTGCTGAAACAGTTCTGCCATTTCCACCGGCACGATATTGCATCCGCTCGAAGAGATGATCAGCGCTGAATCTTTTTTATCCAAACCAAAATTGCGCAGAATCCTTTCGGCCAAGCCCGGCACATTTTCCAGGAACATGGCCTGCCGCTGCCCGTTGGCTCCCACCACATTATTATGATTAGTGAGCGACAACTCGACGATGGGATTAAATCCTGGAAAAGATCCGTACCGCGGCCACATTTCTTCCACCATGATGCGACTGTGACCGCTGCCAAACGTGTGCACCATCCGGCCGGCGAGGATGGTTTCGGCAAACCATTCCGCGGCCTGCTTCAACTTGTTTTCCTGCTCTCTCACCCGTTGAATGATAGCGCTGCACTTATCCAGGTATGTTGCTGACAAACTCATTTTTTGCTGATTATAAAGTGGGAGTGTTTGGGGTTTAAATTTACAGTATTTCAATGGAGATGAAGCTCAGTAACTGCTTGGTTTTTCTTATCTTATCCAAAATTTTTCAACCCTGTTTTTTTGCGATAGCAGACTATAAAAAAGCATCATGAAAGTATCAGTTTTCACCGATTATGAAAGTCTCTCCGGCTTTGTGGCAGACGAGATGAATAATCAACTGCTTGCCAAACCAAATGCCGTTATCTGTGTGGCTTCGGGCAATTCGCCCAAACGTTGCTGTGAGTTATTTACAGAAAAAGTAAAAAACAACGGCACCGATATTTCACAGTTCTTCTTTGTTGGATTGGATGAATGGGGCGGCCTTGGTCCCGCCACACCCGGCAGTTGCCACTATGACTTTATCACCCGCCTGTTTGAACCGCTGCAACTTCCATCATCACAATACCATGTATTCAACGGGCTGGCTGATGATCTTCAGCAGGAATGTGTGCTGATGGATAAGATCATTGCTGAAAAAAACGGGATTGACCTGATGATCGTAGGCATTGGCATGAACGGGCATATCGGCTTCAACGAACCGGGCGTTGATCTCAATTTATTATCACATGTTATTGACCTGGATGAAACAACTAAGACGGTTGGCCAAAAATATTTTACTGAAAAAATGGAGCTGCGCAAAGGCATCACACTTGGTTTGGGACATCTGCTGAATGCAAAAAAAGTTTTGCTGATGGCCAACGGCAGTGCAAAAGCTGAAGTGATCAAAAAAGCGGCTGAAGGTGAAGTGAGTTCTTCTTTTCCCGCCAGCATCATGCAGCAGCATCCCAACGGCTGGCTGGTGGTGGATGAAGCGGCCGCTTCCTTATTAACCTCTGTCCGCCCATGAGCAAGGTCACTGCTTTGCGAATAGTTTACTTCCTGGTGTTTTGCTGCACCGGGGCCTGGCTGCCCAAGTTGTACGACTACTGTCTTCATCTCGGTTTATCCGGCACACAGGCAGCTTTTATCCTCAGCATCACACCACTGATGATGTTTATCGTTCAGCCGCTGAATGGTTTCCTGGCTGATAAGCTTGGCTACAAAAAAACATTACTCATCTCTTCGTTGTTTGCTGCGGCCAGTTATCCCGGTTTTTTGTATGATGGTGGCTATGCATGGCTTATCATTATTACCGTCATCATGTCTTTATTTTATAATACCATACAGCCGGTATTAGACAGTATGGCCCTGCTCATTGCCAAAGACAACCCGAAATTTTCTTATGGTACTTTACGGTTCTATG
The DNA here is from genome assembly GCA_016787125.1 of Chitinophagaceae bacterium. Lineage (GTDB taxonomy): Bacteria > Bacteroidota > Bacteroidia > Chitinophagales > Chitinophagaceae > JJ008. The sequence continues at coordinate 1,114 of JAEUVM010000091.1, read as the reverse complement.
GCGCTGCCGGTTTTGCCTTTACCACCATCATCACCGGGCAGGTAATAGATGCAGTGGATATCACCGTCATCTTTATTGTATCGGCTATCACCATGTTCCTGGCCTTTGTTTTCAGTTTCTTTTTGAACGATGAAGCACATGAGAAAAGCGGGGCAAGTGCCTATGGCAATGTATGGGGCATGCTGAAGAACCGTTCGCTTATGTTTCTCTTGTTTTGTGTGCTGCTTGTTTCGCTGTGTGCCACCACCATCTGGAATTTTTATTCTTCTTATTTAAAAGAAAACGGCGCCAGCGATTCTCTCGTGGGTTATGGCCTGTCGTTCCAGGGATTATGTGAACTTCCGATTTTTTACTTTTCAGCCCGTATCATTTTACGGTTGGGATTAAAGACAACACTTATCATCACCATACTGGCCACTGCCATCCGGATGACCCTGTATTATTTTATCAAAACACCGGCCGCCACCCTGCCGGTTGAATTGCTGCACGGCCTATCATGGAGTTTGTTCTGGGTGGTATGCGTTGAGTATGTAAACAAGCTGGTGGAGGAACACTGGCTGGCCACCGGGCAATCACTTTTATATGCCGCTTACTTTGGAGCTGGTGCTATCGCTGGTAATTACTGGACGGGATATTTACTCGGCCGTAATATTTCGCTGGCAAATGTATTTCTGCTGAATGCGGGTATCGTTGCGCTGGTGACGGTGGCTGCTTTTCTTTTTATAAAAAAGAAATGATGTTCTTATGGTTGCTGCGCTTCTTTTAATTGCTTCACACACCAATCTACAAAGTTGATCACCTGGTCTTCCACCGGGGCATAAGGACCGGGTTTGTAGGCGGCGCTTTTTATTCCCCTGAAATTATTTTCACAAAGTGTTCCATCCTGCTCGCCGGTTATTTCCCAGAATTCGGTAAGATGGTTCAGCTGGTAATCTTTTCCTTCTTCAGCATTCGCATCCACGAGCCAGCAAAATTCCACTTCGGTGGTGGCGGCATTTACCGGCGTTACTTTCATGGTCCATACATAATCACTCACAGCATCCATCCAGAAGTTGGGATAGTTCACCAGTCCCACCACACCGGCATCATGATCTTTATGTAAGCCCATGGGCAA
>JAEUVM010000081.1 GCA_016787125.1 Chitinophagaceae bacterium | reverse complement strand
CTTTCACAAAACACCGGATATTAAACTGAACAAACTCTAAACTAACGGATATGAAAAATATTTTTAAACTTCTTTTCGGTGCGCTGGTATTCAGCAGTGCATTTACGTCCTGCGAAAAGGACGAGAATAAAGTTTACTTCGAAGGCGGCACGCCTCCCGTGGTGACGGCATCATCCACTTCCTCTCTGGTGCTTACCCGTGCCAACGAGAATAATGTAGCCCTGGTTTTGTCCTGGACAAACCCTAACTATATGTTCAACACGGGTGTCAGCTCGCAGGATGTAACCTATGTACTGCAGGTGGATACAGCCGGTGCCAATTTTACCAATCCAAAAAAACAGGAAAAGGCTATCGCCCGTGATCTCAGCGTTTCATTGACCGTAAAAGACCTGAATACATTTTTTACAAAAATGGAATTGCAGCATTCCGTGCCGCATGCCATCCAGATGCGTATCAAGTCAACACTGGTAAATGAATCTGTACCGCTTTATTCAAATGTGATACAGATCATCTATACTCCCTATCTTGATTTTGTGGTGGAACCACCCGGTACTGGTCCATTCTATACAGACGGACAACTGTGGATAGTAGGCGATGCCACCGCAAATGGCTGGAACAACCCCCTGCCTTCTCCTTACGATGTATCTCAGAAATTCAGCCGTGTAGGCGGAAGTGTAACAAAGTACACACTCGATGTGAACTTCAATGCCACCGGCGGATACAAGCTTATACAGGCACAGGGTGTATGGAGTACCCAATACCATGCACTTGACGGTACAGCCAAATTCTCAGGCGACTTTGAAAAAAGAGATGCCGATCCGCAGTTTCCTTCACCGGGAGCAGGCCTGCACCGGGTGGAAGTAAACTTCCAGACCGGACGATATACAGTAACCAAATTGTAATAACGCCAACCAAAACGAAATACAATGAAATCAGTAAATAAAATACTTGCGCTGGCTGTTACCACCCTGTTTGTAATGGCGGCCTGTACCAGGGTTGACGACCTCCCGTATTATGGGAATGGGACGGCAGTGACCCTCACCGCTTCAAAAACATCGGTGGCACCCACACCGGCAGATTCTGTAAGCAGTGTGATCAGCTTCTCCTGGACCAATCCAGATTACAAACAGGATACATCGCTTTACAAATACATTCTTGAGATCGATTCTGCCGGCAGAAACTTCAGCCAGGAAACGACCAAGATCGTTACCGGTGTTCGCAGCACATCTCTTACCGGTAAAGAACTGAACGGCATATTACTCAAGTACGGATTTACTTTGGGAACGCCATACAACCTGGATTTCCGCATCACTTCCTCTTATGGCAACAACAATGAACGCTACTTGTCGAACGTGGTAAAAGTGAGTGTAACTGCTTACAATGATCCTTCTGTACTTACCACCGTCAATACTTCTGTAACCTGCGCATTGGCTACAGCATCACAGCCTTCAAACGCTTTTAACTGGAGCCGTTCCTTCAATGGCTACACCGGCGATGTAAACTATGTGCTGCAGTATGATTCTGCTGGTAAAAACTTTGTAGCCCCACTGGAAATTCCGGTTGGCGTCAACTTCTTTACCAAAGGGCTGAACCAGGGCGAAATGAACGAAACAGCACTTGGCTCCGGTATTCCCGGAGGCAATAGTGGTAAAGTAGAGTACCGCATCAAAGCCACCACCGCACAAGGCGCTGTATCTTATTCCAACGTGGTTAATGTAACGATACAGAGCTATCTGCCGATACTTCGTTTTTATATGCCGGGCAGTTACCAGGTAGCCACCGGCAATGGTGCAGCCAACTGGGATCCAGGTTCCGCTCCCGAGCTGATCCGTGATACAAGACCTGCAGCCAACAACAAGCTGTATTACATTTATATTTACCTGCCTGCCAATACAGAGTTTAAAGTAACGCAGGGCCGCTCATGGGATGTAAACTATGGTGGCAGTGGCGGTACACTCGTTCAGGGTGGCGCCAACTTCAGCGTGACAACTGCTGGTGTATACCGTGTTTCAATAGACAGAACTTCGATGCAGTATGATATCAGGGTGGGAAGAATGGGCTTTGTAGGCGGTGCCACCGGCGCCGGCTGGGATCCTCCCACCACGTTCCCCACCTACGCTATGGGTGCACCGGCGAAAAACCTGTTTCTGGGAATCACCAATTTCACCACAGGCGGCTGGAAGCTGATTGATAATAACCAGTGGAACAATGGTGACATCAATGTGCTTAATACAAGAAGCTATGGCTCTGCAGGCGGAAGCGGCAGCACCATGCTGATCAACGATGCCAACATGCCTGATATCTCCACAGCCGGACGCTACCGTGTAATATGGGATGGCCGCAACGTGGATAATATCAAATACGAAATGAGCCCCGCTACCGAAATGCGGGTGGTGGGAAATGGAATTAACGGTGTACCCGACTGGAACCCCGGCGCTTCTCCGCAGATGACCTACAGTGGCAACGGTATCTGGACCATTACCCTGACACTGATCGCCAACAAGGAGATCAAATTCCTGGCCGGTAACGACTGGGGTGCTTTTGATTATGAAGATAATGGTGATGGCGGTGCACCAGGCACCCGGAATATCAAATGGGAAGGTGGCGGTAACTTTAATACGCCGGCCGTTACAGGCAGCTATACCATTACGCTGAACGAATACACTCAGAAAGTGACCATCAACTGATAGTGTTTTAGCAATTACAAATAGCTGCCTCTTTAACCAGGGGCAGCTATTTTTGTTTTATAAAAAAATGATCATGCCCGCTTCAGTTGCAAAGAATTTACTTGCCGGTCTGGCATTCTCCTTCCTGCTCGCTGCCTCTTGCAATAAGGATATGAATGAACAGCAACCGGCGAAATCAACCTTTGCATACGGCGCTGATGTGGGCTGGCTTACGCAAATGGAAGCCGCAGGCATGCGTTTTTACGACAGTACCGGCACAGCAACTGAATGTATGCAACTGCTGAAACAGTATGGTATGAATGCCATACGGCTGCGGGTATGGGTAAATCCTGCCGGCGGCTGGAACAATACAGCTGATGTGGTGGCCAAAGCTGTACGGGCAAAGAACCTCGGCATGCGGGTGATGATCGATTTTCATTACAGCGACAATTGGGCTGATCCCGGGCAGCAAACAAAACCGGCGGCATGGGCATCGCTTGACCTGGCAGGAATGCAAGCTGCTGTATATGATCATACGTTTAATGTACTGACAGCATTAAAAACAAACGGTGTAACTCCTGAATGGGTGCAGGTGGGCAATGAAACCAATGATGGTATGCTGTGGCCAACAGGCAAGGCATCGGTAAACATGGCTGCTTTTGCTGCCCTTGTTAAATCAGGATATGATGCGGTAAAGGCAGTAAACGCATCCAGTAAAGTGATCGTACATATTTCAAACGGTTACGACAACAATCTCTACCGCTGGATATTTGACGGCTTGCAGGCTAATGGTGTGAAATGGGATGTGATCGGAATGTCATTATACCCCAATGCAGGCGATTGGCAACTGAGGAACGATCAGTGTTTGGCAAATATGAATGATATGATAAGCCGCTATGGCAAAGAGATCATGATAGCCGAAGTGGGTATGCCGTGGGATGAGGCAACGGCCTGCCGGGCATTTATTGCAGATATTATTACAAAAACAAAATCGCTGCCCGCTAATAAAGGGCTTGGCGTATTTTATTGGGAACCTCAGTCTTATAACAACTGGCAGGGCTACACCAAAGGCGCATTTGACAACAGTGGTAAACCAACTGTGGCGATGAAGGCATTTTTGCAGTAAATAAAAAGCACTACAGCTGCTGCGCTTTCAGCATTTTTTTAATGATAACGATCTGCCCAAGATGGTAGTAAGAATGCTCAATAGTGCCTTGTATATTATTATACCAGCTGCCATATTTTTCGCCAAAGAAATTTTCCCAAAGCTTCTCTTCCGGCATTTGCTCTATTAAGGCGGCAGCCTGCAGCACTTCGGTGCGGGTGGTTTCCTGCAACTGCTGCCAGTCTTCCTCATTGTTTACCGCAGGATGATCGAAGCTGAATTTATCATGCGCATCCAGCGGCCGGCCTTCCAGCACCTGCAGCATGGCGTGAATGAAATAATGGATATGATACGTAAGGGCAAGTATTGAATTGAATGAAGTCACTTTGGCCGTAGCCATTTTCCAGTCAACATCAGCAAGTACCTGGTTCAGGTTTACATCGGTCCAGTTTCCGCCGGTATATACTTTTCGGTACTGACCAGCCAGGGTTGCGCTAAGGCTCATGGTGTTATTTTTTCTTCTGCTAAAAATACAAACCAAACTGGAGCGGAGAAGAATTGCTTTCAGGGTTCAAAAACAAAGCCGCCTCATTCCTTTGCAGGAAGAGACGGCCTTTTTGTTAGCCCTGACGTAAGAAAAGAGTTGGCTATATCTTTATAAAGATGGCGCTTGCCAGTTGGTTGGGCGATTGCACCACAAAAGAATAAACACCGGGTGTAAGCGATGAAAGATCGAAGGTCCAGGTGTTATTTCCCAGCACCGCATTGCGCAGGTAGCTTCTCACCGGTACACCGTTCTGGTTCAGAATACGGATGCTAACCGCTTCGTTATGCGTAGAGAAGAACGTTGCCGCAAGGTTGGTATGAACCGGGTTGGGATTCAGAGTAAGGGCAGGGGTGTTATTACCCGGCACTCTTACCGTTTTACAGATCCTTGTTTCGCAACCCAATCTTGTTTTGATGGTCAGGCATACTTCGTAATTGCCTCCAGCGGTATAAGTATGGGTTACTTCACGGCCAAGGGCACTTGTTCCGTCGCCAAAAGTCCAGCGGAACAATACCGGTTCATCGTTCGGGTTGTGAATAGAGAATCCTTTGAACTTAAATGTTCTTGGTCCGGCCAATGAGTCGGTCATAAAACCACCACATACCGTAGTGGCGGGACGTATTTCCACCTGGCGGCAATCTTCCGCCACACAACCATTTCTGAATAATACCCTTACGCAAGCCCTGTAATTTCCCGGACCGGGATAAGTGTGCCTGATAAGCAAGGAAGGCAGCGGTGATGCGGGGTTCAGCATCCAGCAGGTATCGGTGCCATCGCCAAAATTCCAGCAGATGCGTACCGGCCTGTTGCTGTCGGGCACGGAATGCGGTACGGCAAAGAAGCCGCGGACAAGACTGGTGATGGATGGGGTTATCTCAAATAAATTCACACGACACTGGCTGACCACCGGCGGCACCACCACAGGTTTGCACTTGTTGGCTTCGCAGCCACCATAGTAGTTGATCTTCACACAAACCTGGTAAGTACCGGGCTGCATGTATCTGTGGAATACTGTATAAGGTCCTGTATAGCTGTTGGTATAAGTGATACAAGTGTCTGTGCCATCACCAAAGCGCCAGCAGATCGATTGAGGCTTTCTGTCGTTGTTGTGCCAGGGTAATGCCCTGAAGCCAACAACATGGGGCGGGGTGGTGGCGGTAACAGGTATTCTTTCAAAATCAGCACGGCAACTGTCAGGTCTTCCAATTTGTACCGGTTTACACTTCCTGGCTTCACAACCACCATAGTAATTGATCTTTACACATACTTCATACAGGCCGGGATGCTGGTATTGATGCCCTACAGTATAAAGGCCGGTATAGGTTTCCGGATAATTAATACAGGTATCACGTCCATCACCAAACTGCCAGCACACTCTTGCAGGTTTGCGGTTGTTATTGTGATGAGGTAATGCTTTGAATATAGTAGTCAGCGGAGAGCCGGCCGGTGAAATATTGAGCCGTTCAAAATCAGCACCACAGGTGTCGGGCCTTCCAATTTGTATTGGCTTGCATTTACGGGCTTCGCATCCGCCATAGTAATTGATCTTCACACATACTTCATACAAGCCGGGATGCTGGTATTGATGCCCGACAGTGTACAGTCCGGTATAGGTTTCAGGATAGTTGATACAGGTGTCGCGGCCATCGCCAAACTGCCAGCACACTCTTGCCGGTTTACGGTTGTTATTGTGATGAGGTAATGCTTTGAACACGGTAGACAGCGGAGAGCCTGCCGGTGAAATATTGAGCCGCTCAAAATCGGCACCACAGGTATCGGGACGCCCCACTTGTATTGGCCTGCATTTACGGGCTTCGCAACCACCATCGTATTTGATCTTTACACATACTTCATACAGGCCGGGATGCTGGTACTGGTGTGATACGCCATACAGTCCGGTGTAGGTAGTGGGGTAGTTGATACAAGTGTCATTACCATCGCCAAACTGCCAGCATACCTGTACCGGCTTCTTATTGTTGTTATGAGAAGGAATGGCCTTCAGGTTTACCCGAAGCGGGTTGGCCGTGGTAACGGGCAGGCGTTCAAAATCGGCACCGCAGGTATCCGGCCGGATGATGATGACCGGTTTGCATTTGCGGGCCTCACAGCCACCATAATAGTTGATCTTCACACATACTTCATACAATCCCGGATTTGTATACCGGTGAGCTACTGTATAATTGCCTGAAAAAGTAGCCGGGTATTGTATGCAGGTATCTCTTCCATCACCAAAATCCCAGCAAATCCTTGCCGGTTTCTTTTCATCATTATGCCATGGCAATGCTTTGAATACAGCGAGATGACCGTCGGGAGAAACGGTAACCGGCAAGCGTTCAAAATCCGCCCGGCAAATGGTTTGTATCACCACTGATTTACATACCTGGGCCGACAGAACCGAATCATTCAGGTTGGGCCGGTAGCGGTATATTTTCAGGCAAACATTGTAAGTGCCCGGATGCTGGTAATGATGCTGGGTACTTTGCAATGGGCCGGTAACCGTACCGGAGCCATCACCAAAACTCCAGAATGCCTTTCTTATTCCCGGCTCATTGCCAAGAACGGACGTGTTGGTGAAAACCACGTTTTTGTTGGGATGATCAACTATGGATGTGAAATTGGCCACATCCGGGGCGGGAGTTCCAGCGTAAGTGGCGGTAAGGGCAAGGCATAACCCTGCAAGCAAAGCGTAGAGCTTTCTCATAACATACATTTTTTGGTGACAAATGGCTCTTTACGTACAGGGGTTGCTAACAGGCCTGTGACCGGGGCAGTTGCGGAGGGTTTAACAATTGTTAAAATTTTTTTACAAATGACCGGTCATGCCACATCCTTCTGGTGGTCAATAATGAATTGTATCAGATCCTCCAGTGAAATATCAGCCCTTGAAATTGCATCAGTTATATCTTCCCGGTTTACACCGGCGGCGAATGTTTTTTCTTTCAGCCTTTTCTTTACCCCTTTTATTTCCATGCCGTCATATCCTTCGGGGCGCATCAGGCTGTAGGCGTGTATGAGCCCGCTCAGTTCATCAATGGCATAGATCATTTTATCCATCCGGCTTTCCGGCTCTACCCCAAATACCCTTGGCCCGTGTGAGGCGATACAGCGGATAACCTCAGGGTCAATATTTCTTTTTTCCAATTCCTCCACGATGATGCGGCAGTGGTCATCAGGATATTTTTCCCAATCCGCATCATGCAGCAGGCCGGCCTGTTCCCATTTCAGGGCGGTTAGCTCATCGGCTCCTTCCTTTTCAATGGCCCATGCTTTCATATTGGCGGCCACCTGCCGCATATGAAGGCGGAGTTTTTCATTGGGTACCCATTCTTGTAACAGGGAGTTGGCTTCATCCGGTGGCAGCAGGTTGCCACTGTTTTTTGGATCACCAAAAACCGAACGGCCAAGATTGCGGGAATGCATGTTGATTTCTTTGAAATAAATATAAGATGGAATTCTGATAACAGCGTTTGCGGAACGGATAACAAAACCGGGGCCTGCTTGTCAACACCCCGTTACACGGTTAAGGCATACATTTGCAGCCTTACATGGAAAAAGAACCGGCAACATACAGGGGAAAGGTTTCGTTCATCAATCATGAAAAATTCTTTGCCACGATTGAATACCGGCAGGGGGCAAAGCAGAAATCGGTGAATTGCAAAATAAATGCGGATGACATCAATAAGAAGCCGCACCAGTTTCGCCTGGGTGATGTGGTGAGCTTTCAATTGCGCCTTTCGGACAGGGGCGATAAAATGACAGCTTATAATGTAAAATACCTGCACAACGAAGCCATTGACCTGCTCATTCAGAAATCAGCATTGGAAAACCGCTTTTCCGGATACCTGAAGAAAGTGGATGACAAATACTTTGTAAAAGAGCTGAACAGCTATATTTTATTTCCATTGAAATTATCTCCCTGGGAAATGCCACCGGCTCAGGCTGCCGAGAACGTAGCTATTGCCTTTAGCCTGGCCAACCTGGAGAAACCCAATGCACTGGTGGCCGAATTATTCTGTCACAGTTTTATACCTGAATATAAAATGGCCTGGCAGCATTTTATTAATGAAATAGATGCGGATGCCATCGTGACGAGGATTTCTCCGCATGCAGTATACCTTGGCCTCTTTGATAATAAAATCCAGGCGAAGCTTTCCCTGAAAGATGCCGGAAATGAAAAGCTGAAGGAAGGAGATACCATCCCGGTAAAGATCACTCACCTCAGCGAGGATAAGATTGCCGTGAAGCGCCTCAGCAGCCTGCCTGAAGAACCGGTTGTTCAACAGTAAAAACTGTTCTTTCGCCGAAATGAACCGGATGTACTCTCTCTTACTGTTAATTTGCAGCGTAAACCTTGGTTCATGTCATTGAAAATAACAGGAAAGCTGCCTTCGGGGAAACACAAACTGCAGTTGCAGCAATCACCTAATTATAAGAAAGGCGCTTTTCAAAACCTGTCGCCTACACCGATGAAACCGGAAGGCGTATCCTACTGGAAAATGATGCGGGAATTTTTTAAGAAGCATCCGGATACAGCGCCGCCAACTAAATTACCTTTTGTAAAAACAGACCTGCATACCTTAACAGCAGACCGGCCACTTATCGTTTGGTTTGGACATTCCTCTTATCTTCTGAAAGCGGGAGGTAAGACCTTCCTGGTGGATCCTGTTTTCAGTGGTAATGCAGCCCCACTGTCTTTTATGGTAAAAGCCTTTCCCGGCAGCAATGAGTACAAAGCAGAAGATATGCCGGTGATAGATTACCTGGTATTGACACATGATCATTACGATCACCTGGATTTCAAAACGATCAGAAGGCTGCGTACAAAATGCAAAGAGGTGATCTGTTCACTCGGTGTTGGGGCTCACCTGAAATACTGGGGTATTGAAAACAGCCGCATCACCGAGCTTGATTGGTGGCAAAGCACAAGCCTTCATAATGGGATGCAACTCACGGCTGCACCTGCCAGGCATTTTTCCGGCCGCGGTATCAAAAGGGCACAATCCCTATGGTCTTCTTTTATAGTAAAAGGGCCAGACTTCAGCATTTATCTTGGTGGAGATTCAGGCTATGATACTCATTTTAAAGAAATAGGGCAGCGCTTCGGCCCGTTTGACCTCGCCATACTGGAATGCGGCCAGTACAATACCATGTGGCCGCTTATACATATGATGCCGGAAGAAACAGCACAGGCGGCGGTCGACCTGCGGGCCAAAGCACTGTTGCCGGTACACTGGGCCAAGTTCCGTCTCAGCATGCACGCCTGGAATGAACCGGTGAAAAGGGTGATGGCAAAAGCAGAAGAGCTTGGGATGCCGGTAGCCACGCCGGTGATCGGTGAGCCGTTGATTATTAATGGCAGTTATGCAAAAAGGAGGTGGTGGGATCTTTAGGTATGCAACTTATACTCCTTCGTGAGTGCATCGGCGGGTATGCGGAGCAGCTTGCTGAACTTGCGTATCATATTTAAGGAAAGCGGCTGTTTATAGTTCAGCACTTTGCTCACGGTGCCTTTGTCTCCATATTCTTTGGCCAGGTCAGAAGCTGTATAGCCAAAATCTTCCATGCGGATTTTGATCATTTCAATAGGATCAACCTCTGGGAGGCTCCATTGCTTTTGCTCATATTGATTTATAAGAAATGCCAGGAGAAGTTTTTCTTTATGTTCTTCGGTGCCTTTTTTGGCATCCCGTATTTCTTCATAGCGGGTAATGGTCTTTTCATAGCCGCTCTTGTCTTCAATCAAAAACCACTGTTTCATAACCGTTTATTTATATTGTTTCAGTATCGATACGATCGTATTCTGTATGAGTACCAATAAACCGCACCTCAACTATCTGGTCATCATAATCTATATACCCGATCAGCCGATAGGTATTGTGAACAATTTCAAATCTTGCCCGGTTATTAGCGATCATTTTAGCCTTTGGAAAGTCTTTTAGCACATCCTGTCTGTTTTTCCATG
>JAEUVM010000718.1 GCA_016787125.1 Chitinophagaceae bacterium | reverse complement strand
GGCCATATCGCCGGCACCCGATGATGCGCCTCCGCTGTTGATCAATCCCGCACGGCCCATATAGCAGTTGGCCACCTGGTAGCGGCAGAGATCTATCGGGTGATCGGTGGTGAGTTCTTCATAAATACGCTTGTCGTTTTTTCCGTAGGCAGATTCCTTAGTATTCAGGGCAAGATAACCGCCATTGTTTTCCGGCAGCTTTTGTTTGATGATGTCAGCCTCTATCGTCACGCCAAGGTGATTGGCTTGTCCGGTGAGGTCGGCCGAAACATGATAATCTTTTTCTTTTGTTTTAAAAGCCGGGTTGCGCAGGTAGCACCATAGGATGGTGGCCATTCCCAATTCATGCGCCATTTCAAAGGCTTTGCTCACTTCCTGTATTTGTCGTGTGGCCTCATCACTGCCAAAGTAGATAGTGGCGCCAACGGCTGCCGCACCGAGATTCCAGCTGGCTTTGATGGAAGCAAACATTACCTGGTCGAATTTGTTGGGATATGTGAGAAACTCATTGTGGTTGATCTTTACAATGAATGGGATCTTATGAGCATACTTTCTCGACAGCATTCCCAGTCCGCCGAAGGTGGTGGCCACGGCATTACATCCGCCTTCGATAGCGAGTGTGATGATGTTTTCCGGATCGAAGTAAATGGGGTTTTTGGCAAAGGAAGCGCCACCGCTGTGTTCAATACCCTGGTCTACCGGGAGGATGGATAAATAACCGGTATTGGCCAAGCGTCCTGTGCCATACATGGCTTGCAGGTTGCGCAATACCTGTGGATTCCGGTCGCTGACGGCAAAGATGCGGTCAACAAAATCCGGACCAGGCAGGTGTAGTTGTTCTTTACTTATTGTCTTTGATTGATGGGAGAGCAGGTACTCAGCCTTATCGCCAAGCAGTGCTGCAATGTTTGTAGCAGGCATAATCGTGTAGTTGAGTTTAGCAAGCCAAAGATAAATGATAGAGAATAGAGAATAGAGAATAGATAATAGATAATGGATAATAGTTCATGGCTCATAACTCACAGCTCGAAACTCAAAACTCAAAACTCATAGCTCACAACTCGCAGCTCGCAGCTTCTAAAGTAGTGGCATAAAAAAAAGTCCGCTGACATTATTAATATCAGCAGACTCCTGTTATAGTAAAACTTGAATATTATAAGTCAATGTGTTCTTTGAAGCCTGACAACAGGCAACCGACACCCGTCACCCGTTACCCGACAACGGTCAGCTATTCCTATTAATGCAGTTCAAATCTTCAAAAGCCACTTCCAGGCGCTTGATAAATGCTTCTTCGCCTTTGCGGAGCCATACACGGGGATCGTAGTGTTTTTTGTTGGGCTTGTCTTCGCCTTCGGGATTGCCGAGTTGTCCCTGGAGGTAGCCTTCATTCTTTTTGTAGTTGTTCAGCACACCTTCCCAGAAAGCCCATTGCAGGTCGGTATCAATGTTCATTTTAATAGCACCATAGCCGATCGCTTCCCTGATCTGGTGTTGCGGTGAGCCGCTGCCTCCGTGGAATACAAAGTAAACGGGCTTGGGACCAGTACCGAATTCCTTTTCGATATGTTTCTGGCTGTTGTTCAGAATTTCGGGCCGCAGTTCCACGTTGCCTGGTTTATACACACCGTGTACATTGCCAAAGGCGGCGGCCACGGTAAACAGCGGACCCACTTTGCTCAGTTCTTTATAAGAGTAGGCCACATCGGCGGGCTGGGTGTAGAGTTTTGAATTTTCCACGTCGCTGTTGTCCACACCATCTTCCTCACCACCGGTAACGCCGAGTTCGATCTCGATACTCATGCCAAGCGGGTGCATACGTTTGAAAAACTCCACGCTGGTTTCAATGTTTTCATGAACGGGTTCTTCACTCAGGTCGAGCATGTGAGAGCTGAAGAGGGGTTGTCCTTTTTCTTTATAAAATTGTTCGCCGGCATCAATAAGCCCGCTTATCCAGGGCAGCCATTTTTTAGCCGCATGGTCAGTATGAAGCACCACAGGCACTCCATAATATTTTGCCACGTTATGA